>DASQPE010000139.1:0-3694 GCA_035644115.1 Gemmatimonadales bacterium
GGCCAGCGCCAGGACGTCCGGTGCCTCGTCCGGTTCCATGGCCAGGCGAGCCTGGACCACGCTGCCACCGGACGCGAGACGAACCTTGGTACCGGTCTGCCGCGCGAAGCTGTCGGCCAGGATCCGGAGCGGCGCGGCCAGGCTCCCTGCGTGATAGATGACGAGACTGTCGTCCGCAGCCCGCGGTACCGCCGGGCCCGGGCTCGCCGGCGTCCCCGCACAGCCCCCACCCAGCGCTAGCAGCGCAGCCGCACCGACGACGAGTCCTCGCACCGAACGGCCGCTCAAAACGAATACCGGGCGCCCAGCTGGAGCCGCCAGCGCGAGGCCTCCACGTTGATCGCGTCGCGCACCGGGAGCGTGACCTCGTAGAGATTCCGGCCGTTCGTGGCATCCTGGCCCCGGAGCTTGAGCATCGCCACGTTTTCGGTCCCGGCTCCGGTGAGCGTGCCGGTCTGGCGGATCAGTCCCCAGTCTCCGTTTATCAAGTGGAGCAGGTTGAACGCGTCGAGCGACAGCTCCAGCGCCTGACCGGTCCACAGGCCGATCCGTTTGCCGAGCCGGGCATTGAGCACGCTCTGCCAGGGATTGCGGCAGGCGTTGCGGCTCAGGATGGTGCCGCGCGCGCCCTGCAGGCACGCCTGGCTCTGGATGAACCGGTCGAGCCTGGCGAAGGCCGCCGGATCCGCCACCAGCAACGAGCCGGTCGGGGTCGCGCTGTCGCGCACCAGGCTGATGTCGGCGGCGTCACGCGGCACGTAGACCGCGTCGTTGGCCTGGCGGTCGAATGCCCCCGAGAGGTTGCCCACCGCGTCACCGTTCGCGTCGCCGTTGACGATATAAGTGTACGGCGTGCCCGAGCTGCCGAGGTACGCAACCGTGACCGCCGCGTCCCAGGGAAGGTTTACCGTCCCGCTCACCGTGACTTTGTGCGGGGTCGAGAACACCGAGGTCGCAAGGCCGCGGGTCGCGAGCGTGCCGACCAGTGGGACGAAGCCGTAATTCGAGACGGTCTGCGCGTCCCGTAGCGAGATCAGATCCTTGGCGTCGGTGTAGGTGTACGCCGCGTTGAGCTCCAGCCAGCCGCTGAACCGGCGCCGCACCTGCGCGGTCACCAGGTAGGTGCGGTCGCCGCCCTGGTCCGAGATCCGGAGCACGGGCCCGAAGGCGTTGGTCACCCGGCTGGGCGTCACCGTCGGGACCGCGCCCTTGGCGCTCGTCGCCGCGATGCTGCCGTAGAGCACCCGTCCTCCCTCGCCCGCCAGCGAGCCGATCGGGCCCGTCAGGTTCACGTTCGTGATGTAGGGGCTGTTGACCCCCCGCTGGTAGAGGCCATCGAGCGAGGCGACGAAGCCGCCCGGCAACGCCTGATCCAGCCCGATCGCGAGCTTGAGCGCCTGCGGCAGCTTGAAGCCGGGCTCGAAGTAGGTGACCGTCGGCGCCGCCGTCGTGCCCGCCGTGAGGCAGCCCGTCGGTTGGGCCGATGGATCGGGGACGAATGCCGGCGCGGCAGCGCCGCTGCAGTTGATCATCACCGCGTCGTTGCCCGTCTGGGTGTAGGCAAATGAGGCCCAGCTGTACGGCACCGGGCCGGCAAAGAGCCCCACCCCGCCCCGCAGGGTCGTGGCCGGCCGCAGCGACCAGTTGATCCCCAGGCGCGGCGACCAGAGCGGCGTCGTGCCCACGAAGTCGCCCGTATTCACGCCCAGTGCGCTCCCCAAGAGTGTGGGGTTGGTCTGCGGCGCGTTTCCAAAGGTCGGAAAATCCAGCCGGACGCCGGCGGTCACGGCGAGCCCGGCGACCGGCTCCCAGCGGTCCTGCAGGAACACTCCGAACCAGTTCGCCCCAAAGTCCGCCTCCGCCCCACCCGGGCGCAGGGCGAGCCCCCGAATGAACCGCGATGGGGTGCCCGCCTCGAAGGCGGCCAGGCTCGCGAACTGATACTGCCCCGTCGCGCTCGGCAACGACGTAAAATCGAAATGCAGCAGCTCGGCATGCACCCCCGCCTTGAGCAGGTGGCTCCCCAAGTCGAGCGTCGTCGTGTTGGTGAGCTCGATCGCCCGCTGGGTGAGGCCGAGCCGCTGCGATCCGGCGTCGGCGCCGGCGACGAGGCGCGCGCCGCCGAAGCCGGCATCGCCCACGTTGCCGACGAAGATGCCGGAATAGACCGAGGCCGGGCTCCGCGGCTCGCTCACGTGCAGATAGCCGCCGAGCAGCTCGTTCGATGCCCGGCGGCCGACGACCGTGCTCCAGCGGAGCCGGCCGCTCCACTGGCGCGAGCTCGGGATGAAGCCGGCCGACGTCAGCCGATAGTCGCCGCCCACCGTCCTCGGCGGCGCGAGGGTGTCGGTAATGTCGCCATCGGCGAAGTTCACCGACCCCTCGAGCAGGCCCGACCGTCCCAGCACCGCGCTCAGCTTGGCGAAGACGTTTTCGCTCTTGTCATGGGTCGTGTAGGGCCCGAAGCCGCCCGGATCGAGATCGTAGCCCTGCAGAATCGAGACGAATCGCTGCACGCTGTCCAGCGAGATCCCGGCGGCAGACCCCGGGGCGACGACGGGGCCGGTGAAGGGCGCGGCCCGGCGGCGCAGCTCGCCCGCAATGAAGAAGTGGAGCCGGTCGCGCACGATGGGACCCCCCACGGCGCCCCCGAACTGCCAGTCGGAGAAGTCCGATGCGCGGGCGCCGGTCGAGTCTTCACCGGTGAGCCCCGCGCCCTGGTAGTAGTTGAACACCGCACCGTGGAATTGGTTGGTCCCCGATCGGGTCACCGCGTTCACCCGGCCGCCGGTAAAGTCGCCCTGCTCCACGTCGAACGGGGCGACCAGGACTTGGAACTCCCGCACCGCTTCCAGGGGCAGCGATCGCACGCCGATCTGACCGCCGGGAGCCCCGGTGCCCGGCTCAGCCCGAAGTAGTCGTTGTCCCCCGCGCCGTCGATCTGGATGTCGTTGTACCGGTTGTTGGCGCCGGCGATCGCGGTCCCGTTCACTTCGGGCGCCGTCTGGATGAGCCCGACGAAGTCGCGATTCACCAGCGGAAGCCGCCGGACCACCGTATCGCTGACCACGAACGAGGGGCCGGTGCGCCCCTTGCTCAGCGTGGGCTCACGGCTCGCGGTAACCGTGATCGTGTCCAGGGTCACGGCCTGACGCACCAGTTGGAGCTCGAGCCGGAGCCGCTGGCCCAACGCCAGCGCTATGTCCCGCACTTCCGCCGGGCGATACCCGGGCGACACTGCCACGATCAGGTAGGGGCCGCCGGGCGTGAGACCCTCGACGTGGAATCGCCCGTCCGAGCTGCTCGCGCGCTCGATGCGTTGCGCGGTGCGGAGATCGGTGACGACTACTCTGGCCTCGAGACCGCTCTGATCCGCGGCGCTCAGCACCCGGCCGTCGATGGCGGCGCTGGCGGGGCCTTGGGCCGAGGCCCCGGTGGCGGCGCGGGACAGCGCGACCAGCAACAGCGGGATCCGGAGCGGCATCGAGCCTTTTCCCGTGGGAGAGCTTCGCGGTGGCGCGGTCGAGCGAAGCTACCGCGATCGATCCCGATACGCAACGCGTTGCCTATCGGCCCCGGGTTGGACCTCATCCCGGGCGCCGGTATCTTGCCGCCTATGCGTTCATTTCACCCGTGGCACGACATTCCGGTCGGCAGCGACCCTCCGCAGCGCGTCAGCGCCGTGATCGAGATC
>DASQPE010000140.1:0-3825 GCA_035644115.1 Gemmatimonadales bacterium
CGATCCCACGTGCTCGTGACGCCGCTCGCCGCAGAACGCACACCAGAGCCAGGGAAGCTCCCAGTCGGCGGCGCACCACCCACAGCGGAGCCGCCGGCTGCGCTCGAGTCCCCGCAGCTCGGCGACGGTGGGCCAGGCGCCGCAGATCGGACAGAATCCCTGCCGCCAGTCCGGAGGAACGTGCTCCGCCAGCCGCCGGCCGCACGCCTGGAGGACGGGCCAAGCCACGAGGTGCGCCACCGTCCCCAGCACGCCTCCCTCCACTCCCGCCGCCCGGCTCAGGGCCTCGAGCGCCGCCGCGTCCTGGCGCAGGGTCGCGCCCAGAAGCTCGAGCGACTCCTCGTCACCCGGACGGTACTGATCGAGCCCGCCCCGTTCGCCTGCCGCACCGGCAAGGCGCATGGCGAGGTCCCGAACCTGACGGGCCTCGACCTGGAGAACCGCACCCTCCAGCAGGGGCGTGACCCGACCTGGCTCCGCTGCGAAACCCGGAGCACCGAGCGCATCGTCCCAGATTGGGTCCGCGCCCGCCTGCACCGTCTCCCGAAGCAGATCGAGCCAGGAGCGCCATTCGGGCGCGCGCTGCTCGAGCTGGGCTAATCTGGCTTCCAGGTCTTCCCGAAGACCGCGGGGGGTCCTTTGCATTCGACCTTGGTGGCACATGGCGTGTGGTAGTACATCACCGCGCCCTGATGAAAGACGACGGTGGCCCGGCGATTCCCGATGTCGGCGCCCGGCCCGCCGCCGCGCGTTCGCACCGACTCCGGGCTCACGCATCCGGTAGTGGATGCGCCGAGCGCCGCCAGCGACGCAACCACGAAGGCGACGTCGGCCGGTCTCATCGGGAGGACACGCCCGAACCAATCACGTGGGTGCCGTTCGACGATAGGATCACTACCACCCGAAGCAGCAGCCCCCCCAACAGCACCAGCGCCGACGCCTGGGCCAGCCGTCGATGGCCCGGCTCCGCCTCCGCCTTACGGCCCCTTCGCTCCATCGCCAGGGGAACCAGAATGCCGGCGCCCACCACTCCCACCACCAGCAGGAGCCCCCACCAGCCAAACAGCAGCCGCGCCGCGGGCCCGAGTGACCCCAGGAACAGCACCAGCGCCACCAGCTCGAGCCCCATGGCGCCGCGGTCGAACCGGGCCAGCTGATCCAGCGCCGTGGGACTGGCGACCTTGCGCCAGATCCCGAGCAGGATCAGGCACGCTGCCGCGGTCGAGGCCGCCGAGACAAGGAACAGGAGACCGAGAAAGGACGAGTCGGCCCAGATCGGCCGGTTCGACACCGCCAGCAGCACGCCGGTGTAGCCCGCGAGAAGGAAGCCGAACAGGCTTCCCACGCCCGCGATCGCGAGCGCCGGACCCCGCGCGGCCAGCGCCCGGATCGGCGCCCACCCGAGCACCCGCCAGCGGAACACCCCGGCCTCAACGACCGCGCCCAGCGATGCCAGAAACGCGAACAGCCCGAATCCGCTCACTCCCCATACTCCGACCGACATGGGCGACCAGGCCTTGAACATGGGCCGGCCGGTATTGGACTCGATCAACATGTGCCAGAAGCGCTCGGGTCTGGGGAGGTCGGCGGTGAGCAGAATCCCGCTCACGGCCACGCCGCCGAGCGCGACGTAGTAGCCCAGTCGCACGAGCGCCCGGTCGGCGGGGCGCCCGAAGAAATCCAGCAGGGCCGCCAGAATGAAGCTGCCGCCCGCGATCCCGCCCACGAAGAAGTACAGGATGATGAACCACTCCCAGTGGGGCGACGCGGTAAAGAACGTGTCAGGCATCCGGCCGCCTCTCCCCGGTCGCCGCCACCTCTTCCATCCGGCGGTGGCGGAACCCCGCCAGCCCCAGCAGGGTCAGGGCGACCGCCCCGAGAGTCGAGAGCAGCGAGCTGCGGACCAGGTTGCGACTCGGCAGCTTGGGATCCCGCGGCAGACCGTAGACCTCGGGCTCGTCCACGATCAGGTAAAAGGAGTTGAGCCCGCCGAGCATGTTCTCGTCCGCGCCGTAGAGCCGGGCACGCTGCTCGCCGAGGCCGTGCAGCTGCGCAACCCGGGCGGTCGCCCGCTGCTTGAGCTCGCGAATCGTGCCGAACTGGATCGACTGGGTGGGACACGCCTGGGCGCAGGCCGGCACCATGCCGACCTGCAGCCGGTCGTAACACAGGGTGCACTTCTCGGCGGTCCCCGAGACCGGGTTGATGTCGATGACCCCGAAGGGACAGGCGGAGATGCAGTCGCGACAGCCGTTGCAGGCGTCGGACTGGATGACGACCGTGTCGAACTCGGTCCGGATGATTGCGCCGGTGGGGCAGACCTCGAGGCAGCCCGCGTGCGCGCAGTGTTTGCACACGTCGCTCATCATGAGCCAGCGTCCGCCTTCGCGGTTTTCGGCGAACTGCTCGACGAACTTCACGTGGCGCCAGTGAATCCCGTCGAGCCGCTGGGTGTTGTCGTAGCTGTCGCCGCTCATCTGATGACAGCCGCCATTGGTCGCCGGCAGCTGGTTCCACTCCTTGCACGCGACCTCGCAGGCCTTGCAGCCGATGCACACGGTGGTGTCGGTGTAGAAACCCATCGGCTCCGGCATCAGGCCTTCTCCACGTTGCAGACGAACGCTTTGCCTTCGTGGATGGTGACGTTGGGGTCACCCACCATCGAGGTCAGCTCGTTCACGACGTCGCCGGTGACCACGCCTTCCCAGCCCCAGTGCCAGGGCATGCCGACCTGGTGGATCACCCGTCCGCCGATGCGGAACGGCCGGAGCCGCCGAGTGACCAGCGCCTTGGCCCGGATCGAGGCCCGGGGCGTCGTGATCCGCACCCAGTCGGTGTTGCCGATCCCCTTTTCCCCCGCCAGCTCCGGACTCAGCTCGATGAACAGCTCCGGCATCAGCTCCGTGAGCCAGGGGTTCCACCGGCTCATGGCCCCGGCGAGGTAGTGCTCGGTGAGCCGGTAGGTCGTGATGATGTACGGGTAACGAGGGTCCGCCACGACGGCGAGCGGATTGTCGGCCCGCTTCCAGTACTTGAGCACCGGACTGGTCTGCCGGCCGTACAGCGGATTCCTGACCGGCGACTCAACCGGCTCGTAGTGAGTCGGGAGCGGTCCGTCCAGAAGGCCGGTCGGGGTGAACAGCCAGCCGACCCCATCCGGCTTCATGATGAACGGCTGGCTTCCGGAGAGAGCGTCGAGCCCGATGGCGTGCGGGTCGCCGCGGGCGTCCGGCGCTTTGGTAAGCGCGAAGTCCGGCGTGTCGAGGCCGGTCCACTTCTTCTGCGCCGAGTCCCACCACACCCACTTTTTTCGCTCGCTCCACGGCCGCCCTTCAAGATCGGCCGAGGCGCGGTTGTACAGCACGCGCCGGTTGGCCGGCCAGGCCCAGCCCCAGTGGAGCTCGGCGCTCACCGTACCGGGGGGGTCGGGCTCCTTGCTCGCCGCCAGATTGCGGTCCGGCGCGGGGAAGACCCCGCAATAGATCCACGAGGCGCAGGTGGTCGAGCCGTCGTCCTTGAGGTCGGCGAAGCCCGCGAGGTGCTGCTCGAGGTGTCCGGTGTGGTAGCCGTTGAGCTCGCGCAGAACCTTCTCGGCGTCGGGCTCTCCCGCGACTGGCCCCGGCCGGTCGGGCTCGTAGTCCCAGGTCAGATTCAAGAACCCCTGGTCGCGCGGGCGCGTGCTGCCGGCATACAACTTCTTGAGCCGCTTCCCGAGCTGGTAGGTGAACCACAGGTCCGTGCGGCAGTCGCCGGGCGCTTCGGCGGCCTTGAAATGCCACTGCAGCATGCGTTGGGTGTTGGTGAAGCTGCCGTCGGTCTCGGCGA
>DASQPE010000141.1:0-8456 GCA_035644115.1 Gemmatimonadales bacterium
GCGACGCATGAACCGCATGGTCGCAAACCTGCTGGACATGGTGCGGCTGGAGAGCGGGGCGCTCGAGGTGCAGAAGGAATGGCAGCCGATCGAGGAAGTGATCGGCGTGGCGCTGATCCGGATGGGCGACCCGCTCGCCGGGCGCGAGGTGACGACGAGCGTGCCATCGGACCTGCCGCCGGTGTTCATCGACGGGCTCCTGATCGAGCAGGTGCTCATCAATCTGATCGAGAACGCGCTGGAGTACTCGCCGGCAGGCACACCGATCGAGATCTCCGCCCGCACCGGCCCCCAAGCTGTTACGGTGGACGTGGCCGATCGGGGCCCCGGCCTTCCGCCCGGCGACGAGGCCAGGATCTTCGAGAAGTTCTATCGCACCCGTGATCAGGGGCCCGGCGCCGGCGCGGGGCTCGGGTTGACCATCTGCCGGGGCATCGTAACTGCGCACGGCGGCCGAATCTGGGCCGAGAATCGTCCCGATGGCGGGGCCGTCTTTCACTTCACCCTGCCGTTGGGCGGCGGACCGCCGGCCGACGCGCGGCAGCAGCCCGACGCGCGTGAGGCGGAGCCGGTTTAGCGCGACCCGGGCCGGCGGGGGAAGGCGCTGTCGAGCGCGATATTGAGCTCGAGGACGTTGACCCGCGGATCGCCCAGGAAGCCGAACTGGCGTCCCTCGGTGTGACGGTCCACCAGCGTCTGCACGGCCTCCGAGTCCGCGCCCCGCGTGCGAGCCACCCGGGCCACCTGGAGCGTTGCGCTGGCGGGCGAGATGTGCGGGTCGAGGCCGGACGCGGAGGAGGTCACCAGGTCGCTGGGGATCTGGCCCTTCTTCGCCCCGTCGTTTTTCACCGCGCTGTCCACCGCCTGTGCGATGAGGGTGTCCGCCAGCTTCAGATCGGTCGGCCCCTTGTTGGTGCCGGACGACGCGGTCGGGTCATACCCGCTCCCTGCTGCCGACGGCCGGGAATGGAAGTAATAGGGCGCGCTGAAGCTCTGGCCGATCAGCCTGCTCCCCACGACCTTCCCGTTGATCGTGATCAGCGACCCGTTCGCCTGCCGGGGAAAGAGCAGCTGGGCGAACGCGGTCACCACGCCGGGATATAGCAGCCCCGTGATGACGCAGAGCACCAGCGTGAGGACGATCGCGGGACGGAGGTGTTTGCCGATCATGGCTATACCAGGTGCAGGAAGACGAGGATCACGTCCAGAATCTTGATCCCGATGAATGGAATGATCACGCCCCCGATGCCGTAGATAACGAAGTTGCGCCGGAGGATCGCGGCAGCACCGGCGGGCCGGTAGCGGACGCCGCGGAGGGCCAGCGGAATCAAGGCGATGATGATGAGCGCGTTGAAGATCACGGCGGCCAGGATGGCCGACGTGGGCGAGTGGAGCCCCATGATGTTCAGCGCATTGAGCTCGGGATAGGTGGCGGCGAACATCGCCGGAATGATGGCGAAGTACTTGGCCACGTCGTTCGCGATCGAAAAGGTCGTGAGCGAACCCCGGGTGATGAGCAGCTGCTTCCCGATCTCGACCAGCTCGATGAGCTTGGTCGGGTTCGAGTCCAGATCGATCAGGTTGCCCGCTTCCTTGGCCGCCTGGGTGCCGGTGTTCATCGCCAGCCCCACATCGGCCTGTGCCAGCGCCGGCGCGTCATTGGTTCCGTCACCGGTCATGGCGACCATCCGGCCACCCGCCTGCTCCTTCCGGATCAGTGCCAGCTTGTCCTCCGGCTTGGCCTCGGCGAGGAAGTCGTCGACTCCCGCCTCGGCGGCGATGGCCGCGGCGGTGAGCGGATTGTCGCCGGTGATCATCACCGTGCGGATGCCCATCGCGCGGAGCTGGTCGAACCGATCCTTCATCCCGCCCTTCACCACGTCCTTCAAGTGCACCACGCCGAGCACTCGCGTCGCGGTGCCGGTGTGCTCGGCCACGACCAGGGGCGTGCCGCCGGAACGGGCGATCTGCTCCACCGCCGGATTGAGCCGGGCCGGCACCTCGATGCCGTACTGCTGAACCCACCGGGTGATGGCGTCCGCGGCTCCCTTACGAAGTTGGATGCCGTCCATGTTCACGCCGCTCATCCGGGTGGCGGCGGAGAACGGGATGAACGTCGGTTGCTGCTGATGCCCGCGGCCATCCTCCGTCAGGGTCCGCCCCCTGAGGCCGTGCTTCTCCTTGGCCAGCACGACGATGCTGCGCCCTTCGGGGGTCTCGTCCGGGAGCGACGCCAGCTGCGCGCGATCGGCCAGCTCCTCGACCGTGACACCGGGCAGTGGCACGAACTCGACCGCCTGCCGGTTGCCCAGGGTGATGGTCCCGGTCTTGTCCAGGAGCAGGGTGTTCACGTCGCCCGACGCCTCGACCGCCCGCCCGCTCATCGCGATGATGTTGTGCTGCACCACGCGGTCCATCCCCGCGATGCCGATGGCGGAGAGCAGGCCCCCGATGGTGGTCGGAATGAGACAGACCAGGAGCGCGATCAGGATGGAGACGGCTACCGGCCCGCCGCTGTAGGCGGCGAGCGGTTGCAGCGTGGCGATCGCGAGCAGGAAGATGATCGTGAGCCCCGACAACAGGATCGTGAGGGCGATCTCGTTCGGGGTCTTCTGGCGGGCCGCCCCCTCGACCAACGCAATCATGCGGTCAAGGAACGTCTCGCCCGGGTTGGCAGTGATCCGGATGGCCAGCTGATCCGAGAGGACCTTGGTGCCTCCGGTGACCGCCGAGCGGTCGCCACCGGACTCGCGGATGACCGGGGCCGATTCGCCGGTGATCGCTGACTCGTCCACCGAGGCGACGCCGTCGATGACCTCACCATCGCCCGGAATCACGTCCCCGGGAGTGCACACCACCACGTCCCCGGACCGGAGGTTGCTGGATGCGACCATCTCGATACTGCGGATGTCGGCGGGGTTGCGCAGCCGCTTGGCCTGGGTCTGCCGCCGGGTGCGGCGCAGCTCGTCGGCCTGGGCCTTGCCCCGACCCTCCGCCATAGCCTCCGCGAAGTTCGCGAACAGGACTGTGAACCAGAGCCAGAGCGCGAGCTGGAGGATGAACCCGACGTCGGGCGCGCCGCGCGCCAGCTCTCGCAGCAGGACCACCGTGGTGAACACACTCCCGACCAGCACGACGAACATGACGGGATTCCGCACCATGTGGGCCGGCGCCAGCTTGACGAACGAGTCGCGGATCGCCCGCCGTACGATGGGCGGGTCGAACAGCGGCCGCTTGGTGAGCGCCATGTTAGAAGAGCCTCCCGCTTTGCATGAGCAGGTGTTCCACGATGGGGCCGAGCGACCAGGCCGGGAAGAACGTCAAGGCGCCCACGATCAGGATCACGCTAATGAGCAGCACCACGAAGAGCGGGGTAGTGACCGGGAACGTACCGACCGACTCCGGCGCAATCCTCTTCTCCGCGAGAAAACCCGCCACCGCGAGCATCGGAACCTGCATCGCGAAGCGGCCGATCAGCGTGGCAAAGCCGAACATCGTGTTGTAGTAGTAGGTCGAGCCGGTCAGGCCCGCGAACGCACTGCCGTTGTTGGCCGGCGTGGACGTGAAGGCATAGAGGATCTCGGTCAGACCGTGCGGCCCGGCGTTGTTCAGGCCCTTGAGGCCGGCGGGCAGCACGACGGACAGGCCGGTGGCCACCAGGATCACCAGGGGGAACACGAGCACGTAGAGCATGACCATTCGCATCTCGCGGCTCTCCACCTTCTTGCCGAGATACTCCGGCGTTCGTCCCACCATCAGGCCAGCGATGAACACCGTCAGCAGCACCATCATGAGCATGCCGTAGAGCCCCGCGCCCACGCCGCCGAAAACCAGCTCTCCCAACTGCATGTTGACCAGCGGGACCATGCCGCCGATCGGCGTGAAGGAGTCGTGCATGCTGTTCACGCACCCGCAGGACGCGTCGGTCGTGATCGTGGCATACAGCGCCGAGTTGGCGATGCCGAAACGCACCTCCTTGCCCTCCATGTTGCCGCCGGGCTGGGTCGCCGATGCCACCACGTCGATTCCGCGCGCCGCGTGAATCGGGTTGCCCTTCGCCTCCGCCCAGTACGCGGTCGTGGCACCGCCGATGAAGAGGATGTACATCGCGGCCCACAAGGCCCAGCCATGCGCCTGCTTCTTCACCATGCGGCCAAAGGTCCAGGTGAGCCCGGCTGAGATCACGAAGATGCCCAGCAGTTGAAGGAAGTTCGTCAGCGGCGTCGGGCTCTCGAACGGATGGGCCGAGTTCGCGTTGAAGAACCCCCCGCCATTGGTGCCGAGCTCCTTGATCGACTCCTGGCTGGCAACCGGCCCCATGGCGATGGTCTGCTTGGCGCCTTCGAGCGTATGGATGTCGAGGTAAGGCAGGAAATTCTGGATACTGCCCTGTTGCACCTGGATCAGCGCAACGATGAGGGAAAAGGGCAGCAACAGATACAGCGTGCCGCGCACCAAATCGACCCAGAAATTCCCCAGGCGGCCGGCCGAGCGCCTCGCAATGCCCCGGGCCAGGGCCACCGCCACCGCAATCCCGGCCGCGGCCGACATAAAGTTGTGGAACGCGAGCTGATTCATCTGGGAGAAGTACGACATCGTCGACTCGCCAGAATACGACTGCCAGTTCGTGTTGGTGGTGAAGGAGGCTGCGGTCTCGAACGCCTGCCGGTCCACGACGGCTGGCAGCTTCTGAGGATTGAACGGCAGCAGATGCTGGAGCCGGAGCGCCACATAGGTCAGCAGCATCGACACGAAGCTGAAGATCAGCATCGCCGCCGCGTACTGGGTCCAGTGCTGGTCCTCCTCCGGATCAACGCCGCCGATCCGATAGATGAACCGCTCGATCGGCCCGAGCCAGGTCGCCGAACCGTCGTACACCTTCAGGATGGCGATGCCCATCGGCTTGGTCAGCGCGAGCAGGACCACCGAGTAGAACGCGATCTGCAGCCAGCCGTTCGCGGTCATGTCAAAACTTCTCCGGACGGAGCAACGTGTAGCAGAGGTAGATGAACAGTCCCAGCGAGATCACCCCGCCGATCCAGTTTTCCAGGCTCATGAGCCGCGCTCCTCAACACTGTCCGAGTCGTGGCCCAGTGCCTCACAGGCGCGGACGTAGGCGATCATGGCCCAGAAAAAGAGGATCGTCCCGAGGACGTAGATCAGGTCGAGCATTCGGTGCCTCCCGCAAACGGGCGGTGCATACGCTGGGCGCTATGATAGTCGGCGGGGGGTGAATGCGGCACAAAGGTGGGGCGAAGGACCGCTAAGATCTTACAAAAAGTCGGCCTCAGCCAAGTCGGCGGCGGGGAGCCGGAGGGTAAAAACGCTTCCGCCGCCGGCACGGGGCTCGTACCTCAGCGTGCCGCTCTGGGCCTCGGCCAGGCGCCGGGCAATCGCCAGCCCCAGACCGGCGCCGCCGACGTCCGGGGTCCTGCCGGGCGCTCGGTAAAACGGCTCGAAGATACGCTCCTGCTCCTCGGGCGGCACGCCGGGGCCGCAGTCGCTCACCGCGAGGGCGACAAAGGCGCCGTCCCGCGAGGTCCGGAGCTCTATCGGCGTCCCGGCGGGCGCGTACTTGTGTGCGTTCTCGACCAGATTCACCAACACCCGAAGCGACTGGGCCAGGTCGAAGCGGCCGACGAGAAGTGGGCCCCCGTCCTCCAGGATGACCTTGAGCTCCCGGGTGTCGAGTGCGCCCGAGACCTGCTGCACCAGCGCCCCTACCAGGTCGTCCGCCGCGTTCAACTCGAGATGCAAGGGTACGCCGCCGGCTTGAAGCCGGGAGAGGTCGAGCAGGTCGGCGACTAGGCGGTTGAGCCGGTCGGCCTCCTCCTCGATGGTGGCGGCGCGGTCGTCCCCGCCGGTGCGAAGGTCGTGGGCCAGCGCCTTGATCGTGGTGAGAGGCGTCCGCAGGTCGTGCGACACGGAGGCGATGAGCGCGTCCTTCAGTCGGTCGGCCTCTCGCAGCACCTCGGCGCGACCGGCCTCCGCCGACAGCCGCGCGCGTTCGACGCCCAGCGCGGCGTAGTACGCGAGGGCCGCCAGAAACCGGCGCTGGTCCGGGTCGAGCGCGATGTCCTCCTCGTCCGCCAGCTCGAGTACCCCCACCGTGCGATCCCGAACCCGCAGCGGGATCAGCACGGCCCGCGCGCCGGTCGCGCTTTCGAGGCCACTCTCGAACGTCGCACCGGCCGCGATCAGCCCGGTCGTTCCGTCGCCGTGCCGCAGGACCGTCTGTCCGCTCGATGCAGCCCAGGCGACCAGCGGATCGAGCGAGGTTGCGTGCCCGGTTGGATGCGGCGTCACGTGGATCCGGCAGGTTGCCACCTTCAGCGTATCGCGAATCACGGCTGTCACCGCGTCCAATGCTTCGTCCGGCCGGGCGATGTTCAGGGTCTCGGCCCCCAGCGCTGCCAGGCGGTCTACTTCGTCGGCCCGCCGCCGAGCCTCCTCGGCGCCCATCTGTTCGCGGTGAAGCATCTGAGCCGCGACGACGCTGACGATGAGAAACGATACGAGAACCAGCCAGTCGAGCGGGTTGAGGATGGTGAAGGTGCCGTACGGCGGTAGGAAGAACCAGTTGAACAGCAGAAATGCGCAACCCGCCAGGGCGAGGCCGAGCTGCCGCCCTCCTCGCACACTGCCAGCGAGCACGACGAGCAGATACACCAGCGCGGTGTGCGCCTTGTCGAGCCGGGATCGAAAGGCGAACATCGCGGCGGTCACCGCTGCCAGAGCCAGAAAACCGCCGACCCAGGCTCGCCAGAGGCGACCGCGCCGGGTCAGGGGCGTGGAGACACCTCCGTCGCGGTCGCAAACCGATAGCCGACCCCGGCCTCGGTGTGGATGTACTGCGGCCGAACCGGGTCGGGCTCGATCTTCCGCCGCAGATGGGCCACGTATACCCGCAGGTATTGCTGGGCATCACCGAACGCGCGCCCGGTCCAGACTGCTCGGAACAGGTGCTGGTGCGTGAGCACCCGGCCGGCGTTGCTCATGAGAACCCGCAGCAGCTCCCACTCCGTGCGAGTGAGGTGCAGCGGCTTGCCGTCGCGGGAGAGGGTGTGGGCGGCCGGATCCAGGACCAGGGCGCCGATCGCGATGCTGCTGCTCCCGCTGGGCGCCGCTACCCGCCGGAGGAGCGCCCGAGCCCGGGCCTCGAGCTCGGGCGTGCTGAAAGGCTTGGTGACGTAGTCATCGGCGCCCGCGTCCAGCAGCGCCACCTTTTCTTCATCGGAATGCCGGGCCGACAGCACCAGGATCGGCGCTCCCGACCACTTGCGGATCTCGCGGCAGACGTCCGCCCCGGCGATGTCCGGAAGCCCGAGGTCCAGAATGATGAGGTCCGGCCGCTCGGCGGCGGCGCGATCGATCCCATCGCTCCCGGTCGCAGCCTCGACCACCCTGGCTCCCGAGCTCTGGAACGCGTTCTTCACGACCCGCCGAATCTGCGGTTCGTCGTCGACCACGAGGATGGTGGAGGGTGGCATGCGTGAGGTGACCCGGCCGCCTTACGGAGCCGGGGCTAGAGCCCGGCCGCGGCGATAAGCTGGAAGAACTCCTCCCGGGTCCGTATCTCGCCCAGCCGGCGGCGGGTGTCGGGGTCGTTGGCGAAGCGAGCGACCTTGCCCAGCATGGGGAGGTAGTCGTTCGACACTTCGGGCGGAGGCGCGACCAGAAGAAAGAAAAAGCGGACGGGCTCCCCGTCCGCTCCACACCAGGCCACGCCCAGAGGCTGGCGGCCAAAGACCACGTGCAATCGGTCGACCAACAGCGTGCGACAGTGGGGGACTGCCACACCATGGCCCACGCCGGTGGAGCCCATCGACTCGCGGCGCTGCACGATCTTCAGGACGCTCGCGCAGTCCTCGGCGCCAAGGCCGAGGGATGCCACCAGCTCACGTAGCACGTCCGGCTGCGAGTCGCTCACCAGGTGGAGATGGACGTCGGTCTCGCGAACGACGTCGCAAAACCTTGCCGGAGTCTCTTTTGCGCCAAGCATGTGGTGCCTTGTTCACCTCAGGCACGCGGGAGGAGGTCCCGCGTAACGCCCGCAAGCTATCCGTCGTTGGCGACGGATGTCAAACGTCCGTCCGCCGCGCTGGTACCGGGGTGTGATCGTCTCGCCAGGGGTTACCGGAGTCTGGGCGAAAGCTCTTAGCGAAAATTTCATGGGTTCCAGCGCGCTTTTCGCACTGTCCTAGCGTGCCCTGCCACGGATTCCTCCGGCAATTGAGCGGAACGTGCCCTCGCGCCCTGGGTGTGCGGGCGTGCTGACCCGGCCAAATCGGAGGATAGCATGCGCCTGATATGTGAATTCATACTCGTCTTGACCGCGACGACCGCCCAAGCGGCGGCCGTGGCCGCGCAAGCGACGGACTCCGCGACGGCGAAGGCCGCCGCGGACTCGGCCCCGGCGGCGCCGGCCAAGGTCCCGGTCGCGGTCAGCGGGTTCG
>DASQPE010000142.1:0-3055 GCA_035644115.1 Gemmatimonadales bacterium
GGCCGTCCTGCGGCTCCTGCTCGTGGCGGTCCTCGCCCGCGCAGCGACCACGCTGCACAACGCCCTGGCCCGGGTGCACCGCCGGGTGGGCGAGATCGCCCTGGTCAACGCGGCCGCATTCTTCGCCGTCCTCGGCCTCTCGTGGGCGTTCCTCGGCGCCGGCGGCATCCGCGGCGCCGCGCTCGGCTATCTCATCGGGCAGGCAGCCATCGCGGCGGCGGTGACCCCGAGGATCGTCCGTCTCCTCAGGAGCGGCGCCCCCGACGCTGCGGAGAACGTGGCTCGTGCGACCGAGGATCCCTGGGAGCCCGAGCAGCCCTAGAAGAGGTTCGCTTGAATGGAGTTACGTTGCTGTCCCGGTACCCTTCTGGGGTGGAATCCCCCCGTTCGCAACGGATCCGGGGCGCGTGCCGCTGGCACCCAGGTCTGGGGGGTTGAGGTTTGGCTTCGGTTTTGGTGGGCGTTTGCGCTAGGCAGCTGCCATGGGGGTCATGGTGACCACGAATCCGAGAGCCTCGATCCTGGTCTGGAGCCGCTTCGCCTCCAGCACCGGGTCGTGACGGCGCTCGAAGTAGTCGGCACCGGGGTCTTCATAGAAGGCGCCTGTCGTGAGCAGGTGCCAGATGGCGGCAAGCATCGAGTTGGCAACCGCCACCGCGGCCTTGTTCGGACCGCGGCGTCGTGCGATGCGGGAGTACTGGGCCGAGAAGTAGGTCCCCCCGGAGCGTGCTGCTACCCGGGCGACCTCGATCATGGTGCGCCGCACCCACCGGGAGCCGTTGCGGGTCCCCGCCGGCCGTCGCTTCCCCGCCGACTCATGGCTTGCGGGTGCCAGCCCCGCCCAGGCGCAGAGGTGTCCGGCGGTGGGGAACCGGGCCATGTCGACCCCGATCTCGGCGACGATCACCTGGGCGCTGACCTCCCCGATCCCGGGCACCGAGGAAACCAGGGCCACCGAGGCCTCAAAAGGGAGCAGCCGGGCGGCGATCTCCTCGCTCAGGGCGGCGATGGAGCCGTCCAGGAAATCGATGTGATCGATCACCTGCCGACAGACGAAGGCGTGGTGGGCGCCGAAGTGACCGGCGAGGGCCTCCTCGAGCTCGGCGGTCTTGGGGCGAAGCCTGCCGAGAGCCATGCTGGCCAGCTTGATCGGGTCGCGCTCGCCGGCGATCAACGCCTCGATGATCCGCCGGGACGACACGCTCCACACCCCCGAGGCCACCGAGGTGAGCTTGATCCCGGCGTCCTGAAGGGTCTTCTCCAGGCGCTGGATCTCTCTCGTCCGCTCGTCGATCTGGGTCTTGCGGTACCGGGTGAGCTCGCGCAGCTCCCGGATCTCGGGGGGCGGCACGAAGGACGGCCGCACCATGCCGTGGGCTGCGACGTCGGCCAGCCACTCCGCATCAGAGAGGTCGCTCTTGCGGCCGGGGACGTTTTTCACGTGCTGGGCGTTGCACAGCCACAGCTCCGGAAACAGACCCTCCAGGGAGTAGTACAGGGACTTCCAGTACACGCCGGTGGCCTCCATGGCCACCCTGACGACCCCGGCCTGGCTCATGTGTGCCGCCAGCTCGGCGACCCCCCGGCGGGTCGTGGGGTACCTCGCCTTGGTGAAGGCGACCTCGCCATCGGTCCCCACCGTGCGGATGGCGGCCACAACGTTGTCCCGGTGCACGTCCAGGCCGGCAACCGGGTCCAGTAACTGCTTCACATCCCCCTCCCTTCCGTGAATCCAACCGACAGCCAGCACCTGCCTCGGCCGCCGGGAGGGGACCACGGTGGAAGCGGAATCTGGGGTTCGTGCTCGTAGCGACACTCAGCGGTCCCCACGGCCCCGCGCCAGACTTTTCACGCGCACGCGGCTGCAAGAAGGATCGGCGACCACACCCGACGGCCATCACCAGGATTCCATGCCTCGGTGGTGACCCCCGGTCATGTGGACTTTTCTCCAAAACTGCCCGTGAGCGCCAGTTTTGGAGAAAAGATCGGGCTCCCGGCTCCCGGGGGGCCGGGTTAGCAAATATGCCTGGCCCGAGCCCGAACGAGAGGCCACTGGTCGGGGCCGGGGCCAGCAAGGGGGCTTGCGTGCCCCACCCGAAGGTGATGAATGGATGTTTGACCGCGCCACGCGGTCAAACATCCAAACGATCCCATACGAATAACGAGGGCCCTCATTTTGTCCAAATTGGGCCCACATCCATGCCCGGAGAGCCCATTTGAGATGTCACTGATTTGAGCGAGGATCCGTAAGAGCCCGTGACCCCTCCCGTCATGCTCTCCCGGCTCTGCGGTGATCAAATAGGCGCCATGGCGCGGACACGGCGGCGACCCGGCCGGCGGAGGCAGGTCGTGGTGGTCGCGGCCTGGGTCATGATCGCCGCCCTGGCCGTCTCGGCCCTCGCCTCCCTGATCGCGAGCAACCTGCACTGACGCCGGCTCCCCGCCGGGCGCGACCCCGGCGAGGGGGTCGCGCTCCGGGAGTGACGCCCCGCCCTGGCGGGTGCTCGGTGCCTGGTTTCTCTAGTGGACGCTGATCGTGCCCTGCATCTGTGCCGGGTGGACCGCGCAGTAGTAGTGGTAGGTCCCTGGGGCCGTGAAGCTGTGTTCGAACCTCTCGCCGGCGTTGACGATCCGGTGAGAGGCGAACCTCCCGTCCGGCTGGGGGGCTGTGCCCTGCACGGTTCCGGAGGTGACGTTGTGAGGAGTCCCGTTGGTCTCTGCGTTCATCCAGACGACCTTCGTCCCCACAGCGACGTCCTCGGTGGTCCGGTCGATGGCGGTGTTCAGGTACGTGATCGTAATGGGGCCCGCAGGGGCCGCGGGAGGGGCGGGCGGCCCACTCGGCGACGCCGCTGCTGCGGCCGGACTGGCCGGGGGCGGCGTGCCGCTCCCCGGAGTACCGGCCTTGGAGCACCCGGCGGCCAGGAGGCACCCGATGGCGATCACCGCAGCCAGGTTCCTCGCCTTGGGAACCTCAGCCACTGACGACCACCGACCCCTTCATGTCCGGGTGGATGTCGCAGTGGTACGCGTACGTGCCCGGCGCCGTGAAGGT
>DASQPE010000143.1:0-15607 GCA_035644115.1 Gemmatimonadales bacterium
TTCGCCGATCATGAGGTCGGTGCTCTTTCCCAGCGGAATGGTGGGCAGACCGCTCCGGTCCACTTTCACCACCGCGATATCGGTGACCGGATCTTCGCCCAGGACCTTGCCGTCCACTTCCGCCCCATCAGTGAGCGTCACCACCACACGCTGGGCGTTGGCCACGACGTGCTGATTGGTGACGATCACGCCGTTGGGCCGAATCGAGAAGCCGGTGCCGTAGCCCTCGACCAGTCGTTCCGCGCCTTGAGGAACGAAGAAGAAATCCCACGGCGAGCTGGGGCCGACGCGCTCGCGGGAAAAGACATGGATCGAGACGACCGCGGGCGCGACCCGTTCGGTCGCGGAGACCAGCGCAGTGCGCCGGGAACCGGCCACCGTCTTCTGGGCGGCCACCCGGGCCGGCTCCTGGGCTTCGGCGAGCGAGTTGGCGAGCGCGGTGTCGGCCGGTCTCTCACCGCACGCGGCGAGCACTAGGACCAGCGCGAACGGCCCGAGCCGGCGTCTCATGCGGGAGGCACCGCCACCGGTTGTTCCAGCGAAGAGGGCAGCGCGTCCGCCTCGAGGTAGCAGTCGTCCGGGTAGGTGGCCGATACGAAGTACAGTCCTTCGGGCGGGGCCGGCGGGCTGGTCTCCAGATTGTCCCCCCGCGCCAGCAGGGCGGTCATGTCGGCGACCGGCCGGCGACCGAGCCCGATGTCCACCATGGTGCCGACCAGCATGCGGACCATATGGTGGAGAAACCGGTCAGCCTCCACGTGATAACTGACGCCTCGTCCCTCGGCGCGCTCGGTCCAGGTCGACTCGGTAATTCGGCAGCGCCAATGCGGCTTCTCCTGACCTCGGACTGAGAACGGCTGAAAGTCGTGCTCGCCGCGGACCACCGCCGCAGCGGCCTCCAGGCCGGCCGGATCCAGCGAGCGGCCCAGAGCCCACTCGTAGGGCCGGCGAAAGGGCGAGGCGCTCGCGTCATCGGTGCCCACGTCGTAGCGATAGCGGCGGGTGAGGGCGCTTTTCCGGGCGTGAAACCCGGCGCGCATGGGAGTGACGGATTCGATCCAGCAATCGGGCGAGAGCAGCGCGTTGAGCGCGCGGCGCAGCGCAGCCGGCTCCCAGGCTCGCGGGAGGGAGAAGCTTACGCCCAGTCCGAGGGCGTGCACGCCGGCGTCGGTGCGACCGGCCGCGTGCGCCACTACCGGCTGGCCGGCCAGGCGCTCGAGAACCCGCTCGAACTCGGCCTGAATCGACCGGCCTTCGCGTTGGCGCTGCCAGCCGACGAATCGACAGCCGTCGAAGTGCACCAGCGCGAGAAAGGTCGGAGGCATCAGGCGCGAAATCTAGCCCGGTGCGCGGGGTTCGGGCAAGCTACGCAACTCCTTGTCACAATTGACAAAAGCCCCTGTTTGCCGATACCATTTCCTGGGGCGTCGCCGCCGCCTTCCAACCAACGATTTCCGGGTGACCGAAACCGCCGCTTCCGCCTCGATCAGCCTGTCGCAGGTCCTCCGCCGACTCGCGCAGGGTGACTCCCTTTCCGCGCTCGAAGCGGCGGCGGCGTTCGGCGTCGTGATGCGTGGGGAAGCGACCGGACCGGAGATCGCGGCGCTGCTCCTGGCACTCCGCCGCAAGGGGGAGACCGCCGAGGAGATTGCCGGCGCCGCGGCCGCCTTGCGGGCCGCCATGGTGCAGCTCGTGACCGAAGGGGCGGATCGCCTGGTCGACACCTGCGGAACCGGTGGCGGGTCCGTAACCACCCTCAACATCTCCACCGCAGCGGCGTTCGTGGTGGCCGGCGCGGGCATTCCGGTCGCCAAGCACGGGAACCGGAGCTACACCTCCCGCTCGGGCTCGGCCGATGTGCTCGAGGCCATGGGCATCGACATCGTGACCGCGCCGGAGCGCGCTCCTGGCGTGCTCAAAGAGGCAGGACTCGTCTTCCTGTTCGCGCCCAGCTATCACCCGGCGATGCGTCATGTGGGCCCCACTCGGCGCGAGCTGGGGGTTCCCACCATCATGAACCTGCTCGGTCCGCTCGCGAACCCCGCTGGGGTCCGGCGCCAGGTGGTCGGCGTTGCCGACCGTTCCCGAGGTCCCTGTCTGGCCGACGCGCTCTGCCGGCTCGGGGCAACCCACGCGCTGGTGGTACACGGCGTCGTTGGAATGGACGAGATCAGTCCGGTGGGCGAGACCATGGTGTGGGAGATCCGCGATGGGCGAGTAAGCGAATGGACTCTCGATGCCGCGGAGCTGGGCCTCGGGTGGGACAGTCTCGACGGCCTTGCTGGCGGCGAGCCGAGCGAGAACGCAGCCCGCATCGAGCGCCTGCTTCGCAGCGGCGAGGGTGGGGCCGAGCGCGTTGCGGTGCTGCTCAACGCCGCGGCCGCTCTCTATGTTTCGGGCGCGGGATGGTCGTTCCCCGAGGCGGCACGCCGAGCCCAGGTGGCGTTGGACAGCGGTGCCGGCGCCGCAGCCCTGGATAGGCTCCGCGCCGCTGCACCAGGAAAGCGTGAACGGTAAACGGTGAACGGGGACTCCGATGTTCACCGGAGCCCCCGTTCACCGTTCACTGTTTACCGTTTACGCAGTTCAATATTTGCGGATCACCCCGACCACCACGCCCTGGATGAGGACGTCGCGCTCCTGGAATCGCATGGGTTGCATCGAGGTGTTGGCCGGCTGCAGCCGGATCCAGCCGCCCGGCTCGCGGTAGAACTTTTTGACGGTGGCTTCCGACCCGTTGACCAGCGCAATGACCATCTCGCCGTTCTCGGCGGTCTGCTTGCCGTGGACCACCACGAAATCGCCATCGACGATGTGTTCGTCGATCATCGAGCTGCCGACCACCTTGAGGGCGTAGTTGGGGCCCCGGCGCGGGAGCATCGAGTCGGGGACCGCCAGCGATTCCTGCTGCATCAGCGCTTCGATGGGGGTGCCGGCGGCGACCTTGCCGAGCAGGGGAATTTCCGTGGCTACGGCCGTGCCGCGAGGCGGCAGAACCTCGATGGCCCGGCTCTCATTGTATGAGCGGCGGATGTATCCCTTGCGCTCGAGATTGGTGAGATGCTCATGCACGGTGGCAAGCGACTGGAACCCGAACTTCTCGGCGATCTCCTCGAAGCTCGGCGCGTATCCCTGGTCCTGGATGTGGCGCTGGAGATAGGAGAGGATTTCGCTTTGGCGTCTGGTGAGCGGCATGCCGGTGTCTCCGATGATCGGCTGTGTGTGACCGAATAGAGCCCGAATAACCTTACCCGAACACTGGCCGAAGGGCAAGAGTGGCCCCAACCCTCGCGCAGATCCTCGACACCACCCGCGCCGGCCTCGCCGAGCTCCGCGCCCGGGAACCGCAGCTCGAGCGGGCCGCGGCTGCGGCGCCGACCCCGCCCCGGTTCACTCCCGCGTTCGGCGGCCGGCGGGTCGCGCTCGTCGCGGAGGTGAAGCGGCGCTCGCCCTCCGCGGGGGTCATCCGGGACGATCTCGACCCTGCGGAGCGGGCCGAGCGATACGCCGGCCACGGGGCCGCGGCAGTCTCCGTGCTCACGGATGGGCCGTTCTTCGGCGGCTCCATCGGCGATCTCGAGGCAGTGGCGCGTCGGGTTGCGATTCCGGTGCTCCGAAAGGATTTCATTCTCGACGAGGCTCAGATTCTGGAGGCCCGGGTGGCGGGCGCTTCGGCCGTCCTGCTCATCGTCCGCGCCTTGCCGGTGGCGCGCCTCCGCGCGCTGCTGGGATTCACCCGAACCAGCGGACTCGATGCGCTGGTCGAGATTCACACCGGGGCGGAGCTCGACGTAGCGCTCGAGGCAGGGGCCCGCGTGCTGGGGGTGAACAGCCGCGACCTCGACACCTTTCGCATCGACGTGGACGCCGCTTGGCGGCTACTCGGTCGGGTCCCGCGGGATTGCGTCGCGATCGCCGAAAGCGGCATGAGCACCACCGCCGACGTGGAGCGGGCGGCCGCCGCGGGCGCCGACGGCGTGCTGGTCGGGACCGCGCTCTCGGCGGCGGCGGATCCGGCCACGCAGGTGCGCTCGCTCGCTGGGGTATTGCGCCATGGTCGTTGAGGTGAAGATCTGCGGGCTCACCCGGGACGAGGACGCGGCGGCCGCCAGCGCAGCCGGCGCCTCGTACCTGGGCGTAGTGTTCGCCGGCGGGCCCCGGACGCTCGATCCAGCCCGCGCCGCCGGGATCGTCGCGGCGGCCAACCGGCGGCCGGTGTTCGGCGTGTTCGGGGCCCAGCCGGTCGAGGCAATCCTGCGAATCCGGGACGCGTGCGGGCTCGCGGGCGCCCAGTTGCATGGCGAGTACGGCGCCGCCGACGCGCTCCGGCTCAGGCGCGAGGGCCTGGTGGTCTGGACCGTGGCGCGACTCGAGGACGAGGGCGACCTCGCACGCCTCCCCTCGGCCGCGGATGTGGCCGATGCAGTGCTGGTAGAGCCCCGCGTCGGTCACGCACCGGGCGGCGCCGGCGTGGCGCTACCGCTCGCGCTCGCTCGCAAGGCGCGAGAGCGGGTTCGCGGTCGGCTGGTGCTCGCGGGCGGGCTTCGGCCGGAGACGGTCGCGGCCGTCGTGGGGCTCGTGAGGCCCGATGTGGTCGATGTAAGTTCCGGGGTGGAAATCCTGCCCGGCATCAAGGACTCGCGAAAGATCGAACAGTTCGTGGAGGCAGTCCGTGGCCTTAGCCCTGTCGCCTGAGCGCGCCGTCCGCGGCCGATTCGGTCCCTACGGGGGCCGCTACGTGCCGGAGACGCTGATCGCCGCCCTCGACGAGCTGGCCGGGTTGTACGACGGCGTGCGAGGCGACCCCATGTTCTGGGCCGAGCTCGACACGATCCTGCGCGACTACGTCGGCCGCCCCACCCCGCTCACGCCGGCCGACCGGCTCAGCGCCGAGGTCGGCGCGCGGGTGCTGTTCAAGCGGGAAGACCTGAACCACACCGGCGCGCACAAGATCAACAACACGGTCGGGCAGGCGCTGCTGGCGCTTCGGATGGGAAAGCGCCGCATCATCGCCGAGACCGGGGCCGGACAGCACGGCGTCGCGACCGCGACGGTGTGCGCCCGGTTCGGGCTCGAGTGCGTGGTGTACATGGGCGCGGAAGACGTCGAGCGGCAGGCGCTCAACGTCTATCGTATGCGTCTGCTCGGGGCGACGGTCGTGCCGGTCGAGTCGGGCACGCGCACCCTCAAGGACGCGACCAATGAAGCGCTACGCGACTGGGTCACCAGCGTAACGACCACGCACTACATTATTGGCTCGGTGGTCGGTCCCGACCCCTACCCCCGCATGGTTCGGGACTTCCAGTCGGTGATCGGCCGCGAGGCGCGGGCCCAGGTGCTGGACCGCTATGGACGCCTCCCGCGCAGCGTCGTCGCGTGCGTCGGTGGTGGCTCCAACGCCATGGGGGTGTTCGCCGGTTTCCTGGATGACGCCGAGGTCGAGCTGGTCGGCGTCGAGGGGGCCGGCGAGGGGGTCGCGAGCGGCCATCACAGTGCGACCCTGCGCGCCGGCCGGCCCGGAGTGCTGCACGGCAGTCTGAGCTATCTGCTGCAGGACGCCGACGGTCAGGTGAGTCCGGCCCACTCGGTGTCGGCCGGGCTGGACTACCCGGGCGTCGGCCCGGAGCACAGCTGGCTGCGAGACACCGGCCGGGTTCGCTATGAGTCGGCAACCGATGCGGAGGCCCTGGCCGCGTTCCAGCGGATCTCCCGGCTCGAGGGCATCATCCCCGCGCTCGAGACGGCCCACGCGCTGGCCTGGGTCAGCCGGTCACAGGGCCGCTGGGCTGGCGACGATCTGGTGCTCGTGTGCCTGAGCGGACGGGGTGACAAGGACGTCGCGCACGTGGCCGCCCTGCTGGGAGGTCCCGAGTGACGGCCGGCGCGCCCTCGCCCGCGATGCTCCTGCCGAGCCAGGTCGAGGAATTGCTCCAGACCCTGGTCAAGGCTCTCCGGGCGTTCCAGATGTATCTCCCGAACAATCCAATCCACTTGCGCGCGGCCCAGAACGTGAAGAACGCGTTCGGCCCGATCTGGGGCGGGGTGGACGAGCTGGTACTGACGGTAGGCGAGACCGAGCTCCACTGGGAGGACGAGGTCGTCTACAGTCAGCTCAACAAGTCCGAGTGCCTGGCCTGGATGCTCTACAAGGACGGCATGCGGGTCCTCAGCCTCCGGAACGGTGCCGAGCAGGACGAGATGATCCGCTTCCTGGCGCTGCTCAATCGGGCGCGGTTTCTGCCCACGGACGCGGGCGACGACCTGATGACCCTGCTCTGGGAAGAGGACTTCCAGCTCATTCACTATCACTTCATCGACCTGCTGGGTGATGCGGAGCCGATCGAAGGCTCTCCGGTCGCTATCGGCGGGCCCGCCGAGGTGCGGGCCGAGGAGCGTCGGGCTCAAGTCGAGGAGGAGGCGCCCGCCCGGCCCAAGGGGATCGTCGATCTCGAGGAGTTCGACTCGACGCTCTACTTCCTGGAAGAGGAGGAGATCAATTACGTCGTCCAGCAAGTGCAGGAGGAGTACCGGCGGGACGTCCGGCAGGCAGCGCTGAACAGCCTGTTCGACCTGATCGAGACCCAGACCGACGAGTCGATCCGGCTCGAGATCCTCGGCGTGCTCAACACGCTGTTTCCCAACCTGTTGAACAAGGGCGAGTTTCGAACCGTCGCCGCGGTGATGCGCGAGACCCGCCTGATCGCATCGCGCGCGCCCGAACTCACCGAGGAGCAGCGGCGCCGGCTGCACGACTTCGAAGCACAGCTCAGCCAGCCTTCCATCGTAATTCAACTGGTTCAATCACTGGACGAGGCCGCCACGCTCCCCGGCGACGAAGATGTCACCGAGGTGCTGCGGGAGCTCCGGCCCACTGCGCTGGGGACGCTGATCCATGCCGTGCCGCGACTCACCAACGCCTCGGTGCGCACGCTGCTGGAGGCCACGGTCGACCGGCTCGCGACCAATCATCCCGCAGAGGTCATGCGGCTGCTGCGGGATCCGCCGGGCGATTCACTGGCGGCGGTGGTCGGCCTGTGCGGCCGCCTCGGTCTGCAGCAGGCCGTGCCTGGCCTGGGCGAGCTGCTGGCCCATGCCGACGCCGCGGTCCGGTTGGCGACGGTGCAGGCGCTCGAGAAGATTGCATCGCCCGGCGCGCTCACTCATCTCGATCGCGCGATCGAGGACGACGACCGGACCGTCCGGCTGCTGGCCGTGCGGGCGGTGGGCACGCGGGGCTACAAAGGCGCCCTGCGCCGGATCGAAGCGGTGGTGATGGGCAAGGCCGTGAAGGAGCTGGATCTCACCGAGAAGATGGCCTTCTTCGAAGCCTATGGATCGATCGCCGGGCCGCCGGCGCTCAAGACCCTGGCCGACATGCTGCTCCCGAGAGGATTGCTCAAGTTCCGTCAGGCATCGGACACCCGCGCCTGCGCCGCCATTGCGCTGGGCAAGATCCGGACGCCGGAAGCCCGCCAGATCCTCACACGCGCCGCCGACGACAAGGATCTGGTGGTCCGGAACGCGGTGAATCGCGCGCTGCGGGAGCCCGCGTGACGCCGCAGGACGTCGTGCGGGGTCAGCCCGACGGCGCCTCGGCCCAGGATGCCCGGTTGCGGCAGGCCGGCCGCGGGCTGCTGCTCGAGCTTTACGCCGCCCTGCGCAGCCTCAAGCTCTACCCCCTGGAAAATGCCACGGTCCAGAAGGCGCTCTACGATCTGGAGGCCTCGGCCGAGGCGCTGATGCAGGCCGAAGGCGACATCGAGGCCCGTCTCGCCGGCGACTTCATCTTCGTCAATTCCACCCGGCTCCGGCTCGAGCTCGACAACTACGCGTCCTTCAGTCACATCCTGACGACGTTCCGGACCTTCGAGATCGGGACGCTGCGCGTGCTGCCCGGAGCCGACCGCCGGGAGTGGCAGATCTTCCTCAGTCTCCTGCTCAGTCTCTCGCAGCGGGTCACCAACGAAGACCTGCTGACCGAGCTCCAGCGCCGCCTCACCGAGGGCGGCGTACGCCATCTGGAGCTGGAGCGGGCACTGCCGCAGCAGCAGGGGATGCGGGAGTCGGAAGAGGCCCGCGAGGTTGCCAAGCGCACCTACAGCCAGGGGGTCGCGGTCACCAAGGACGTGATCACCGGCATTCGTCTCGGGCGGGCCACCAGTGTGAAGCGGGTCAAGCGGGCGGTCCAGATGATCGTCGACCAGGTGCTCAACAACGAGACGTCGCTCATGGGCCTGACGACGCTCCGCGACTACGACGAGTACACCTTCACCCATTCGGTCAACGTCTGCATCTTCGCGGTCGCGCTGGGCAAGAAGCTCGGCTTCTCCAAGCTCCAGCTCTACGACCTCGGCATGACGGCGCTGCTGCACGACGTGGGAAAAGCGCGGGTGCCGCTCGAGGTCCTGAACAAGACGACCGGGCTCGACGAGACCGAGTGGAAGGTCATGCAGGCGCACCCCTGGCTCGGCGCCCTCACGCTGTTCGGGCTGCGCGGCTACGACGAGATTCCCTATCGGTCGATCCTGGTGGCCTACGAGCACCACATGAAGCAGGACCTCACCGGCTATCCCCGCACCGTCCGCCAGCGGGCGCTCGGCATGTTTTCCCGCATCGTCTCGGTGGCGGACGGGTTCGACGCCGCGACGACCCGGCGCAGCTACCAGACGGTTCCGATCGAGCCGGACCAGGTGTTGCGCGAAATGTGGGAGAACCCCAAGCGCGGCTACGACACCATCCTGGTCAAAGCGCTGATCAACCTGATCGGTGTGTACCCGGTCGGGACCTGCGTCATCTTCGATACCTTCGAGGTGGGCATCGTCGCCGCGCCCAACCCGGAGGCCACCCACCTCAACCGGCCTCTGGTCCGCATCGTGATCGGCACAGACGGCGGCACGATCCCAGCCCCCGGTACGCTCGTGAACCTCGCCGAGCGCGACGGAGCCGGCGGCTACCTCCGTTCCATCGTGAAGGTGACCAACCCGGCCCGCTACGGCCTCACGGTCGGCGACTACTTTGTCTGAGTCTCGCCTCGACGCCGCGTGGGCCCACCTGCGCGCCGAGGGACGTACCGCCCTCATTCCCTATTTGACCGCCGGCTATCCCACGGTCGAGGCCAGCCTCGAGGCGCTCCGGGCGGCGGCCGAAGTGTCGGACATCGTCGAGGTAGGAGTGCCGTTCAGCGACCCCCTGGCGGACGGCCCCACCATCCAGCGGTCCACCTTCGAGGCGCTGCGCCAGGGCATGACGCTGCGGGGCACCCTCGACCTGATCGCGGCGGCGGACCTCGAGCAGCCGGTCGTCGTCTTCAGTTACCTGAACCCGGTACTCCGCTACGGCGTCGAGCGCTTTCTCCGCGATGCGGAGGGACTGGGCGTGGCGGGGGTCCTGCTGACCGATCTGCCCGCCGGCAACGATCCCGCGATCGAGGGCGCGGTGGCGGCAAGCCGGCTCGATCTGATCCGGCTGGTGGCTCCCACCACTCGGCCCGCGCGTCTGGCCCAGGCCGTGGCGGGCGCCGCCGGGTTCATTTATCTCGTGGCGCGATTGGGAGTGACCGGCGCGAGCACCGCGCTGGCCTCGGACCTGCCGGGGACGATTGCCCGGGTGCGGTCGGCCACGCCGTTGCCGGTGGCGGTGGGCTTCGGCATCTCGACGCCGGCGCAGGCCGCGGCCGTCGCCGGGCTGGCCGACGGCGTGGTGGTGGGGAGCGCATTGGTGGACGTGCTCGGGACCCACGGCGTTGCCGGAGCCGTCGGGTTCCTTCGCGCGCTGCGCGAGGCGATGGATGCGGTCGAGGCGCCGCGGTGAAGGTTCCGATCGCGCAGTTCCTGCCGCGTTACGCCCTGACCTTGCTGATCGGCGGCGTCACGCTGGGGGCCGTGGTCCTGGCAATCGACCGCCGCTGGCTCGCCCTGCCGCTCGAGACCCTGGCTCTCACCGCGATGCTGGTGGTTCTCCGCACCGCCCCGGTGCGCCTCAGCAAGTACTCCTATCTCACCCAGACCGGCATTCCGTCGCTGGTCGGCGCGATGAGCCTCGGGGCGTCCCCTGTGGTGGCGTCGCTCGCGGCAGGCATCGTGCTCGCCGATGTGGCGTGGGTGCGTCGGCCCTGGCGCGCGGCCTGGATTAACGCCGGCCGCGAGATCATCGCGTTTCTCTCGGCGTACGGGTTCTACACCCTGGTCCTCCGGGCAACCGGGGTCACCGAGTTGTCGATCGATTTCCTCCCGGCCGCCTGCACCTTGGCGGCGGTGTACTTTCTGGCGACCCGGGGACTCTTCTACTTCACGCTCATGGTGCGCGACAAGCTGGAGGCGTCGGAGCAGATCCTCATTCTTCGGTGGGAGATCATCTCCTACCTGCTCACCCTGATCGGGACCATCGTGATCGTCGCGGCGGTCCACTTGCTCGCCCCCGCCGGCTGGGCCGCAGTCCTGCTCGTGCTGGGCGGCCTCGGCCTCCTGACCAAGCGCATCCTGGAGGAGGCGATCGCCGCGGAAGACCTCAACAAAGTGCACCAGCTCGAGAGCACCGTGCTGGGCAACGCCCAGCTGGGCGAGTCGTTCATTCAGATCGAGCGCCTGGCGCACCGGCTGCTCGATTGGGGGGACTTCCGCATCTACCGGGTCACCGAGGCGGCGCCCGTACTCACGTATCGCGGGGCGTTCGGGCGGCCCGACCGGCAGGAGCCCGCGGCGACGCTGGAGCCGGTACGCCGGCAGGTAGTTGCCGACCTGGCGCCGGCCCTGATCAGGGATACGGCTCGCGATCCCCGTATCACCGAGCCGATCCCCGGTGCCCGGAGCCTGATGATCTACCCGATCCGTTTCGGTGACGAGATCCTCGGGACCATCGAGCTGGAGCATCACAAGCGCCAGACCTACGGGTCCCGCGACCTGATCACGATGGCGACGATCACGACCCACGTCGCCACCGCGATCCATATTGCCGAGCTGCGCCGGCCCCTGGTCAGCACCGTGGACCAGATCGGCGCCCAGGTCAGCGGGCTGGCGCGGGTCACCGAGGCATTGCGCACCACGGCTGTCGCGCTGGCCGACACATCCCTCGCCATGCGCGACGGGATGGCCCAGCAGAGCACGGCGGCGGCGCAGGGGCTCGAAGCGACCACCGCGCTGGCGCTGCTCTCCCGCAACATGGCCGTGGAAGGGCGGAAGTCGGCCCATGCAAGCCAGCGGGCCTCGGAGGTGGCGGACCGGAACCGTGCCGTGATCGCCGGCGCGGTGGGACGGCTGGTCGAGCTCAAGGGTTTCGTGAGCGAGAGCTCCACCCAGGTCACCGCGCTGGGCGGCGTCACCCGGCGGATCACCGGGTTCATGAGCACCATCCGCGAGATCGCCGACCTCACCAACCTGATTGCGCTCAATGCCGCGATCGAGGCGGCGCGGGCGGGGCGGGAGGGCCGGGGGTTCGCGGTCGTGGCCGACGAGGTGCGCGCGCTGGCCGTGCAGGCGCTCGAGGTGACCCGCGAAAGCTCGACCTTACTGGCCGAGATCGCGGGGCAGATGACCAGTATCGGACACCAAATGACCCGGGGGCAGGAGGCCGTCGCCGACGTGGAGGAGCTGAGCGCCGCGGCGGCGCAGGCGCTGGAGGCGATCCTTCAGGCCACCGGAGAGGCCGGCACCCGGGCGCAGCAGATTGCCGACGCCGCCGCGGCGCAACAGAGCGCGTTCGAACAGCTGACGGGCCGGATCGAGCTGGTGGCCGCGGTGTCGGAGCGGACCCGGGGGCAGACCGACACGCTGGCGAACCAGGCGACCGAGGCCGCCCGGGGCCAGGCCGAGCTCGAGCGGGCGATTCGCGAGCTGGAAGCGGTGGCGGCCCACCTCCAGCGGATCGCCCGCCACTTCGCGGTGGGCGTGTGACCGGGCGCCGAGCCGAGCGGGTGTTCGTGGCGCTGGGCAGCAACCTCGGCGACCGCGCCGCCCATCTTGCGGCCGCGCGCGACGCGCTGAGCCGGCTGCCGGACACCCGGCTCGTGGCCGCCTCGACGGTGGAGGAGACCGCGCCGCTCGCCGGGATGGACCAGCCGGCCTACCTGAATCAGATGGTGATGATCGAGACCCGGCTCGAGCCCCACCACCTGCTCGAGGCCCTGCAGGCGATCGAGCAGGAGCGGGGCCGGGTCCGCACCGAGCGGTGGGGCCCTCGCACCCTCGACCTCGACATCGTCACCTTCGGGCAGCGCCGGATCCACGACCCCGATCTCGTTGTTCCCCATCCTGAGCTCCCCAACCGCGACTTCTGGCAGCGGGAGCTCTCGGAGCTCACGTACGCATGACCGCCGACTCGCCTCCCCGCACGGTGCTCGATCTCACGGCCTTCAAGGCAGCCGGCCGGAAGATCGTGATGCTCACCTGCTACGATGCCGCGTTCGCGCGCCTGATCGCGCCCGAGGTAGACGTCCTGCTGGTGGGCGACTCGGTCAACCAGGTCGTGGCGGGCTACGAGACCACCCTGAGCGCGACGCTCGATCAGCTGATCTATCATGCCCGGGCCGTCCGCCGTGGCGCGCCGGGCGCCCTGCTGTTGGTGGATCTGCCGTTTCTCACGTACCAGGTGTCGGTGGAGGAGGCCATCCGCAACGCGGGTCGGGTCATGCAGGAGACCGGCGCGCAGGGCGTCAAGCTCGAGGGCGGCCGGCCGATGGTGGGCACGGTGCGGGCGCTGGTCGAGCGGGGCATCCCCGTAATGGGGCACCTCGGGCACCGACCGCAATCCTTGCATGCGCTCGGCGGGCATCGGGTCGAGGGCCGCGACAGCGCCGGGGCGGCGCGGATGCTGGAGGACGCCCGCGACCTGGAAGACGCCGGGGCGTTCGGGTTGGTGCTGGAGCTGGTGGCGGCACCGGCGGCGGCGCGCATCACCCGGACCCTGCGGATTCCGACCATCGGGATCGGCGCCGGACCCGAGTGCGACGGCCAGGTGCTGGTCCTGCACGACATGCTGGGGCTCAACGAGATGTTCCGGCCCCGATTTCTCAAGCGCTTTGCCGAGCTGGGGGGCACGGTGCGCGAGGCGGCGAAGACGTACGCCGACGAGGTGCGGAAGGGGAGCTACCCGGGGGCCGAGCACAGCTTTGAGTGAGCACCCGCAGCCGATGCTCGAGGTCACCGACATTCCGGCTCTCCGCGCCTGGCGTGCGGCGCAGAGGGCCGCCGGTCGTCGGGTCGGCCTGGTTCCCACCATGGGATATCTCCACGAGGGCCATCTGGCGCTGGTGGGCGAGGCGCGCCGGAGAGCCGACGCCGTCGTGCTGAGCGCGTTCGTCAACCCGCTTCAATTCGGGCCCAAGGACGACTTCGCTCAATATCCCCGCGATCTTGCGCGGGACCGGAGTCTGGCCGCCGCGCGGGGCGTTGACCTGCTGTTCGCGCCGCTGATCGACGCGATGTACCCGCCGGGCGCCGAGATCCGGGTGGTGGCGGGCGAGACCGCCGAGCGATGGGAGGGCAGCGCCCGCCCGGGCCACTTTACCGGTGTGCTGACCGTGGTGGCAAAGCTGTTCCACCTGGTCGAGCCCGACGTGGCCTGTTTCGGCCAGAAGGACATTCAGCAGGTCACATTGATCCGGCACCTGGTCCGGGATCTCGACTGGCCGATCGAGCTGGCCGTGGTCCCGACCATACGGGAGACGGACGGCCTCGCGTTGAGCAGTCGGAACGTGTACCTGAGCCCGGCGGAGCGGGAAAAGGCGCTGGCCCTGAGCCGGGGTCTCCGGGGCGCGACCGAGGCCTGGGAGAGCGGCGAGCGCTCGGCGAGCGTCCTGGAGCGGATTGTGCGCGCCAGCCTCCGCGCCGCTCCAGGCGTCCGTGCCGAGTATATTGCCGTCGTGGAGCCGCAGCAGATGCGTCCGGTAAAAGTTGCCCCGGCGGGCACGATCGTCGCGCTCGCCGCCTGGGTGGGGGGCACGCGGCTCATCGACAATGTCATCCTGGGGGGGACGCCATGCAGCGCCACCTCATGAAATCGAAGATCCACCGCGCCACGATCACGGCGGCGGATCTTCACTACGAAGGCTCGTTGACGGTGGACGAAGACCTGATGGACGAGGCCGACCTGATCACTTACGAGGAGGTACAGGTCGTGAACGTGAACAACGGGTCCCGCTTCACCACCTATGTGATCCCCGGCCCGCGCGGCAGCGGGGTCATGCAGCTCAACGGTGCGGCGGCGCGGCTGGGACATCCCGGCGACGTCGTCATTCTCATTTCCTACGGTCTGTTCACCGAGGCGGAGGCCCGGCGGCATGTGCCCCGGGTGGTCTTCGTCGACGAGGGGAACCGACTTGTGCGGACGCCGCTCCGCGCCGAAAGTTGAGCGCGCAGCGCGGGTCCGGGATCGAATTGTCCGTGTCATCCGTTCGCCACACGCCGCCCGGCCTCCGGCCCACCCTGCCGGTGTGGGCGGTACTCTCGTCAGATCGTCTCGCCCACGTGCAGCGGGTCGCGGAGCTCGCGGCGGCGTGGGCCGAGGCGATGGGCGTGCCCGACAACGAGCGGCACCGCTGGCTTCGAGCGGTGTGGCTGCACGATGCTCTGCGCGATGCGCCGCCCGAGGAGTTGGACCGCTGGGCGCCTTCGGCGCCGGGGCCGGTGGGCCTCAAGCACGGCCCCGCCGCCGCCGCCCGCGCCAAGGCGGAGGGTGAAATGGACCGGGGAGTACTCGACGCGGTCCGCTATCACTCGCTGGGCCTCGCGGAGTGGGACATGGTCGGCCGCGCCTTATACGCGGCCGATTTTCTGGAGCCCGGCCGACCGTTCGAGCGAGAAGCACGGGCCGAGCTGGCCCGGCGCTTCCCGACCGATTCCACGGCCGTGCTTCGCGAGATCGCGCGACGGCGCCTCGCCCACATCGTCGCGTCGGGCTGGTCGCTGCCCGAGCCGACGGTCCGGTTTTGGAACTCCCTCGTCACCCCATCATCGCGCTGATCGCGCTGGTCGCGATCGGCGGGACCGTCGCGGCGGTCGCGCGCCGCCCCCGCCCCCGTCCCGCCCTGCCGCCGGTCGAGCACGCGTACCCGATCCCATCCCCGGACCACCGTATCATGGTCGAAGTCCTCAACGCGACGGAACGACCGGGCCTGGCCCGCGCAGCGACCCGGGCGCTGCGCCGCCGGGGTCTCGATGTGAGCTTCTTCGGCAACGGCGATTTGTCCGGCCGACTGGATTCGACCCGGGTGATCGCGCGGCGGGGCGATCGTGCAGCGGCGGAGCGGGTGGCCCGGGCCCTGGGGCAGGGCGTGGTGCGAGTTCAGACCGACACGCTGCGCCGGGCGGATGTGTCGGTGCTGTTGGGGGAGGACTATCGGCCGGCGGCGGATGGGCACCCCTGACGACAAAAAGCGTGAAAAGTGAAAAGTAAAAAGTGAAAAGGGAGCTCCGGTGTACAGCCGGGCCCCCTTTTCACTTTTCACTTTTCACGCTTTTGTCGTCAGGGGTGTCCATCCGCCGCCGGCCGGTAATCCTCCCCCAACAGCACCGACACATCCGCCCGCCGCAGCGTGTCGGTCTGAACTCGCACGACGCCCTGCCCCAGGGCCCGGGCCACCCGCTCCGCCGCTGCACGATCGCCCCGCCGCGCG
>DASQPE010000144.1:0-16186 GCA_035644115.1 Gemmatimonadales bacterium
GCCGAACCCTGGTCCGTCAGATGGACCGAGTGACCCCGCTCGTCGAGCACGAAGTACAGGCTTTCCTCGAGGTCCCGCATCCGCTGCTGCTTCATCGGCAGCTTGCGGTCGGCGATGGACTCCAGCTCCATCTTCTGGACCATCTGCTTGACGCCGGTCTCATTCAGGAGCTTGAGCAGCCGCTTGTTCTTGGGCATGCCCAGCTGGGCCTGATAGAGCTTGAGCGCCGCCTCGTCCTTCGCTTTGTTGTCGCCTTCCAGCAGCTTCTCGGCTTCGGCGAGGAGCGTGTTCACCACCCCGGTCTGCTTTCGCACCACCTCGGCCACCTGCCGGTTGAACTGGGCGTACTTGTCGTCTTCCGCGTTGCCCACCGGCCCTGAGATGATGAGCGGCGTGCGCGCCTCGTCGATCAGGATCGAATCGACCTCGTCGATGATGGCGTAGGCGTGCTCCCGCTGGACCCGCTGCTCCAGCGAGAACACCATGTTGTCCCGCAGATAGTCGAAGCCGAACTCGTTGTTGGTGCCGTAGGTGATATCGGCGAGATACGCGGCCCGCCGGTCCGGTGACGACGGCTCGGTGTCGTCCAGGCACGCCACGTTCAGACCCAGGTAGGTGAAGACGTGTCCCATCCACTGGGAGTCGCGCCGGGCGAGATAGTTGTTGACGGTGACCAGGTGGACCCCGCGGCCCGTCAGCGCGTTGAGATACATGGGAAGGGTGGCGACCAGCGTCTTGCCCTCACCGGTCGCCATTTCCGCGATCCTGCCCTCGTGCAGCACGATCCCGCCGATGAGCTGCACGTCGTAGGGCACCATGTCCCAGGTGAGCTCGTGCCCCGTCACCATCACCTTGGTGCCGAGCAGCCGGCGGCAGGCCTCCCGCACGGTGGCGTAGGCCTCCGGCAGGAGCTCGTCGAGTACGGCGGCCAACTCCTTTTTCCACTGGAGCTCGAGCTCGTGGAACCGGCCCTCCAGCTGTTCCCGCTGGACCGGCTCGGGGCAGGCGTGCTTCTCCGCCCGGACCTCCTCGAGCTGGTTCCTGAGCGTGCCGGTCCGTTCAGCGATTCGATCCCTGAATCGCTGGGTCTGAGCCTTGAGCTCGGCTTCGCTGAACGACGCGAGTCGCTCCTCGTGGCGCTTGATCTGGTCCACGAGGGGCTGGAGCCGTTTCAACTCCCGTGCGAACCGCGTTCCGAAGACCGCGGTCATCATGCGCTTGATCATCATCCCTCATCCAAGTATAGCCGCCCCGCGGAGATGTAGCGGGCGACCGCGTCTGGCACCAACCAGCGGATCGGCTTCCCGGCGCGCACCCGCTCCCGCACATCCGTGGCCGAGATGTCGATCGCCGGCACGGCCACGGTGCGCCAGATCAGCGACCCGGACACTGGTGCCGCGCCGGCTCGCGCGAACGCAACCACCCGGGCGAGCTGCGGGATGGCTTCGGCCTCGCGCCAGGTCGCGAGATCGGCCGCCGCATCGGCCCCGATGAGCAGCACGAAATCGGCACCCGGCTCCCGCGCCCGCAGCGCGCGCAGCGTATCGATGGTGTACGACGGCCCGGCTCGCTCCAGCTCCGCCCGCTCCAGTATGAAGCGAGGCTCGTCCGCAATGGCCGCCGCCACCATAGCCGCCCGCTGCTCGGGGGTGGCTCCGTGGGCTCCCTGCTTGAAGGGCTGTTGGCGTGCCGGAACGAAGCGAAGGGACTCGAGGCCCAGCGACTCCAGGACACTCCGCGCCACCAGGAGGTGCCCGTGGTGGATCGGGTCGAACGATCCGCCCAGCAGGCCGACCATCGGAGACTAAGAAGTGCCCGGCTCGGCCGGACAGGCCCGCCCTACGCCGGGAGCCTTGGGGTGGAACCGGCGCAGATATCCGCAGGTTTCCCGCTCGTCCTCTTTATATCCCAGCTTTTGATATGCGCCGATGAGCCGGAGCAGGGCCTCCGGCGCGATGGACGTGCGGGGGTACGTCGCGACCAGGTCCTTGAGGTAGAGAATCGCGGAATCGTAGGCCTTGAACCGCAGGTAGTACTCTGCCGCCTTGTACTGCTTGAGGGCGAACCACTCCTGCAACACCGTCACCTTCTTCTGGCCCCGGTCCGCCGCCGGCGTTCCCGGATAGCGGCTCAACAGCTCGTTGTACGCCGCGAGCGCGGTGGTGCCGTAGGTGGGATCGAGCTCCGGGCGCTTCCACAGATCCGCATATGCATCGCCGGCCCGCAGCAATGCCTCCGGTGCGAGCGGATCGTTCGGCGCTTCGTCCGACACCCGGCGGAACTCGCGGACGGCCTCGAGATTTTCTGACCGCGCGAACTGGACCTCGCCCAGATAGAAGTGCGCCTGCGCCACCCGGGGATCGCCCGGCGGGAACTCCTGGACCACCCGCTGGAACGTCTCGGTAGCGTGCTTCCAGTCCCCGTGCCGAAATGCGGCGATCCCCAGATCCCACAGCCGGTCGAGCTCGTCCGGACTGGCCGCCTGAGCGACCGGCGTGGGAGCAAGCGCGGATCGGTCCTTGTTGCCGTGCCCGCAGGCCGGCAGGCCGAGGAGCAGCAGCCAGGAAAGGGCCCGCCTCACGGCCGCCCCCGGCGTCCGGTATCCGGCGCCAAGGGCGGCCTAGCCGCGCCAAGGGCCCGAAGCCGCTCCGCCGCGATCTGCGCCAGCGAGTCGGAGATGCTGGTCCGCTCGTCCACCACCGACTGGAATGCGATCGCCGCGCCCAGGATGTCGCCCTGCCCCACCCGCGCGTCACCCAAGCCGATGAGCGCTCGGCGCCCGGTCCAGGTGGTGGAGTCCACCCGCACCGCCTGGATGAACCAGCCCGCTGCGTCGTCGGCTCGACCGCCGCCGAGGGCGGCCAGACCGAGGGTGAGGGCGCAGGTCGCCAGGCCGGCGCCCGCCCGGCCGCGGACCGCGAGGTCGCGGCTGCGCCGAAGCACCGACCGATACACCGGCGCCGCCGGCTCACAACCGCCTCCGGCCTGCAGCGTTGCCGCGTAGGCCGCGAGCAGCGAGTCGAGAGTCGCAGCATCGGGCGCCGCTGCCATCGCGGCCGGCAACAGATTGCCGGCATCGCCCACCGCACCGCCCTCTCGCCGCACCAGGGCCAGCGCATACCGGGCGATGGGTCGTTCCGGCGCGACCGCCTGCAGCCCGACCACAGCGTCGTGGAGCGCCGTGCCATCTCCCCGTCGCACCGCCGCGCGGGCCACCTGGTCGAGCCCCTCGGCCGCTTCCGCCCCGCGCGAGGGGTCTTCGACCGGCAGCCGCCGATACGCCTCCGCGGCGGCGCGAAGGTCGCCAGCGTGGAGCGCGGCGGCTCCCATCTTGGCCCAAACCCGGGCCGGTGTGTCAGGTCCGGTGGCGGCGCGATAGCGGGTGAGGGCCTCGGCGTAGCGGCCCGCTCCATAGGCCCGGTCGCCCGCGAGCTCCGGTCCGGAGCCCGAGCCGCAGGCAGCCAGCATCAGGAGCAGCGTAAGCTGCCGGCGAATCACCGCGGGACCCGCTCCACCATGGCGAGGTACGCGTCCACCCGGGCGTCATCGGGCCGCCGATCGCGGCACTCGCGCCAGACGGTCCGGGCGCCATCGGTGTCGCCCGACAGGTAACACGCGAGGCCGAGCGCGGTGCGGGCGTCCCCCAGCTCGGGCAGCGCTTTCAGCACGTGCTCCAGCTCCTCCCGCGCCTCGAGGTAGCGGCCGCCCGCGAGCAGGTGTTTGCCTAGGCGATGGCGGAGATCGGGAAACTCGAAGCCGAGGCTGAGCGCCTGTTGATATTGGGTGGCCGCGTCGTGCGGCGCGCCGGCCTCGGCGTACGCTTCGCCCAGCTGCGCGTGCAGGTTCGCGAGCTGGCCCGCCACCGCACGAGGAAACCGCCCGCCCTTCGTGTGGACCTGGGTGGCGCGGTCGAAGCTGGCTTCCGCGTCCTCGCCCCGGCCCAGGTCGGCCAGGACCAGCCCCCGGTGAACCAGCGCCTCGATGTAGTCCGGATTCCGCTCGAGCGCGGCGTCAAAGGCCGCCACGGCCTCCTCCGGCCGGCCCAGCAGGGCGAGCGCGACTCCTCGCAGCTGATGCGCGTCGGCGAACCCCAGCTCGGTCTCGAGCAGCTCGTCGATCAGATACAGCGTGCCGAAGTAATCGCCCACCGCAAACCGCTCCCGCGCACGCGCGAGCAGGTGATCAGCACTCGTCTGCATAGGCCCCCCGGAACCAGGTGACGAATCGAGCAATCCCTTCCTCGAGCTTCGTACGGGGCGTGTACCCCAGCACCCGCGCCGACTTGCCGAGATCGGCCCAAGTCCGCTGCACGTCGCCCGGCTGCATTGGCGCCCATTCGACCATCGGTTCGATACCGAGCCCGGCGGAAAGTACCGCGACCAGCCGCTTGAGCGGCACCGGATCGTTGCCGCCGAGATTGAAGATCTCCATCCCCGTCGGCGCGGTCGCGGTCCAGTCCACCGCCGCCAGCACGCCGGCCACGATGTCGTCACAGTAGGTGTAATCGCGCGACTGGGTCCCATCGCCGAACAGCGTGAGCGGCTGGCCCTGCACCATCCGGCGGGCGAACGCATGGATTGCCAGGTCGGGGCGTTGCCGCGGCCCGTAGACCGTGAAGAACCGCAAGCACGCTACCCGGAACCCGTGCAGCGCCGCGAGGGCGTACACCAGCAGCTCGCTCGCGCGCTTGGTGGCGGCGTAGGGCGACACCGGCTGGATGGCGAGGGCGTCCTCCTGAAACGGCGCGGGCGTGGAATCGCCATACACCGAAGAGGACGAGCCGAACACGACGCGCTCGACGCCCGCCTGCCGCGCCGCGTCCAGGACCGCCGCGGTGCCGGTCACGTTCACCCGCGCGTACCCTATCGGATCCGCGATCGACGGGCGCACGCCTGCCTTGCCGGCCAGGTGCACCAGCACGCTGTCCGGCGTGAGCAGCCGGGTCACCGGCTCGACCTCGAGCATGTCCAGCTCGTAAAAGCAGAACTCGGGGCGCTGGCCGATCTCGCGGAGATTGCGCTCCTTCATCCGCCGGGGGTAGAACGGGTCGAAGTTGTCGATCCCGATCACCTCGTCGCCCCGACCGGCCAGAGCGCCGACCAGGTGGGAGCCGATGAAGCCGGCCGCGCCGGTGACCACGACCCGGGTCATGCCGCGAGCTGCGTCCGGAAGAAGCCGATCGTCCGCTCGAGGCCCTGCTCGAGCGACACCTCGGGCTCCCAGCCGAGAACCTGGCGGGCCACGGTGATGTCGGGTTGCCGGACTTTGGGATCGTCGGTCGGCAGCGCGCGCTCGACCAGGGGCGCGCTCGACCCAGTAAGCCGGAGGACCATCTCGGCCAGGGCGCGAACCGTGAACTCGACCGGGTTGCCCACATTGGTGGGCTCGGTCCGCTGGCTGCCGAACAGGCGGTAGATCCCGTCGATCAGATCCGACACGTAGCAGAATGATCGGGTCTGGGACCCGTCACCGTAGATCGTGAGCGGCTCACCCTTGAGCGCCTGGACGATGAAATTCGAGACCACCCGCCCGTCGCGGGCGCGCATCCGGGGGCCGTAGGTGTTGAAGATTCGGACCACGCGGGTGTCCAGGCCGTGATAGCGATGATAGGCCATTGTCATGGCCTCGGCGAACCGCTTGGCCTCGTCGTAGACGCCCCGCGGGCCCACCGGGTTCACGTGGCCCCAATAGCTCTCCGGCTGCGGATGCACCTGGGGGTCGCCGTATACCTCCGAGGTCGAGGCCAACAGAAAGCGGGCGGCCTTTGCCTTGGCGAGTCCCAGCGCCTTGTGGGTCCCGAGGGATCCGACCTTGAGCGTCTGGATCGGCAGCTCGAGATAGTCGATCGGACTGGCCGGCGACGCGAAGTGCAGCACGCCATCGAGCGGCCCCTCGACGTAGAGATAGTTGGTGACGTCGTGCTGGATGAACCGGAAGCGCGGATGGCCCATCAGGTGGGCGACGTTGTCCGCCCGGCCGGTGATGAAGTTGTCCACGCCGATGACGTCGTGCTCGTCGGCGATGAAGCGATCGGCGAGGTGCGAGCCCAGGAACCCCGCCGCACCGGTGATGAGGACCCTCACGGCGAATTCCGCCCGATGCCGTGGTACTCGAAGCCCAGGGCGCGCATCCGTCCGGGCTCGTACAGATTGCGCCCGTCGATGACCAGGGGCCGGCGCAGCACCTGCTTCATGCGGGCGAAGTCGGGGTTCCGATACACCAGCCATTCGGTCACCACGACCAGAGCCTCCGCCCCTTCGATGGCGTCGTACGGGTCCTTCACGTACTTGACGGTGTCGGCAAAGACGGCGCGGGCGCTCTCGTGGGCCTCGGGATCGTGGGCCAGCACCGTCGCGCCGCGCCCGACCAGCGAGCGGACCAGCGGGATCGACGGACTCTCCCGCATGTCGTCGGTACCGGCCTTGAAGGTGAGCCCCCAGATGCCGACGCGGGTGCCCGACAGCCGCTCGCCCAGCGACTTCAGCACCTTGCGAAAGAGCAGCAGCTTCTGGCGCTCGTTCACCGCCTCCACCGACTCCAGGAGATCGAACCGGACGCCGACATCGGTTCCGGAGCGGATCAGCGCTTTGACGTCCTTGGGGAAACACGACCCGCCGTAGCCCGGCCCCGGAAAGAGGAAGGCCTGCCCGATTCGCCGATCGCTGCCGATGCCCTGGCGGACCAGCCCCACGTCAGCGCCGACCCGCTCGCAGAACTCGGCGACCTGGTTCATGAACGAGATCCGGGTGGCGAGCATCGCATTGGCGGCGTACTTGGTCACCTCGGCCGACGCGATGTCCATGAAGATGATGGGATTGCCGGTCCGCACGAAGGGAGCGTACAGCTCCTGCATGGTCTCCCGCGCCGGCTCCGAGTCCACTCCGACGACCACCCGATCCGGCTTCATGAAGTCGTCGATCGCGGCTCCCTCCTTGAGAAACTCGGGGTTGGAGCACACCGAGACCGGGATCTTCGTCTGGGCCTCGATCGCGGCGCGGACTTTCACCGCGGTGCCCACCGGGACGGTGGATTTGGTCACAACGACCTTAGGCTCGTTCATGTGCTTCCCGATCGCGGTGGCCACGGCGAGCACGTGCTGGAGGTCGGCGGAGCCGTCCTCGCCCGGCGGGGTTCCCACCGCGATGAAGATCACGCGCGAGCGCTGGACCGCGTCGGCAATGTCGGTCGTGAAGGTGAGCCGGCCGCCCTCTTGATTCCGCCGCACCATGGGCTCGAGGCCGGGCTCGTAGATCGGGATCTCGGTGCGCTTGAGCCGCTCGATCTTGGCCGCGTCGACGTCCACGCAGACGACGTCGTTGCCGGTCTCCGCAAGACATGCCCCGGCCACCAGGCCCACGTAGCCACTGCCCACCACCGCGACATGCATGCGTCAGTCTCCTCGCGGCAGCACGTGGCGCGTGTCCACCGCGACCCGCGCATGCCGCTTCACCAGATGGAAGTCGATCGCCGAGTGGTCGGTCACCACCAGCACACAGTCGGCTGCCTCGATACTGCCGGCGGTGAGCGCGACCGAGCGATACTCGTGGCCGTTCTCGGAGAAGGTCGGAACGTGCGGATCGTGATAGCTCACCCGCGCGCCCTGCTGCTCCAGCAGCCGGATGAGGTCCAGCGCCGGGCTCTCGCGGATGTCGTCGATGTCGCGCTTGTACGCGACGCCGATGACCAGGATGTTGGACCCGCGAACAGCGCGGCTGCGGTCGTTGAGGGCCTCGGTCACCTTCCGCACCCAGAATACCGGCATCTCGGTGTTGAGCTCGCCGGCCAGGTCGATGAACCGGGTTTTGTAGTTGAGTCCCCGCATCTTCCAGGCGAGGTAGTGCGGGTCGATCGGTATGCAGTGTCCGCCCAGACCAGGCCCGGGCAGAAATTTCATGAAGCCGAACGGCTTGGTGGCGGCGGCCTCGATCACCTCCCACACGTCCACGCCGAGCTTGTCGCACACGATCGCCATCTCGTTCACCAGCCCGATGTTGACGCTGCGGAACGTGTTTTCCAGCAGCTTCACCAGCTCGGCCGCCTCGGTCGTGGAGACGGGCACCAGGGTATCGATCGCCGGCTGATACAGCGCGACCGCGACCCGGCTGCAGTCGGGCGTGATCCCGCCCACGACCTTGGGCGTGTTGCGGGTGCCGAAGATCGGGTTGCCCGGATCTACCCGCTCGGGGCTGAACGCGAGAAAGAAGTCGGCGCCGACCCGCAGTCCGGTGCTCTCGAGTGCGGGGAGGAGGATCTCCCGCGTAGTTCCGGGATAGGTCGTGCTCTCCAGAATGATGGCCTGGCCCCGGCGGAGCGTCCGTTTCACCGACTCGGTGGCGGCCACGATGAAGCTGACGTCGGGATCCTTGAACTTCGACAGCGGCGTCGGCACACAGATGGAAATTGCGTCAGCCTCGCCCAGGCGATTGGGGTCGGTGGTGGCGCTGAAGCGGCTCGCGATCTCGCGCAACTGCGCGTCAGTCACGTCCCTGACGTGAGACCGTCCGGCGTTGAGCCCCTCGACCACCCGCGCGTTGACGTCGTGACCCAGGACCCGGTACCCGGCCCGGGCAAGCTCCACGGCCAAGGGGAGCCCGACGTACCCCAGGCCCACGATGCCGAACACGATATCCCGCCGCTCGATTCGCTCGATCAGCGAGTCGGCAAACTTGCTGCTCATGCCCTGCCCTCCAACGTCACCGGGGCGCCGCCGGCGGCGAGCGACCGGCTCGCCGCGTCCAGCACCCGGATCACCCGGACCCCGTCGGCCGCGTCGGCTCGGGGCTTGGCCTCGCCGCGGACCACCTGCGCAAAGTGGCGCAATTGAGCCGCGAGCGGCTCCGCGTTCGAGATCCGGGGAATGAAAATGTCGCCTTCGCGAACGGCCAGGCTCTCGCCCCATGACCGGTACTCGGGCCGCTCGACGCCTTTGTCGTAGATGCGCAGCTTCTCCCGCGGCTGCATGTCGTCGAAGACGGCCATCTGCTTGGATCCGACGACCGTGAGGCGGCGCTCCTTGTGGGGATCGAGCCACGACATCTGCGCGTGCGCCACGACGCCCGACGCAAACGTGAGGGTGAGAAACACCACATCCTCAATGCCGGGCTGCAGGTACGAGTGACCCTGGGCCGCCACGCTGCAGGGCACGTCCCCGAGCAGGAAGAGTGCCACCGAGACGTCGTGCGGCCCGAAGCTCCAGAGCGCATTTTCGTCGGGGCGTATCTGACCCAGATTCACCCGCTGCGAGTACAGATAATAGAGCTCGCCCAGCGAGCGCTCGGTGATCAAGTGCCGCAGCTGCTCCACCACCGGATGGTACTCGAGCAGATGACCCGCGAGCACCGGCACACCGCGAAGCGCCGACAACTCGGCCAGACCCTCGGCATCGGCGACGGTGAGCGCGAACGGCTTCTCCACCAGCGCCGGTACGCCGGCCTCCACTGCCGCTCGTCCCAGCTCGGCATGGGTCCGTGCGCTGGACGCGATCACTACCGCCTCCACCCGCCCCAGCAGGGCTGAGACCGAGTCGGTGACGAAGGTGCCGGGGTGCTGCCGGGCCAGGCGATCACGTACTCCAGGGTCGAGATCACAGACCGCCGTGAGCTCGGTTTCCGGCAGCCCGGCCAACGTCCGCACGTGGTTCTTGCCCCACGTCCCCGCCCCGATCACGCCGACTTTGAGCCGGCTCATCGATAGAAGCCCCGGACCGCCTCGATCACCGCGTCCTGCTGCGTCACGGTGAGCTCCGGATAGATGGGCAGCGACAGCACCGCTCCGCTGGCCGCCTCGGTCGCGGGCAGACTCCCGGGACGATAACCGAGGTCGGCAAAGCAGGGCTGCAGATGGAGCGGCGTGGGGTAGTAGACAGCGTGGCCGATGCCCGCGCCCTTGAGATGCGCCGCGAGCTGGTCCCGCCGCTCGACCCGGACGGTGTACTGATGGAAGATGTGCTCGTTCTCGCTGTCGACTTTGGGTGGGCAGATGTCCGGATGGGCTCTAAAGGCCTCGGTGTAGCGGGCCGCCCGCTGGCGCCGCGCGGCACTCCAGTCCGCGAGGAAGCGGAGCTTCACCAGCAGGACCGCCGCCTGGACGGTATCGAGCCGGCTGTTGGTGCCTACTTCCTCGTGGTGATACTGCTTGGCCCCCCCGTGCAGCCTGAGCTTCCGGAGCCGGTCGGCCAACCCATCGTCCTGGGTCAGCATCATCCCGCCGTCGCCCCAGGCACCGAGGTTCTTGCTGGGGAAGAACGACAAGGCGCCCACCCAGCCAAGCTCGCCCGCCATGCGCCAGCTGCCGTCTACCCGCCGGCGAGCACCGATTGCCTGGGCCGCGTCTTCGATGAGAGCGAGGCCGTGCCGCCGGGCCAGCGGCACCAGGCGCTCCATGGCCGCGAGCTGCCCGTACAGGTGCACCGCGACGATGGCGCGGGTGCGCGGGGTGATCGCCGCCTCGACTGCCGCAGGATCGAGGTTGAACGTCCCCGGGTCGATGTCCACGAAGACCGGCCGGCCGCCAGCGTTGTGGATGGCTCCGGCGGTTGCGAAGAAGGTGAAGGCGGGAGCGATCACCTCGTCGCCCGGCTCGAGCCGGAGGGCTTTGAGCGGGAGGAGCAGGGCGTCGGTGCCGCTGGCGCAGGCGATGCCGTGCTTGGACTGGGAGAGCCGGGCCACCTCCGTCTCCAGCTGCCCGACCTCCGGACCCATGATGAACTGCTGCCGCTCGATGACCGACTGGAGGGCCGGCATCACGGCGTCTTTGATGGTCTGATATTGGGCCACGAGATCGAGCAGCGGGACGTTCAAGCGCTCACCTGGTGGAAATGGTGAAAATCACGAGAGCCGAAGAAGTTAGCCCCCCTTGATCGGAGGGTCAATCTGGCTCAGGAGGGCCCTGTCTTCCCGGTATCCTGCTCCGCAGGCGGCGCACCGCGCGGCCCCATCGCTGACCTTCAGGCGGACGCCACACTGGCACATCCAGCCCGCCCGGCGCGCCGGGACTCCAAGCATGAGCCCAAACGGGGGGACGTCGGCCGTTACCACGGCTCCGGCGCCGATGAAACAGTACTCGCCCAGGGTGATGCCGCAGACGATGGTGGCGTTGGCGCCGATGGTAGCGCCCCGCCGCACCAGGGTCGGCTGGTACTCGTGCTTCCGGGAGACGTGGCTGCGCGGGTTCAGCACGTTGGTGAACACGCAGCTCGGCCCGCAGAAGACGTCGTCTTCCAGGGTCACCCCCTCGTAGATCGAGACGTTGTTCTGGACCTTCACGTTGTTGCCGATGCGAGTGCCCGGCATCACCACCACGTTCTGCCCCAGGTTGCAAGCCGCGCCGATCACGGCGCCGGGCATCACGTGCGAGAAATGCCAGATCTTGGTTCCCTCGCCAATGACGGCGCCGGGATCTATGAAGGACGATTGGTGTGCAAAGTAGTTGGCCATAGGAAACCGCGTGAAAAGTGAAAGGTAAAAAGTGAAAAGGGAGCCCCGATGTTCAGCGGGGCGCCTTTTCACTTTTCACTTTTCACGTTTCACGCTTTTCAGGTATTCCCCCATCCTTCCGATCAGTTTGACTTCGGTCTCCAGCCTCACCCCGAACTGGTCCTCCACCACCCCCCGCGCGTGGGCGATCAGCGCGGTCACGTCCGCGGCGGTGGCCTCGCCGGTGTTCACGAAGTAGTTGGCGTGCATCGGTGAGATCTCGGCGCCCCCGATCCGAAACCCCTTGAGGCCGGCCGCCTCGATCAGCTGGCCCGCGGTGCGCGGTCCGCTCTGCCGTTTCCAGCTCGGGCCGGCCGGATTCTGAAACACGCTCCCGCAGCAGGGCTGGTTGAACGGAGTTCCCTGCTGGCGCCATCGGAAGAGTTCCGAGAGCTCTTCGCCCAGCCGCGCCGGATCCTCGGGCCGGAGCGCCACGGTCGCTTCCACCACGATCCGGCCCTCGAGGCCGCTCCGCCGGTAGGCGAACGGGATTTCGCTCCGCTCGAGCACCCGGAGATCGCCGTCGGCATCGACGACCGCCACCTGCTCCACGACCTCGGCCCAGTCGCCCCCGTGGCAGCCGGCATTCATGTAGACGCCGCCGCCCACGGACCCGGGGACACCCACAAACTTATGCAGTCCGGCCTGTCCAGCCTCCGCGGTTCGCCGGGCGGCAAGCGGCGCGGGCAGCCCGGCGCCGATCCGCCAGCGGGTCCCGTCCCGCACCAGCTGGTCGAGCCCCTTGCCCAGCCGAATGACCAGAGCGTCGAGGCCCTCGTCCGGCAACAGGAGGTTGGAGCCGAGCCCGAGCACAAACCACGGCACCCCCTCCGCCGCCGCGAGCCGCACGGCCGCGGCAACGTCGTCCGCGGCCGCCGGGAGCAGCACCGTGGCCGGTCCGCCGATGCGATAAGTGGAATAGCGGGCGAGACCCTCCTGTTCCCTGACCTCACCCCGGACCCGGCTCCGCAGCGCCGCGGCAAAGGTGGGATCCCGCGCGGTCAACCGGTCCATTCGGCTGACATCTCGCGGGCCAGCGCGTGCCACTCCTGGAGCGAGCGCACTTCGCCCACCCGGCTCCGCAGCGCGATCACCGCGTCGCTGGCCGCTGAGGCGGCGGACAGTGTCGTGGTGTAGGGCACCCGGTGCTGCAGGGCGGCGCGCCGGAGCTGATAGTCGTCCTGCTGGGTGAGCTTGCCCAGCGGCGTGTTGATGAGGAGCTGGACGGCGCCGGAGACCATGAGGTCGAGCCCATTCGGCCGCCCCTCATAGATCTTGAGCACCCTCTCGGCCGGGATGCCGCGGGCCCGCAGATACCGGGCAGTGCCCTCGGTTGCGAGGATCTTGAACCCGAGCCCGTGAAACCGGCGCATGATCGGCACGACGTTGTTCTTGTCGAGGTCGTTCACGGTGACGAACACCGCCCCGGAGAGAGGCAGCGCCCCGTCGGCCGCGTGCTGGGCCTTGGCAAAGGCCATCCCGAAGGAGTCCGCGATTCCCATGACCTCACCGGTGGACCGCATCTCGGGCCCGAGCAGGGAGTCCACCCCGGGAAGCTTGGTAAATGGGAACACCGCCTCCTTGACCGCGACATAAGGGTGGACCACATCGTCGTGGAGACCCAGCTCGTCGAGCGTCTTCCCCACCATCACCGCCGCGGCCAGGCTGGCGAGGGACACCCCCGTGGTCTTGGACACGAACGGAACGGTACGCGAGCCGCGCGGGTTCACCTCCAGCACGTAGACGATCCCGTTCTGGATGGCGTATTGCGCGTTGATCAGACCGACGACGCCCAGCCGCAGGGCGAACGTGCGGGTGTACTGCCGCATCTCATCGACCTGTTGCTCGGTGATCAGATACGGCGGGAGAACACAGGCCGAATCACCCGAGTGGATGCCGGCGTCTTCGATGTGCTGCATCACGCCCCCGATCACGCACCGGGTGCCGTCCGCTATGGCGTCCACGTCGGCCTCGAAGGCGTCTTCCAGGAACCGGTCGATCAGCACCGGATGCTCCGGCGCGACCCGGGCCGCCTTCGCGAAGTAGCTCCGGAGCGAGGGCTCGTCGTACACGATCTCCATGGCCCGGCCGCCGAGCACGTATGAGGGCCGCACCAGCACGGGATAGCCGACCCGGGCCGCGACCAGCACCGCCTCGTCGACCGAGAAGGCGGTACCGCTGGGGGGCTGTGCAATGCCCAGCTCGCGCGCCAGGGCCTCGAACCGCTTGCGATCCTCGGCCTCGTCGATCGCGTCCCAGGACGTCCCCAGAATCTGGATCCCCTCCGCGGCCAACGCCCGCGCGAGGCGGAGCGGCGTCTGGCCGCCCAGCTGGACGACCACCCCGAGCGGCCGCTCCAGCTGCACGATCTCGAGCACATCCTCGAGTGTGAGCGGCTCGAAGTAGAGCGCATCCGAGATGTCGAAGTCGGTGGACACGGTCTCCGGATTCGAGTTTACCATGACCGTGCGATAGCCCAGCTCGCGGAACGCCAGCGCCGCCCGCACGCACATGTAGTCGAACTCGACCCCCTGCCCGATCCGGTTGGGCCCGCTCCCCAGGATCACCACGGTCTTGTCCCCCTGCGGGCCAGACTCGTTCTCCTCGTCGTAGCTCGAGTAGAGATAGGGAGTGGACGAGGGAAATTCGCCGGCGCAGGTGTCGACCGTCTTGTAGGCCGGCCGGATACCGAGCGCGTGGCGGCGCGCGCGGATCTCGGCTTCCGGCACTCCGATCAGATCGCCGAGCTGGCGATCCGAGAAACCCAGCCGCTTCATCCTGCGCAATAAAGCGCGCTCCGCATCGCGGTCGCTTTCCGCCTGCCCGCCTGCCCGCCTGCCCGCCTGCCATTCCCGCTCCGCCTCCAACAGATCCGCCAGCTGATAGAGGAACCACGGGTCGATCCCGCTGCGCTCGGCGATGGCCGCAACCTCGATCCCGGCCTGGAGCGCGTGCTTGATCTGGAAGACCCGCTCGGGTGTCGGCCTGTGGAGCGCGACGAGCAACGTCTCGCGCTGGGTGTCGTCGAGCCGGTCGTCCGCCAGCGTCTGCCCCACCACCCACCCCGGACGATCGATCTCGAGGCCGCGCAGGCCTTTCTGAAAGGCCTCCTTGAACGTGCGTCCGATCGCCATCACCTCGCCCACCGACTTCATCTGGGTGGTGAGCCGCGGATCGGCGCTGGGGAACTTCTCGAAGGCAAACCGCGGGATCTTCACCACCACGTAGTCGAGCACGGGCTCGAACGAGGCCGGCGTGGTGCGGGTGATGTCGTTGGGCAGCTCGTCGAGCCGGTAGCCGACGGCCACCTTGGTGCCGATGCGCGCGATGGGAAACCCGGTGGCCTTGGATGCGAGCGCGGACGAGCGGGAGACCCGCGGGTTCATCTCGATCACCAGCTGCTCGCCGTTCACCGGGTTCACCGCGAACTGGATGTTGCAGCCGCCGGCCGCCACGCCGACCTCGCGGATCACCGCGATGGCGGCGTCCCGCATCCGCTGATACTCGCGGTCGGTCAGCGTCATCGCCGGCGCCACGGTGATCGAGTCGCCGGTATGAACGCCCATTGGATCGAAGTTCTCGATCGAGCAGACGATGACGACGTTGTCGGCGCCATCCCGCATCACCTCGAGCTCGAACTCCTTCCAGCCGATGACGCTGCGCTCGACCAGGACCGACCCGACGGGCGAGAGCTCGAGACCGCGCCGAATCAGGTCCTCGAACTCCTCCCGGTTATACGCGATGCCGCCGCCGGTCCCGCCCAGCGTGAACGACGGCCGGCAGATGGCCGGGTAGCCGGTGACCTCGACTGCGGCGCGACCCTCCTCGACGTTGCGCACCACGCAGCCCGGCGGCGTCGCGAGCCCGATCCGGCGCATGGCCTGGGCGAACTCGTCCCGGTCCTCCGCGATCCGGATCGCCCGCTCGGTCGCTCCGATCAGCTCGACGCCGTGCTTGGCGAGGGTGCCGTCCCGGTGCAGCGCCATGGCGACGTTGAGCGCCGTCTGACCACCCATGGTGGGGAGCAGCGCGTCCGGCTGCTCCCGCTCGATCACCTTTGTCACCCAGTCGGGCGTCACCGGCTCGATATAGGTCCGATCCGCGAACTCGGGATCGGTCATGATGGTCGCGGGATTCGAGTTGACCAGGACGACCCGATAGCCCTCCTCCTTGAGCGCCCTCACCGCCTGGGTGCCCGAGTAGTCGAACTCCGCTCCCTGCCCGATCACGATCGGGCCGGAGCCGATCAGGAGGATGGTCTCGAGATCAGTCCGCTTCGGCATCGACGACTCCCCGCAACGTCTCGTCCAGCGTGATGGTCGGGCGCCAGCCCGTGGCGCGCTCCAGCTTCGACCGGTCTCCCACGAGGTGGGGAATATCTCCGCTCCGGAGCAGGGCCGGATCCACCTCCGGCACGACGTCCAGCTCGAGCAGGCGGGCCAGCCGCTCGAACAGCTCGCGAATCGCGAGCCCCTCACCCCGGGCGACGTTGTAGATCTCGCCGGGCTCGCCCCGCTCCAGCAGCCCGAGATACGCGGCCACGACGTCACGGACGTCCAGCAGATCGCGCACCGGATCCAGGTTCCCGGTCGTCACCGTGCGTGCGCCGGTGCGCCGCGCCTCCCGGAGCCGCGCCACGAAGCTCGGTACCACGAACGCCGGGGACTGCCCGCCGCCGGTGTGGGGGAACGGCCGCGCGATGACTACCCGGA
>DASQPE010000145.1:0-13073 GCA_035644115.1 Gemmatimonadales bacterium
ACCTTGCTGAGGAGGAAGGTGAGGTCTTCGGTCATCTGGCCGAAGCCGAGGGGCTGGTAGTCGACCGTCGAGTCGATGCAGAAGCTGCAGGTGTAGGGGCAGCCCAGGCTGGCGATCATCGGGACGATCTTGATGGCCGGCGCTTTGGCCAGCGTCGCTTCCACGAACTTCCAGCGGGCCGCGAGGCTCGGCAGTTCGGTAGGCTGCCGGGTTGCCCCCATGCTGCGGCCGATGGGCCGGTGGGGCTCGCACTCGACGAGGAGCTCATCGACGACGGCGCGGTCGGTGAAGCCGAGCACGTAGTCGAAGTATCGTTGCGCGTCTTCGGGGTAGCAGCGAGCGTGGGGGCCGCCGAGCACGGTGATCGCTCCGCGCTGGCGGAACAGATTGCTCAAGGAATAGGCGAGCTGCGCGGCCTGGGTAAACGCTCCAATAAACAGGACGTCCAGATCGGCGGGCAGCTCCTCGAGCAGGTTTTCGGTGCCGGTGTAGCAGACGTAGCGCACCTGATGCCCGGCCTCCTCGCACCATACGCCCAGGACCTGGGGCATAATGCTGGCCAGGTTGGCGTTCATCAGCCGTCCGTAGAGACTGTTGCGCGGGCTTTTGGTAACGAGGTCGAGGATTCCGATGTTGTAACGACGCGCAACGGTAGGGCGGCTGACGGTAGGGACCATTAGGCACCTTTCCTACACGGAGGTGCGCACCCGAATTCCTTAGTCCCGGAATGGGCCGGAGTAATCTGAGTGGGCGCGCCGCAGGCCGGGCCAGTCTGGCTCGTCGCGCACCCGTAGGCTATAGTGTGGGGATGCATATCGCAAGGCTATAGCCCATAGCCGATGCGGTCCTCCCGAAAGGGTCACATGGTCCGGCTCCGAGTGGGTGAACTGATGGCGCGGCGTGGCATCACGGCGTACGCGCTGAGCCGAGGGGCGAAGCTGAGCTATCCGAGCGCGTATCGGCTCTCTCGTCCCGGCGGCACCTTTGGACGGCTTCACGCCGACACCCTGGAGCGGTTGTGTACCTTTTTCGGTGTTCAACCAGGCGCGTTGCTGGAGTGGAAGCCCTCGAAGTGAGGGTCATTCGGGAACGTCGGCAGTTCTGCGGAGCTCCACGGCCTGCGACCGATAAAACCCGCTGTTTACGCGATGGGTGCGCGCGGGCCGCCAGCTCGACAACGGCGGCTCGCCCGCGAGCAACGCGCGGAGGCGGTTTTCCGAGACCGGTTCGATGGCAGGCGGGCGGTTGCTGCGGGGGAGGACCCGGCCCAGCGCGCGGGCGAGAGCAAACAGCGGAGTGCGAGGCACGAAGGTGAAGAGGAGGGATTGGCGAACCCGCGGGGCTACAGCCGCTAGCGCAGCGACGGCGTCGCGGGGCGAGTAATGAATCAGCGAGTCCATTGCGACCGCGTGGTCGAACAGCCCCAGCGCGGGATCCAGCATGTCCCCCACCACGAAATCGATCGACCCGGCCAGCTCGCGAGGCGTGCGCTCTCGGGCGAGACCCACCAGACTGGCGGCGAGGTCCACCGCCACCACGCGGGCGCCGCGCCGCGCCAGCTCCAGGCTGAGCGGGCCGGTGCCGCAGCCGGCATCGAGCACCCGCCGCCCGTGCAGGTCGGACGGCAGCCAGGCGCCGATGCACGCGCGCATCCAGTCGCGCCCGGCTCGCACCCGCGCGCGCACCGGCCCGAGCTGCGCCTCGGACGTGAGCTGGGCCCAGCCAGCTGCCGCGGTCTGATCGAAGTATTTCTCGAGCCACGCGCGCTGGGCACGGTAGCTCTCCGACTCGCGCTCGCCCCCCAAGCGGCCTCGCTTCCACCGGTGAACGCACGGCACGGTCCGCCGTGACCCTCGTATGATACGTTCGGGCGGCCCGGGCGGATTGACGCCGGGCCAGCGTACGCTCCGCATCGGCACCCGCGCGAGCGCGCTCGCGCTCTGGCAAACTGAACAGGTGCGCGCGCGGCTCGCGCAACACGGCTACGACACCGAGCGGGTCGAAGTGCGCACGACCGGCGACATGGTTCAGGATGTGCCGCTGGCGAAGATTGGGGGCCGCGCGTTCTTCACCAAGCAGCTCGACGACGCGATGCTCGAGGGCCGGATCGACGTCGCGGTCCATTCGCTCAAGGACCTGCCCACCGAATTGCCGGATGGCCTGGTGCTCGCGGCCGTGGGGTTGCGGGAAGACGCGCGGGACGCGCTGGTCGCGCGGGACGGTCTCCAGTGGGCCACCTTGCCGGGCGGAGCCGCAGTGGCCACCAGCAGTCTCCGGCGCCGGGCCCAGCTGCTCCGCGCTCGGCCGGATCTTCGGGTGCTCGATCTGCGAGGCAACGTGGACACCCGGCTCGCCAAGCTCGATCGCAATGGCGAGTGGTCGGCGATTCTGCTGGCAGCGGCGGGCCTGGTACGGCTCGGGCTCGAAGGGCGAATCAGCGAGCGGCTCCCGTTCGATGTCATGTTGCCCGCGCCGGGTCAAGGCGCGCTCGCGGCAACAGTGCGAGCCGATGACCTGGTGGCCCGCGATGCGGTGCGGCGCGCGCTGCACGACGTCTCAACCGAGCTCGCGGTCTCGGCGGAGCGGGGGTTTCTGCGCCGACTCGAGGGGGGATGCCAGGTGCCGGTAGGCGCGCACGCGGAGGTCCATCGCGACGCCGAACGCACGGTCGTGCGGTTACGGGGCAGGGTGGTATCGCTGACCGGCCAGGACAGCGCCGAGGGCGTGCGCGCCGGATCAGTGGCGACGGCGGGCGAAGCGGAGGCGTTGGGGCTGGCGCTGGCGGAGCAGGTGCTGGCCGAAGGCGCCGGTGCGATTCTGCGTTCGATCCAGGCAGCGAGCGTCGAGCCGGTCTCCGAGCCCTGATGCCGCGACGCCCGCTGCTCGTCGTGCTCACGACGGCCCCGGGAACGCTGGCCGGGTTGGCCGTCATGCTCCGGGCTGAGGGCATTACCGTGCGGGAAGCGCCGCTGCTGTCGTTCGGCCCCCCGGCCGATTGGGCGCCCGTCGATCAAGCGATTTTCCGGCTGCCGGACTTCCGGGCTGTGGCGGTGACCTCGCCGCGAGCAGCCCAAGCCTTCGCTGGGCGTCTGGCCCTTCACCGGGTGAGCCCGCCTCGGGGCCAGGAGGCCTGGGCGACCGGCGAGGCGACGGCCGAGCCGCTTCGCGATCTGTTCGAGCCGGTTCACACCCCGTCGAGCCTCGTGACCGTCGACGCAGGCGCAGGCTCGATGCTCGCGACCGCCATGGTGGCGGCCCGGGTCGGCTCGCCGGTGCTCTATGCCTGTGGCGACACCCGGCGGGACGACATGCCGGCCGTGCTGCGGGCCGCCGGTGTGGCGGTCGAGGAAGTGATCTGCTACCGGTCCGTGCTGGCGGAGCCCGATGAAGCCCGGCGGGCCATCAGCGGGGCCGATGTTCTGCTGGTGGCGAGCCCCAAGGTCGTCACGCTGGTGGCACGGGTGTGCCCTGCAGACGAGCGTCCCGCGCTGGTCGTTATCGGACCAACCACCGCGACCGCCGCACGGGGGGCGGGGTGGGCTCCGGCCGGTGTCGCCAGGCGGCCGACCGTCGAGGCCGCGGCGGACCGGATCCGGGCTCTCGCAAGGAAGTCCTAGCCAATAGGCCAGATGAACCATCTCCTTCTCAGCGCTTGCCGCCGCGAGGCAGTCGATCGGCCGCCCGTCTGGATCATGCGCCAGGCGGGCCGCTATCTCCCCGAGTATCGGAGAGTGCGCGAGCGGGCCGACTTTCTCACCATGATCGGCACTCCCGAGCTGGCGGCGCAGGTCACGCTGCAGCCGGTCGATATTCTGGGCGTGGATGCCGCGATCATTTTCAGCGACATCCTCGTGGTGCCGCAGGCCATGGGGATGCGGCTGTCGGTGGAGGAGGGGACCGGGCCCCGGTTCCACGAACCGCTTCGCGCCCCGGCCCAATTCGCCCGGCTCCGGAACGTGATTCCGGAGGAAGAGCTCAGCTACGTGCTCGAGGCTATCCGGCTGGCGCGCCGGGAGCTGGAGGGCCGGGTGCCGCTGATCGGCTTCGCGGGGGCGCCGTGGACTCTGGCGTGCTATATGATCGAAGGCGGGGCATCCCGGACCTTCACTCAGGCCAAGCGGTTTCTTGCCGAGGAGCCGGAGCGGGCGCACGCCCTGCTCGGGCGCCTCGCCAAGACGGTGGGTGCGTTCCTGCGGGCCCAAGTTGCGGCGGGGGCGCAGGTAATCCAGCTGTTCGATTCGTGGGCCAGTGCACTGGGGCCGGAAGACTTCCGGACGTTCGCGCTACCCTACCTTGCGGAGGCAGTCCACATCGCGAAGGCCGCCGGTGCACCGGTGATCGCGTTCGCACCTGGCGCCGGGTGGGCGCTGGAGGAGATCGCCCGCGTGACCGGCGCGGACGTCCTCGGCGTGGACTGGCAGACCGAGGCGGCCGCCGCTAACCGGCGCGCGGCGCCCTTTCCAGTCGCGCTCCAGGGCAATCTGGATCCGTGCTGGCTCTACGCGCCGCCTCCGGTGATCCGGGAGCGGACGCTGGCGATGCTGCGCGCCTTCGGCGGGCGAGGCCACATCGCCAACCTGGGCCACGGAATCCTCCCCGACGTTCCGGTCGCGCACGCACGGACGTTCGTGGAAACGGTGAAGGAATGGCGGGCCTGACCCCGAGCCGGCGCGAGCAGACCGCTCGGTGGGTGGAATCGTTGCACGACGAGATCACCGGGTTCTTGAGCGCGCTCGACGGGGGACGAGAGTTTCAGGAAGATCGCTGGGAGCGGCCGGGGGGTGGCGGAGGGGTGGCGCGGGTGCTGGCCGAGGGCCGCGTGTTCGAGAAGGCCGGGGTGAATCGGTCCGTGGTGGAAGGACGGCTCCCGCCGGGAATGGCCGAGCGGCTGGAGGCCGACCTCTCCGGCGGCCGGCCGCAGCGCTTCTTCGCGGCGGGCGTGAGCCTGGTGATCCACCCCCGGAGCCCAATGGTCCCGACGGTTCATCTCAATGTCCGATACCTCGAGCTTGGCGACGACCACGGCGTGGTGCTCGACAGCTGGCTGGGTGGCGGCACCGACCTCACCCCCACCTACCCCTTCCCGGAAGACGCCGCCCACTTTCATCAGACGCTGCGCGAGGTGTGCGACCGGCATCATGCGGCGTTCTACCCCCGGTTCAAGCAACGGTGCGACGAGTACTTCGTAAATGCGCATCGGGGCGGCGAGCGCCGGGGCGTGGGCGGGATCTTCTTCGACAACCTGCGCGCCGGCAACTGGGGGCTCGACTTCGAGCAGTTGTTCGGGTTCGTCGCCGAGGTGGGCCGGGTGCTGCCCCGGGCCTATGGGCCGATCGTCGAGCGGCGCAGGAATCTTCCGGCCGGCGAGCGGGAGCGGCGGTTTCAGCTCTTCCGGCGCGGCCGGTACGTGGAGTTCAACCTGGTGCATGATCGGGGCACGGTGTTCGGCCTCCAGACCCACGCCCGGGTCGAGAGCGTGCTGATGAGTCTGCCTCCGCTGGCCAGCTGGGAGTATGCACCGCAGTTCGCGCCGGGCTCGTTCGAGGCGGAGCTGATAGCGATGCTCGAGCCCCGGGACTGGGCCGGATAAGTTTCTACCGGCGGAGCAATTTCTTTCCAGCACGCGCTCGCGTGCCGAAGCGGCCTTGCCCGGGAGGTTACTCGTGTCCATCGGAAGCGCTTTCATTGCGATCCTGGTTCTCAACGCTGCCGCGCGGCCGGAGAGGTCATCGCAGGACGAACCCCTCCGTGCCGCGGCCCAGCTGACCGGGCTCACTACGGGCATGGCTTCCACCTGCCAGTTGAAGACGACGCCAGTGCTGCACGCGTTCCGCGATCTGATGGACCGGAAGCATGTCCTGGGCGCCCAGCGGAAGCGGTTGGTGGCACTGGTGACGGAAGCGAACCAGCGGGGTGCTTCGACCCAGCGCAAGCCGGGCGCCATGAGCTGTGAAGAGGTGAAGGCACAGGTCCGCAGCACGATTCGCCGGCTCAATCGCGCCAAGTGACTCGTGTGACTTGGCACACCGCGCCGATCTCTTCCGTTCTCTTCCCTTCACACCCGAGCAACACCGTTCTAGCTTCAGCCGCGCCAAGCCCACCAGTGTTAAGGATTGGGCGTACAGAGTCGGGTCGTCTCTCGGGGAGGATCGGCATGCGGGAACAAGACCAAAGCTATGAGGAGCAGGAGCGGCTGCTGGACCCCCATCGGGCCGAGGAGCAGCAGCGGGCAAGGAGGGAGGCGATTGATCGCCTTGCCGACCGCGGAATCCAGTCCTACCCGCGGGATGAGGACGAAGAGCTGGCCGACTTGCTCGACGCGGTAGAGCGATTCGAGGAGGCGGTGGAGTCGCATGGCGGCGACTTGATGGTCAACCGGCTCGGGTCCAAGGACCCGGAGGATCCGGCATTCGTCCCGCCGGCGCGGGCGTCCGGCGAACCCGTGGCGGCGTATCGGCTGCGGGTCGAAGAATCGATCGACCAGCTTCGGCATCGGGGTAAGGCATGAGCCGTCCGCCCACGCCGGAGCGGCCCCTCCCACCCGGCACACCGGCACCGGACTTTTCGCTCTATGCGACCCCCGATCGTACGGTGTCGCTTCGCGACTTCCGGGGGCAACCAGTCGTCCTGGTGTTCTACCCCGCGGACTGGAGTCCGGTCTGCGGAGACCAGCTCGCGGTCTACAACGAGATCCTGTCCGAGTTCGGCCGGCATCACGCCGCACTGCTCGGCATTTCAGTCGATGGAGTGTGGTGCCACGAGGCGTTCTCGGCGAACCGACATCTGCACTTTCCGCTGCTCGCCGATTTCGAGCCGAAAGGTGCAGTGGCGCGCACGTACGGCGTATACCGCACCGCGGACGGGTTTGCCGAGCGGGCGTTGTTCGTGATCGACCGAGAGGGCGTGATCCGCTGGAGCTACGTCTCCCCGGTTGGAGTCAATCCCGGCGCGGACGGCATCCTCGAGGCGCTCGAGGCAATGGGGCCGGCGCCGCAACCGGCCTGAGCCGAGCCATGCCGGTCGCTCGCGCCCGATTGGCGCCGCTCATTCGTGACCAGGATCATGCTACCGGTTCGGCCGATGCGCCGGTCACACTGGTCGAGTACGGCGACTACCAGTGCCCCTATTGCGGGCGGGCGTTCCCGATTCTGAAAGAGGTGCAGGCGCGGCTCGGCGTCCGCCTGCGGTTCGTATTCCGCCATTTTCCGCTGAGCGAAATGCATCCCAATGCCGAGGCCGCCGCCGAGGCGGCGGAGGCCGCGGCAGCGCAGGACAGGTTCTGGCCCATGCACGAACGCCTGTTCCTGCATCAGCACGAGCTCGACCATGACGGATTGCTCCGGCACGCCGCCGCCGTCGGCGCCGACCCGGAGCGCGTGGCCCGCGAGCTGGCGAATCGGGTGCACGAGGCGCGGGTACGCGAGGACGTCACGAGCGGGGCCCGCAGCGGGGTCAACGGCACACCCACGTTTTTCATCAACGGGGTTCGATACGACGGCTTGTGGGATGCGCCGGAGCGTCTGATCGAAGCCCTGTTGGGGGCAATCGAAACGCGGAGCTGCTGAGCTTCCGACGGTGGGCCGGACGGCGCCGACGAGCAGTTCCTTCTGGTGTTGGCTTTTTCCGCTGGGCCGCGCGACAATCCTGTTCTTAACGTTGGCCGGCCCAGCCACCCCGCATGTGCCGGGCCCATCGTGCTGATCCGGAGGCGCCTGGTGCGAGCCCGCGCGTACGAGAACCCCGGTCGAATCCTGTCCATCATCGAGGGCGAGCCCCGCCCGAGCGACGGCGTGCCCCTGTTCGTCGGCGCGCAGGCCGGGTGGTCCGGTTTCCTGCTCGAGCGGAAGGAAGTCTTCGGCGGTTATGCAGCCAGCTTCTTCTGGCCGGTGCCCCGGGTCATCCTGGTCGCCTCCGGCGCGCTCACGATCGACTATCGAGCCGGGCTCGAGCACCATCACTTCATTGCCGGATCGGGCAGCGTCACGATCTGGCCGGGTAACTACGAGATCACATCCCTTACCTGGTCGGGCGACAGCGAACTGCTGGACGTGGAGATCAGTCCGCCCCTAGTGAAGCGGCTGGTGGGCGGCGGACCCGCCCTCACCGCCGCCCAGCTGACCCCCCAGCTCGGCATTCGGGACCGGCAGCTCGCGACGCTCATGCGGGCGATGGAGGCGGAGGCGCGGGCGGGATGCCCCGCCGGTCCGTTATACGGAGAGTCTCTCTCGCTGGCACTGGCGGCCTATGTGGCAGGCCGGTATTCCGTCGATGCACCGAGAGCCAGGCCTCAGCCGGGCCGGTTGTCCGCACAGCAGCTCGCCGTCGTGCAGGAATACATCCGCACCAACCTTGGGAGTCGGCTTTCGCTCTCGGAGCTGGCCGGCGTGGTCCAGTTGAGCCCGCATCATTTCTCGCTGCTCTTCCGCAACTCGGTCGGCGCGGCCCCACACCAGTACGTGCTGGGTGAGCGGATCCGGGCGGCTGGGAAGCTGCTCGCCGGCAGCCGCACGGCCATAGCCCGGCTGGCCCAGATGCTGGGCTTCGCCAGCCAGAGCCATTTTACGGAGGCATTCCGCCGCGCAACCGGGCTCACGCCCAAGCGCTACCGCGAAGCGCTCGGCCAGGTGGCTCCGCAGCTTCCGGAGGCAAGGCGAGAGTTTCGCAAGCCCGCCTGATCTCCTCAGGCCGTCCGTCCGGTCCGCCCCTCTTGGCGGCCGGAAGATTCTGACAATCCAAGCCGATTCCGAAAGACACGGCCGGCGTTCGGGACCTACTGTGTGGCCCGTGGTTCGGACCACGCTGTCGCAGGTCACCGACGAAAGGAGACCGGTTGTGAGCACGACCATCTTGCGATGGGGCCCCTATGGCGCGGCACATACGCTCGAGATCCACTACCGGTTCCCGCTGTATCACGGCGCGCAAGGCGTGCCGAAACGGCTGAACGCGGCCCAGGAGCAGCTGTCGCAAGAGATGGTGAGCTACTGGACGAAGTTCGCGGCCTCCGCATTCGCCGAGGACCACAAGTGCGACATCTGGGATTCGCTCGAGTGAGACAGGTCCGACCCGGGGCGTTTTCAGGCTGAGACGCCCCGGTCCCCGGGCTCAGCGAGACATTTTGGGCAGAAATGGGACGGTTTGCGGTTGCCGGGCAGGCAACCCGCGACCCTATTCGTCCTTGGGACGTCGGAGAGGAGAGCCAACTAGTTCACCCACAAGCTCGCGAGGCGCGCCGGCGGGCCGGCAAGAGCCCTCCGGCCGGGTGCCGGTGCGCCCCGGTCCCGACCACCGCCGGGAGCATTGCTGGCTCGGGCCTCCCGGCCCATTATGGGACGACAGTACGCCACCCGAACCGCACGGAGCTCCCCTGTCTCCCTCGGCTCTGCGGGTACCACCCGATCGATACCGGCGCGGCTTCACCCTGATCGAGGTCATGGTGGCGCTGATGCTCACCAGCATCGTCGCTTTGCTGGCCTACGGGGCGGTCCACCTGAGCCTCGAGACCCGCGCCCGAATGGAGCAGGACCTGGGTTCGGCGCAGAGCGCGCGAATTCTCCGGGAAGTCCTCCAGGACGCGCTGCGTAACGCGCGGGCCCCTCAGCGGCGCGGCGACACGACGTTCACCCTGGGGAAGGGGCGGCTCTCCTTCGTCGCCGCCGGCGCCGGCCCTCCGTTCGATCCCGACTATGACTGGCGCATCACGGTCCAGACCGACTCGAGCGGGCTAGAGCTGGTGGGAACGCCGGTGGGTCGGGGGCCGCCCGCAAGGGTGGCGGTCCATGGGCCCGGCATCACTCGATGCGACGTGCAGGTGCTGGCCCCGGGCGGATCGGAGTGGACCACCGAGTGGCCGCCGTCCACTGTGATGCCCCGGGCGATCGCGGTGACCCTCTGGCATCAAGACGAGCGGGTGGGGCCGACGTTGGAAGTGACTCTCACCCCGCGGTACACCTCGGCGGGAGAGCCGGATGACGCGATCAATTGAGCGAGGCCTGGCGCTGCTCGAGGTCATGGTGGCCCTGGTGATCCTGGGCATGGTGGCGATCGGCTACCTCCAGCTGCTCCAGGTGAGTCACACGCTCGTCCTGCGGTCGCGGGTGCAGGCCCAGGCCGTCTCCTACGCAGCCGCGGGGATGGAGCGCGCCAAGCTCGAGCTGCCCAACCTGGAGCCCAAGCCTACCGAGCTCCTCCCGGACGGCTTCCGGCGAGAGACCACCGCGCGGCGCTGGCGCCCCGGACTCGCGCTGCTCACGGTCATGGTGTACCAGCCCGGGGGGGGCCGCTTCGACCTGGTTCGACTGGTGGCCGAGCCGCCCGAGGCGCGTCCGGACAGCGCGGGCTCCAACCTGCGGGGCCGACGGTGACGCGCTCGGGCGATCGGCGCGGCGTGGCGCTGCTGGTGGTGCTGGTGCTGCTGGCCATCCTCGGCATGGTCGCGGCGGATGTCGGTGGGGCCGCCCGGCTCGAGGGGAACTTGGTCGTCACCCTCCGGTCGCGGACCGTGGCCCGCTACGCGGCCGAGAGCGGCGTCCTCGCGGCGACGGCGCGGATTGACGGGCTGCTCGACTCCGTGCGGTCGGTGAACGAGCAGCCCGAGGCGTTCCGGCATCTGGCAGAGTACCTGGCCCCGTTCCGCGACGGCGACCTGGGCGGCGCCCGGTTCACCATCGCCTTCACCGACCTCAACGCCCGGATCGATCTCAACCGTGCCGAGCCGGCCGTGCTGCAGAACCTGTTCGCCGAATTCGCCGGCCGGGGCCGGGCCGAGGCGATCGTCGCGGGGCTCCGGGCCAAGCCGCTCGAGCGGCTGGGCGAGCTCACCGCCGTGCCGGGCGTGGACGAGGCCCTGGCGCTGGCGGTCGCGCCGTACGTGACCGTCTGGAGCGACGGCATGGTCAACATCAATTCGGCGCCGGAACCGGTGCTCGCCGCGTTGCCCGGCCTCGGAGAGGCCAACGCCAAGAGCATCGTGTCGCAGCGGGAGGCCGGAGCCCTATTCCTGCCGGCGACGTCGGCGCTGCCGACGCAGGGGGCCCGCGTCGCCTTCGCGACCGCCCCGGCGGGCATCCTGGTTGCCACCGCGCCCAGCCGTATCCTGATCATCAGTCGGGGCTGGCAGCAGGGGTTGCCCCTGACCCACGAGATCCAGGCAGTTTACGCAGTGGTGGGCGCGCAGCTGGTGCTGCAGGCGTGGCAGGAGCGGGATCTGTGAGCACCTGCATCGGGATCGAGCTGGATTCGCGGACCGTTCGCGGCGTCCGCCTGGAAGGCTGGACGCCGCGACCGACCCGCTCACTCGAGGCCGAGTGGGGCGCGGGTGGCATCGAGCAGGTCGTCCTCGGGCTGCGGGAGCAGTTGGGCCAGGCGCGCCGGGTCGCCGTCGCCATCCGGCTGCCGCTCCTGCTCGCCAAGCGGGTAAGGCTCCCTCCCTTGCCGCCGGCAGAGCGGCGGAAAATCCTGCGGCTCGAGCCGCAGCGATTCTTCCCGGTGCGGCTGGAGGATCTGGTGATCGCGCTGGGCGAAGGCGATCTGGTGTTTGCCGCCCGGGAGGACGCGGTCGCGGAATGGGCCGGCGCGCTCGAGGCTCTGGGGCCGGTAGAACTGGTGGAGCCCGGACCGGTCGCGCTGGCCCGCGCGCTCCGTAGCACCGGTATCGCCGACGGCACCGCGGTCCTGGACGACGCCGAACGGGGCGTCGGAGTCATCGAGATCCACGACGGTGCGGTCACCGGGGCCCGGCGGCTCTACGGCTCGCTGGCCGCCGCCGGTGCCGCCTTGAGCTCGGGAGGGACCGCACCACCGGGCCGGGTCTACGTCGCTCCCTGGAGCGACGATCGAGCCCGCACGCTGGCGCTTCATCTGCCGGGTGCGGTGCTCGAGCCGCTGCCGGGAACGGCGACGGTACCGGCTCCCTTTCTATCCGCCTACGGCGCGGCGCTCGGCGTCGGCCGCGACCTCGATGACACGCTGCTGCCGGACGAGCTGGGCGCGCGGATTCACGCGCGCCGTCGCCGCGAGCTGGTGCTCGGGGTGCTCGCGTGCGTGGCGGCGGTGGTCTTCGCGTTGGTCTCGGTCGACGCCTGGCGCTCCCGGACCGTCCGCGGGCTGGCGGCGGAGGTCCAGGCACTCCAGAGCAAAGCGGCGCCCGCGCTCGCGTTGCGGAACGAGCTCGGCATCCTCAGCCGGCAGACCCAGGCGGTTGCCCAGCTCCAGGCGGAGCGCCCCGATCCACTGAAGGTGCTGCTGGCTTTGTCGAGCCGGCTCCCGTCGGGCGCTCATCTGCGCTCGCTCCGGCTCACCGGCGCCGGCTGGCAGATCGACGGCTACGCGCCCCAGGCGGCGGGAGTAATCCAGGCGCTGGGCGGCGCGCCGGAGTTTCGCGAGGTCCATTTCCTCTCGGCCACCAACCGCGCCCAGATCGGCGATCGGACATATGAGAGTTTTTCAGTCGCTTTCCGATTCGTTTCGACGCCTTAGCCGGCGCGAGCGGCTGGTAGTCTCGGCCGGCATCGCGGTGAGCGTCGCTGCGCTCTGCCTGACGGAGGTGATACTGCCGTTCGGGGATCGCTGGGCGGCGCGCGAGCGGGCGTATGCCGCGAGTCGGGACCAGTGGATGCGCCTCCAGGGCATGGTGGCGAGCGAAGCCCGGCTGCGACAAGCGCTGACCGAGCAGAGAAACCTGCGGCGCGCCTCCGGCGATCTGCTGGCGAGCGGGGCCACCCCCGCGTTGGCGGCCTCCGGCCTTCAGGATCTCCTGCGCCGCTACGCGGAAGAGAGCATGCTGCAGCTCGATCGGGTGGACGTGGCTGGACAGCCCAAGGCCGACCGCCCCGGCCTCCTCGAGATTCCGGTGACGCTCCAGGGGCAGGGCGACATCTACGGGCTGGTGGATTTCCTGTTCCGGGTCCAGCACGGGGACCGGTTGCTCGTCGTCGATGAGCTGCTGGTCAACGCGGGATTTGCCCGACCCTGGGCCCAGGACGGCGGGGGCGACCGGGTGTTGGCCTGGTCGCTCCGGGCCCACGGTCTCTACCCCGGACCATTGGAGCATCCATGAACCCGTCTCCCCGGGTGCT
>DASQPE010000146.1:0-5022 GCA_035644115.1 Gemmatimonadales bacterium
CATGGAACCGGACCAGGCACCGGACGTCCTGGCGCTGGCCGACTACGCGATCATCCCGCGCTTGCTCCTGCCGGCTCATGCCGACTGGTACGCCGGGTTCGCACGGAACGCCATGGTGCTCCTGTTCGCCGAGCGCTCGACCGGGGCAGGTGAGATCCGGAGCGACAATTGGATGGACGTGCTGCTTCGACCGGGCGTCCGGGCGGGCCATTCGGATCCGGCGCTGGACCCGGCAGGCTATCGCGCGCGGCTGGTGTTCGCGCTGGCGGAGAGGTACTACGGACGGCCCGGCCTCGCCGCGGCGCTCGACCGCGCGGTGCCGGTGGTCTCGGCACCTCCGGGCCGCAACATGCTGGATCAGCTCAAGGCCGGCGAGCTCGACTATGTCGTCGCCTACCGGACGACGGCGCGCACCGAGGGGCTGCGGGCGGTCGAGCTGCCTCACGAGATCGACCTGAGCGATCCCGGCCTCGCGGCGGATTACGGCCGCGTCAGGATCCGGGTGGCTCGCCCGGGTACCGATTCGAGCGAGATCGCCGGAGAGCCGATTCTGTACGGGGTGACGGTGCCCCGGGCCGCGCGGCATCGGGCGGCCGGCGAGGGATTCGTGCGGCTGCTGCTGAGTCCGACGGGTCGCGCTGCGCTCGAGCAGGCAGGATTCGTGGTACCCGCGCGGCCCACGTTCGAGGGGCGCGTGCCCGCGTCCATTGGCCCACGGTAGCGTCGCGGCGCGCTTGCGTCACGCGCCAGCGGCGGCGATGTTACCCGCCGGCCCGAGTGGCGGAATGGCAGACGCAGCGGACTCAAAATCCGCCGGGGGCAACCCCGTGCGAGTTCGACTCTCGCCTCGGGCACTCCCAATCCCAGTAACGAACGAGGCCAGCGACGGTGAGCGGGGCAGGGGCCTAACGCGCGAAGAACCAACGCGGGCTGGCGCTTGTCAATGTGCGCCGACAGCTTTGGGAGCAGGAGGTCCCGGGTTCGAATCCCGGCGCCCCGATCCGTGATGACAGGAAGCCCCGCGTCGCTTGCGACAGCAGGGGCTTCTCCGCTAATGCGGGCTTCGAGGAGGATCACCGACTGAGCGCCGTGCGCACCGAGTGGCGACAGCGGTCCATGCTTCTGGGAGGCAGCGTCGCCACCACGCTCCTGCTCGCGGAGATCCTTCTCCGAGTGGTGGGTATCGGGTATCCCGCCTTCTCCCGCCCGGACGACGACCGGGGTTGGGCCCTCTGGCCGGGAGCCCGGGGGCGCTCCGAAGCCGAGGGCGGTTCCTTCGTCGCAATCAATCGGGACGGACTGCGGGATCGCGACCACTTGCGCACCAAGCCTTCCGGGAGTCTGCGCATCGCCGTGCTCGGCGATTCCTACGCCGAAGCCAGGGAGGTCCCGGTCGAGCAGACATTCTGGTCTGTGCTCGAGGGCGATCTCAAACGGTCCTTGGGCCGGCCCGGGCGGCAGGTCGAGGTTCTGAATTTCGGCGTTCGTGGGTATGGGACAGTGCAGGAACTCCTCACGCTCAGATGCTGCGTGTGGGACTATTCTCCCGACCTCGTGCTGCTGGCCTTCTATTCAGGCAACGACGTGAGCGATAACTCGCCCACGCTCGACCGCAGCACGACCCGATACGCACGGCCTTTTCTCGACTCCACGCCCGCGGGCTGGAGCATCGATCGATCGTTCCGTCGGGACTGGCGCTTTCGTGCGGGGAAGCTCGTGGCCCCGCTCGTCGCAGAGTCCCGGGTGCTCCAACTCGTCATCCACGCACAACACATCCTCCTCCACCACCGCTTCAGTTCGCGGGCCACGACCAGCGTGGCGCAGATGGACACCGAGCTTGGCCTCGATTTTCGCCTCTACATGGAGCCCAATGACGAACGGTGGAAAGGGGCCTGGCACACGACGGAGGTTCTGCTGCTGATGATCGCCCGCGAGGTGTCGGCCCACGGAGCGCGCTTTGCGGTCGTCTGCGTCACCAACCCGATCCAGATGTATCCGGACCCCGCTGTCCGCGAGCGGTTTGAGCGCCAGCTGGGCGTGAGCGACCTGCTCCTTCCAGACCGGCGGATCCGTGCCCTCGGCGAGCGAGAAGGCTTCCCTGTCCTGGATCTCACCCCCGACCTCCAAGCGTACGCGGATGGGCACCGCGCATTCCTGCATGGATTCGCGAACACCGCACCCGGGGTGGGCCACTGGAACGCTCTGGGTCACCAGCTCGCCGGCCAAGAAATCGCCGCCTGGATGGCAAGGTGGATCATGGATCCCCCGCGCCGCGTCTCCGTAGGGCAGGCGCCGTGACCCCAACCGAATCACGGCGCCCCGACGCCCGGGTCGTCCGATGACCATCCTCGACGCCGTTCTCCGCCTTGGCGCCGCCATCATGAAGCCAACGAGCTAGGCGACCGCTGGCGCCGGGCGCAGCCCATTCGTCGCCGCTCCGCTGCCCGCCTGTTCATTTCGTCCTGGATCCGCCGCTGCTCTGCTGCCTGCCGGTTCATATCGTCTTGGATTCGTCGTTGTTCCGCGAGCTTGCGATTCGTTTCGTCCTGAACTCGCCGCTGTGCGGCTGCCCTGCGGTTCGCCTCCCCCCGGCAAATGCGCGCTCGATGCGTCCCGAGATTACGATAATAGGCCTCGAGCCCCATCCCCAGGACGACAAGAACGCAGGTTACGATCGGGTCCGGCTTGACGCTCTGCCAGCTCCAAGGCGGACGCCGCCGACACCGAGAAAGCGGGGGAAGTAACGCCACGGCATGTGATCTGCACGGTGCGGGGCGCCGTGCTGCTAACTCTTTGTCATTCCGATCCGACTGTTGCTCGCAGGCCCCGGCAGAACCGGGGTGGGGGATGCGTTATGCCCGTCCGTGCTTTTCTTTGCGGCGCCAGCGCGCTGCTGCTCGCGGCCTGCGGCGAGCAGTCGCAAGCGCCGTCTGATCCCTCACCGATCGCGCCTCGGCCTCTCGCATCGCTCAGGCTCCAACCCCCTGCGATCTGGCTGGTGCAGGGCGATACCTTCGCCTTCACGCCGGTCGGCCGTACGGCGGCGGGCGACAGCGTGCGCCCCACCGTCGCTTGGCAGGCTACCGGAGGCCAGGTACGAGACGACGGGCGGTACATCGCCGGCCTCGATACCGGCACCTACACGGTCACCGCGCGGGTGGACGGCCGTCAAGCGCAGTCGACCATCTACCTGGCCTACCACATCGTCGAGCTCATCGTCACGCCGACCAGGGTCAGGCTGTCTCCCGGCGGCAAGCAACAGTTCAAGGCGCGGGGCCGCACCATCACGGGTGATACGGTGGGGGTGAAGGTCATCTGGAAAGCCACCGGCGGCACCATCACACCATCCGGTCTCTTCACAGCCGGCTCGACAGGTGAAAGGATCGCCGTGACCGCGGAGCTCGCGCCGCCCGAGGTCAACGGGCAGCCAGTCTTCTTTCCGAGGCGGTCGGTGCTGACCCAAGCGAGCGGTCGGGTCGACTAGATAGGACCTCGAAGGTACCGCCGCGGCCTGCGGGGTTGACGTCGTCTGTACCGGACAGCAAGTTCCGAGGGTCCATGCAGCCATCCAGCTAAACCAAGGCACACCCGGCCAAAGCCGGGGCGGCAAAGCCACGGGTCCTCGCCCTCCTCCGCGACGCGCTACGCGAGACGCCTCGAGGGACTCCAAGATCGCCGAGCTGCCGCTATGGGTGGCTCGGCGTTTGCACTTCACAGGAGCGTCCTATGCGTGAGGGACCGCGGTTCACCACCTGGCGGGGCGATCAGTACCGCTTCGAGCGGCTCGCGGACCGGGGCGACCTGGTCCACCGCAACCCGGTTTGGGCTGTCTCCCGACACCGGGAGTTTATCGGGACGATGTCCTGTGCCGACGAGGAGACGACCAAGGAGTTCGACGGGCGATGCCTCCTGTGGCTAACCGCCCTTCTCGCGTGAGACCAAACTAGCTGGCTAACCCTCTTACGGCGCTCGATCCCGTTGACCGGGCGTCCTCGGCGTCTGAAGCGACCGGTATTCTCCATCGACGTACTCGGCGAACTTGCCGGTTTCGGTCCAAAGCTCGAGATAGACTCTCCCCCAAGACCCATACATCCCATAAAGTCGGCTGAGCTTCGCCTCGCGGGTTTCGGGTGGCAGCGAATCGAAACCCGGTCCCACCATGACTCTGACCAAGTCAGGTGGAAGCTGTTCGACGCACTCGACCAGGCCGGCACGTCTGAGGTCTCCCACATAGAGGCGGCGGATCTCGTCTTGTTGCTCTGGGAGCTGCCCGCGAGCAATGCCCGCGCAGGAGAAGCGAGCGCTGGCAGTTCCAGAGGCCGGCGATTCGTGGTGCCGCGGGATCGGTTCAACCGGCGGAGTCGCTCTGGCCGTGTCGGGCGAGGAGGTCTCTGTGACAGCAGGCTTGGACGATACCTGAGTAGCGCCGCTCAGCTGAGACGCTGCAGCGGAGGTGCGCTGAGCACGCAAACGCGCCGTCTCTTCGAAGGCCTTCTCCCACTTATAGCGGGTGGAACACTCGATAGAGGTCTTCGGGGCGATGTACATCCATCGCATCGTCACCTTCACGGTCGATCGCGTGGAATCCCCACGTACGAGCACATTGTAAACCGCGTGGGTCGGTGCACGAGAAGGATAGCCGCCAACCTGACCACAGTCCGCCTCCGTGGAGGCATTGTAGGAAATCGTGAGCTGTTCCGTTGCGATCAGTCCGGACGCCCGCTCGATGGTTCGAATCGGGATATTGCGATCAGCGAACTCGTCTATTACGGCATCCCAGGTTCGGCCGAACGAGGCGGCGACTGGCGTCGCCTCCCGCGGGGTTGCCGGTGCGGGCGGTGTGAACTGAGCGCAGCCCGTGACTGCCAGAACCAAAGTTGCCGATACACGTGGCATGGCGGCTCGAGCAGGATGCACGCGGCACTCTCCGGCGGCGCCCCAAGCCTAGCAAGCGCTACCTGGCGTTTGGTACCAGTTGATTTGTCTCAGGGGTCCCACGAAACCTACGGCGGGGACCAGGTA
>DASQPE010000147.1:0-25896 GCA_035644115.1 Gemmatimonadales bacterium
GTGCGCGGCGTGCTCGAGCGGATGGGGCTCCGCACGTCGGCGGGCGAGATTGCGGCGCTCCGCGATACGCTGCTCTCCGCGCTCTACAATGGCGGCGCCAGGCTCCTGCTCGGCTCGGACTCGCCGCAGGTCGTCAGCGTCCCGGGATTTTCCCTCGCCCTGGAGATGGAGGGGACGGTTGCGGCCGGAGTACCTCCCTGGACCGTGCTTGAGGCCGCGACCCGGAACCCGGCAGAATACTTTGGCCGCTCCGATGAGTTCGGCACCGTCGAGGTCGGAAAGCGGGCCGATCTGATCCTGATCGAGGGGGATCCGATTGCCGACGTCCGCAACGTCCATCGCCAGGCCGGTGTGATGCTGCGCGGACAATGGCTCCCCGCCGAGGAGATCAGGCGCCGACTGGAGGAAATTGCCCAGCGCTGGAGGTCGGAATGAGGACTCGTTGCCGCCCCGGACATTCGGGAGACGTCGATGAACCATGAACGCTTGCGTCGGATCCTGGAGCAGCTCCATTCCGAGCTCGCGAGCACCGACGCCGCGGACGCAGATGTGCGTGACGGCCTCCACCGCCTCCAGCGCGAGATCGGCGAGGCCCTCGCCAGGGAAACCCCGCCTGCTTCGCTGCGCGATCGGCTGGAGGATGGGGTCGCCCAGTTCGAGGCCTCCCACCCGACGCTCGCCCGGCGGCTGGCCGAGGTGATCGACACGCTGGCACTCTACGGGCTGTGACGGTCTGGCTGCCGCGACGCCTCTGAGCCGGGGCGCGGCGTTGGTGCATCAAAGTGCCGAGCCGGTGAGGCAGTGCTGAGGGTACGAGGGTCGTGCGCCGCTTCCGCGTGATCGGCTGGTCGGCGCAGGCGAGTCCGGGCTACGAGCCACGGCAGGTGTCCGATGGTCTCGGCCGGCGACGTCAGTCTGGTTCCCAGAGTAACGCGCAACCAACTGGCTCATAGTCACTTAGAGCGATGCACCCGGGCGGGCCCTGTTGGCTGCGGCCGGCCCAGCCTTGAGCCCGGGGGCCGCTCCCCCCGGGACCAGCACCCACCTCGGCCGAGGGCTGTCGCAGCGGGTCGAGCCTCTGCACCTTCCGGCCCCGGCATTGCGACAGCAATTTGTTTCCCGAGCCACCTCTACACCATGACCGATAAGCCATCGCCCGCGCCCCCCGGCGCCGTGGATCCTCAGGTCTCCGACCGCGACGAGCTGGCGGCTCTCCGCTCGGCGACGTTGGGGGACTACGATATCCTCGGCCAGCTCGGCCGCGGCGGGATGGCGACTGTTTATCTGGCGCATGACCTCGCCCTCGATCGGAAAGTCGCGATCAAGGTGATGTCTCCGGTCCTCAGTCTGGGCGACGGAATCGAGCGCTTCAAGCGCGAGGCCAGAACTTCCGCCTCGTTGAGCCACCCCAACATCATCCCGGTCTACGCAGTTCAGCACACCGAGCGGCTGCTGTACTTCGTCATGAAGTTCGTCGATGGCCGCTCGCTCGACTCCATCATCACCGAGCTCGGGCCTCTGACGGTTCCGATGATCCAGGCGATTCTGGGTCAGGTGGCCAGCGCATTCGGCTATGCGCACCGGCGAGGAGTGGTCCACCGCGACATCAAGCCGGGCAACATTCTGATCGACGACGAGGGTTGGGTCGTGGTGACCGACTTCGGCATCGCGAAAGTGTCCCAGGCCCCCCAGCTCACGAGCACCGGGCTCTCGGTAGGGACGCCGACGTACATGAGTCCCGAGCAGGTCATGGGGCAGGGCGTCACCGGCGCCTCGGATCAGTACTCGCTGGGCGTGGTGGCGTACGAGATGCTTACCGGCAAGCCGCCCTTCGAGGGCACCGGCACCATGGCGATGATGTATGCGCACGTCCATCATCCGCCTCCGCCCGTCGAGGAGCTCCGGCCGGACTGCCCCCAAGGGCTCCGCGCCGCCGTGACCCGGATGCTGGCGAAGGATCCCGCTGAGCGCTGGGTCTCGATCGAGGACATCATCGCCGTCATCGGCTCGCCCTCGCTCACGCCCGACGACCCCACCCGGAGCCAGCTCATCGCGATCGCGAAGACCGGCCAGCGCAGGTCGATCGGGGTCACCACGCCCAAGAGCCCGATCCCGCTGCTCCGAACGCCGATTCCTCCGGCCCCCCGGAAGGGGGCCGCCACCGAGCCGTTGGTGGCCGCTATCGGCTCCCCGGTAACCCCGGCCCGTCACCGGCGCAGCTCGGCACTGTCGCTGGCGCTCGCGGTGGGTGGTGTGCTCGTAGGGGTCGGCTCGATCGCCGTGGCGCTCCGAACCCGCACCAACCCCCGCGCGGGCCCCGCCGCCGATACCGGGGTCGCATCGGCGCCTGCCATACCTCCTGCCCCGGTGCCCACCGCTCCCCGCGTGGATCCGCCGCCGGCAACTCCCGCGAGCTCGCCGCAGCGGGCTTCCGCCCCGACCGCATCGGGCGCGGCGCTTCCGCCAGGGACCGCCGGAGGCACCAGGGCCGGTGCGACCAAGGAACCCGACAAGGCCTCGCCAGCGGAGCGCGAGGCGGTCGAGACCGCCATTTCGGCCTACGCGTCCGCTCTCGATGCGGGGAGTGTGGACGAGGCGCGACGCGCGTTCCCCTCGATTCCCGAGGCCCAGGTGGCGTACCTCGACTCGCTGTTCACCGCCGGCGGCCACATCCGCACGATCTGGAAGGTTGGAGACATCACCGTCGATGGCGAACGAGCGACCGCGCGGGTGCGGGGGGCAACGCGAACCGAGTCGGCTGAGGGGGCGCCCAGCGTCCGCGCGATGGACGCGCGCGTCGTGCTCGACCGGCAGACTGACGCATGGACCATCCGGAGCATGGCAGGGCCCGGCGGGCGCTGAGTAAACCCGAGCGTCTCCGAGCCCGTAGGGGTAGCTTTCCCAACGCCGCCCCGTTCCGGAGACCATCGATGACCGACCTGCGCTATCCCATCGGGGAGTTCCAGGCCCCTGCCGCCCTTACCGACGCCGAACGGACCGCGTTCATCGATCAGATTGCGGCGCTTCCCGGCGAGATTCGCCAGGCCGTGAGCGGGCTCGACGACGCCAAGCTGGATACGCCGTACCGCGAAGGAGGCTGGACCGTCCGTCAGGTGGTCCATCATGTGCCGGACAGTCACCTGAATGCTTACACCCGTTTCAAGCTCGCGCTGACCGAGAACACCCCCACCATCAAGACGTACGAGGAGGCCCGCTGGGCCGAGCTGCCGGAGGCGCGGTCGGCGCCGATCGACGCGTCTCTGGCGCTGCTCGGGGCGCTCCACGAGCGGTGGGTGCTGCTGCTGCGGGTGCTCGCGCCCGGCCGGTTCGCGCGCTCGTTTCGCCATCCGGAGTTGGGCTTGATGACGCTAGATCAGCAGGTCGCGATGTATGCCTGGCATGGGCGCCATCACCTGGCCCACATTGCGTCATTGCGCGCGCGGATGGGTTGGTAACCTTTTCCCCCGGACTCGCCATGACGATGCTCGTCTCAGTGCTGCTGGCCGGCCGGGTCCTGGTCGCACCCGCGCCGCTGGTTGCCGGCGCCATCGCCCAGGATACCAGCCAGACCGTCACTCGCGACGGCGTCAGCCTCCCGCGGCACCTGGCCGTGGACGGCCACGAGCTCCTCCTCAACGGGACCGCGACCCGCAAGAAGTTCATCGTCAAGGTCTACGTCGCAGCCCTGTACCTGCCCGCGCGCGAAAGTGACGCCGATAAAGTCCTCGGGGCGGACCAGGCGCGCCATCTGGTCATGCAGTTCGTGCACGACGTAGACAAGGGCAAGATGTGCAACGCCTGGAACGAGGCGCTGGCGAACAACACCCCGGACGCGTCGGCGGAGCTCAAGGGGCAGTTCGAGACGCTGTGCAGTTACATGGAAGACATCAAGAAGGGCGAGCAGTTTGCCTTCACCTACCTGCCGGGCGAGGGGACCCGGGTTCAGGTCAAAGGCACCCCAAAGGGCACGATCGAGGGCAAGGCATTCGCCGACGCGCTCTTCAAGGCTTGGATCGGTCCCAAGCCCGGTCCTGGCGAGGGCTTCAAGAAACAGCTGCTGGGCGGGTGACCGATCCCGATCCGTGGGCGGCATTCCGCCCGTCCACGCCGGCCCGCATCGGGCTCGGGCATGTCGGGGGAAGCCTTCCCACCGCCGCGCATCTCGCCTTTCAGCTCGCCCACGCCCGCGCCCGCGATGCGGTGCACCGGGCTCTGGACGTTCCCATCCTGATCAAGGACCTGGGTCGCATCGGCCTCCGCGCCGTCGCGATCCGGACTGCCGCCGCGAACCGGTTCGAGCATCTCAGGCGGCCTGATCTCGGGCGCCGGCTCGATCCTGCATCACGTGCCGCGCTCGCCGGCCTCGCTGAGTCCGGCGCGCGGTCGCCCGATGTGGTGTTCGTCGTGGCCGGCGGTCTCTCCGCAAACGCGGCCCAGCAGCACGCGACGCCGCTGCTGGAGGCGCTCGTCCCGGCGCTGATCAGCGAAGAGTGGCGGATCGGTCCGGTGCTGGTGGCGGAGCACGGACGGGTGGCCTTGGGGGACGAGGTCGGGGACCTGCTGTCGGCCCGGCTCGTCACCGTGCTGATCGGCGAACGGCCTGGGCTCAGCTCGCCCGACAGTCTGGGCGTTTATCTCACATGGCAGCCGAAAGTGGGGCGAACCGACGCCGAACGGAACTGCATTTCCAACGTCCGGCCCGAAGGTCTCCGCTATGCGCCGGCGGCGGAACGACTCCGGTTCCTGCTGGTCGAGGCACGGCGGCGAAGGCTGACCGGGGTGGGGCTCAAGGACGACGGGTTGCCGGGTACGTCAGTGCCCCCGCCACAGCTTGGCAGCTGCTAGCGGCGTCGCCGCAGGACCACGTCGTCGCTCCGGGTTCTGGGCCCCACCACCAGCACCAGCAGCCGCGATTCGTATCCCAGGGCGGTGACCCGCACGTATTGGGTCCTGCAGTTGTCCACCAGTGCCATGTCGAACCGGAACTGGTAGTCGCCGTTGTCGTCAGTGAAGCTGGTGTAGGGGGTGCCCAGCATCACGAGGTGGGCGCCGGCCAGCGGACGGCCGTTGTCGCCGCGGAATATGCGGCCCACGGCGACGCCCATCTGCGGCGGCCCGGCCGACTCCGCCGGCGCGACCGGCTTGGGCGTGCACTTGTCCGGCCGATCGGGAAGGAGGATCTCGAGCGGCCGCACGTCTCTCGGCCCCGCGCCGGCCGGTGGGCCCTCGGGGCGTCGTCCAAAGATGCGCTTGGCCTCCGACTCCATGGCCGAGGTCGTCGCAATGTCGGCGGGCGGAGCCGCCGACCGTGCCGCGTTGGCGGACGACTTGTCGCCGCTGTTCTTGTCCTCCGGCTCGGCAGTGCCGGTCGAGCGCTTCTCCTCGGGCGGTGCGTTGGGCTCGGGTTCGGGCTTCGGCTGCTCAGCCTTTGGTGGCGGCGCGACCGGCACCGGGGGCGGCTTCGGCGGGGGAGCCTCCGTCTTGGGAGGGGGCGGCGGCTGGGGCGGCGGTGGCGGTGGCTTGACCGCCTTTGGCTGCGGTGGCGGTGGGAGGTAGAACGGCACGACGTGCTCCCGCTGCTCCGTCGACCGCTGCTCCGCCTGTTCCTGCTCGAGCACCTCGTTCTCGCGGCGGGTGATCAGCATCGCCAGCAGGATTATCGCCGTGTGAAAGACTGCGCTGGTGGTGATGGAGACCCACGGGCGCCGACGTCCGGTCGGCAGGAAGAGCGGCCGCGTCGGCCCGCGCGATCTCCGCGCAGGTGCCGGTGGGGCGCGGCGGCCGGGGTTCCGGGGGAACAGCGGTCCGATCGCCAACGTCAGACCTCGGCGGCGAGCGGGATCGTCCCGATGACCAAGCGGGCGTCCTCCCCTAATCCTCGCGCCGCGCGGACGAGAACAGATACAGCCCGCCCAACAACAGGAGCAGCGCGCCGACGATCGGGCCGGGTCCGCCGTAATTCTCAAAGCCGAACGGCGCGGTCCCGGGCGCGCGCGCCACTCGAACGATGATGACGCTGCCCAGCACGAGACCACCTAGGCCCAGAACGATCAGCAGAGCGGCGACCTTACGCATGGACTCTCCGGTTGGGAACGGGTGATTAGCGAGTGACGGCGGACCGCGGTGCCGCCCGGTCGGTGAGAGGCGTCCCGGTCACCGTGGTGCGAGCGCTCGCCGGCTCGGCGAGAACGGCCGCACCCAGCAGCACGAGGAAAATCCAGACCAGGTCCGCGAGCAACAGGTGGGCGAGCTGGAGCCACATCGGCGCCAGCAGAGCAATGTTGGCCAATCCGGCGAGCCACTGTATGACCACCAGCGCTCCCAGTCCCCGTGCCAATCCACCGATCGTTGGATTCCCGCCTCGGCCGGGGAGTATCGCGGCCAGGCCGAGCAGATAGAAACCGGTCCCCACCGCCAGGGCTGGATGCAGCACGCGCAGCCGAACGAGCACGTGCGCTGTGGCGGACGTGTCCTGGCGCAGCCCCTCCAGAAGGGACCCGGGCGGAAACAGCGTGTCGCCCAGTGCCGTGATCGCGCCGGTCATCCCGACCAACAGGGTGCCGACCAGGCCGATCCCCAACAGCCAAGGCCGGCCGCTTTGGGTGCGGGGACGGAGCGGCGCCCCCCCGGAGGCCCACCAGGCCGTGAGCGCGAGCGATCCCAGCAACAGAAACGTGTTGAGCAGGTGCGCGCCCAGGTAGAAGGCCCGAGCCAGCGAGTCGTTGTGCGCGACCAGCTTGAACAGCACCAGGCCGGCGCCGATCAGGGCTTCCCCCAACATGAACACCAGCGAAAATGTGGCCCCCAGCCGCACGCCCGGTCGCGCCGGGGCGGCCCGGCGGGACCACACAAACAGCCCGACGACGAGCAGCAGCGCCGCGCCGCTCGTCATCCGGTGGGTGAGCTCGATAAGGGTCGCGAGCGTGGGGCTGTGGGGGACTATCTCGCCGGTGCAGAGTGGCCAGTGGCTGCCGCACCCCGCCCCCGAGCCGGAGGCACGGACATAGGCACCCCACAGGACGACTGCCAGGTTGGCGGCGAGGACGCCCCAGGCGTACTTGGCGAAGCGAGCCATCGTCTAAAGATACGCTGGAAGGGGCCCGGCGTTGGCGAGGAAATCAGGGCAGTCGGATGAGTCCCGAAACCGGGCAGTTAGAGCTTGAAACTGCCTACGGCGCTCGTCAGCCGGTCCGAGGCCTCGGCGAGGTGGCCGGCGGAGGAGGAGATCTCCTCGGTCGAGGCATTGAGTTGTTGCGCCGCCGCCGCGATTTGTTCAGCCGCGGCCGCGTATTCCTCGGTGCCGGCCGAGACTTCGCGCATGCGGCTCGCGATCGTTTCGACCAGGGCACGCACTGCCTGCGCCGATTCGGAGATGCGCCGGGTCCATTGGTCGTTCTGCTCGGCATCAGAGGCGACGCTGGCCAGCCCCTCGGCAGCGGCATGAGCGGCATCGCGCGCGGCCATCCCACCCCGCCCGAGCCGGATCAGCCGCTCGCGGGCGGTCTGCACTCGCTCCAGCACGCTCTGAACCGTCGTGCTGGTGGAGGTCGCTGCCTGCGCGGCCTGGCTGGCCAGCTTCCGAACCTCCTCCGCCACCACGCTGAATCCGCGACCTTCTTCTCCGGCACGCGCCGCTTCGATCGAGGCGTTGAGGGCCAGCATATGGGTCTGCTTGGCGATCGCCTTGGTCTGGGCCACGAACTTCTCGATCTCCCCCGAGGCGGCGGCGAGCGCGTCCGCCTCGGCGGCTCCGCTCTCTATTTCCTCAGTCAGCCGCGCCAGCTCCGTCGTGCTGGCGTCCAGCCGCTCCCGATGGCTTCGAGCCAGCCGGGCGAGTGCCGCATTGCGCTCGGCGGCCTGGGTGGCGCCGGCGGCCAGCTCCTGCGTGATATGGAGGATCCGACCGGCGTCCTCGGCCGCGGCCCGCACGATCACCGCCTGCTGGTTGGCCCGCTCCGTCAGATCGCCCGTGGTACCCGCCACTTCCTCGGTCGAGGCAGTCATCTGCTCGGTCGAGGCCGCGATCTGCTCGGCCATCGTCGCAGCCTCGGCGGCCGCTCCCTGGATCGCGCCGGTGAGCGACCTGAGCGACTCCACCATCGCGCTGAGCGAAACGATGATCTGCCCACCGTTGCGCCGGGCTCCGTTGAAGGGGAGGTCGGCGATTGCGAGATTACCGGCCGCGACCCGGCTGGCGATCATCTCCGCCGAGTCGAGGGGCCGCACCAGCCGGGCGGCGACCCAGCGCAAGAAGACGATCGCCCCGACACCGGCGACCGCGAGAAATGCCAGGGTGGCGAGCAGCACGTCTGGGCCGGCATCTGCCGCGCCCGATCGGGTGGTTGCCCAGCGGAGCAGCAGGTGCACCAGGATGGTCAGCACGCCCACGGCCAGCGCGCCGTTCAGGTAGAGCATCCGGGTGAGGCTCTTCCGGGTTTCGGCCATGCAGCTCCGGGGTGGTCGATGTCGGGGAGGTGCGAAGAAGCTAAGCGGCTGTGCCTCAGTAGCGCCACGCCCCCGAGGGTTCCCCCGCCGGGGCGCGGGCCGACACGTGCTCGGCCATTTCCCGCACGAGGTCGGCGTTGGACGTGGGCTGCCAGCCGTGCCCCTTCATTGGCCGGCCGTACTTGAAGTACCCGCCATAGGCCGGGGTCGTGCGATGCTCCAGAAAGTCCTCCAGCAGGTAGACGGCCAGGTTGAGATAGTAGTTGTCCATATCGCCGCAAAGCAGGTGAATCTTGCCGACGAGGCTGGGCCCGATCGTCTGCCAGTTCCGCTCCAGGTAGTCGCGGATGTCGAAGTCGTGCGACCGCCAGTACCGGGCGACCTCGCGGTTGATCGTGCCGGTCGCGTCGTTCCAGATGGCCGCCGGGTAGCCGTCCTGGTCGGTCGGCCCGTAGGTCGCTTCCCAGATCGCGAAGTTCTCGCCGCCGCGGCGACGGCCGCCGCGGGCGTTGTTGAGCTGATTCTCCTGACGTATCGTCACCACCGGCTGTCCGTCGGGGCGACGCTCCGACGGCCGCTCCACCCGAATCCAACGATTCCGCTCGACCACGAAGGCATTGGTGTCGGCGTACAGATTCACCAGCTCATAGCGCCGGAAGTCCACCGGGTCCGGATAGTAACTCCAGGTGCCGCCGAAGAAGTCGGGATGATAGACCTGGAGGGCCAAGGCCTCCCACCCTCCCGTCGAGCCGCCGGTGAGGACCCGCGCGTACGGCTCTCCGATCACCCGAAACTGTTTTTCGAGGTAGGGGATCAGCTCCTGCATGATGGCGTCCCCGTACGGTCCGTTGTTGGCGGAGTTGACCGCATACGAGTCGTCGTAGTACGGGGTAGGGTGGAGAATCCGGATCGCCACCATTCGCGGGAAGCTGTCCGACAGCCATGCGTGAGCGAACTCTCGGCCCGACTCCCGGTGGTCAGTGCGCTGGAGTCGCGCCCGGCGCGCGTCCTCTGGCTCCGGCGTGCTGTCGAGCGTGAAATCGAAAGGCGGCTCCAGGGTGAAGTGGCCCTGCAGCCAGATCGCGGGGTAGCGGACCGTCGGATGGTCGTCGTAGCCTCGAGGCAGGAGCACTACCGCGCCGAGGTACATCGGATGGCCCCACCACTTGGTGAGAATCGGGCTCTGGATCCGAAGCCGTTTCACGTAGCGGTCGTCCGGCGGTACCTCGACGGGCGGGAGGATCCGGGTCAGCTCGAGCCGCACGCGGGTACCGCGGCGCCCATCGACATGCACCCGCCGCACGGCGCTCACAAGGCTGCCCGGGGCGGTGTTGAACTCCTGACCTTCCCATTCGTCCATGTGAGCCCAGATGGTGTGGCCGTCGGCCCTGGCAAACCGGGTATAGGGACTTGCGAGGGCCTGGACGAAGTAGTCGCCGGGAGGGAGCGAATCGATCGACCGGAGCGGGTACCCCAGCGCTCGGCGATCCACCAGCGCCACCGCGCCCGGCCGAAGCTGGTCCACGTCGGCCCCAAAGAACGGCACGCTGACCACTCCGCCGGCCTGGAGTCGCGGCTCGGGATTACTGTCGTGCGAGAGGAAGACGAACACTCGCCCGGTGATCGGCTCGGGGCGGAGCCCGGCCGCGAGGACCACCTCGAAGCGCACTCCGGCGGCGTGCTGCGCGCTGACCGGCGGCAGTGCGATCATGGCGAGCAGCGCGGCGCCGAACCTGTACGTGGCGCTCATGGAGGAACTCGGCGGGATAGGGTAGCGGTCATGATAACCGGGAACCGCTACCGGTTCCTAGGTTATTGAAGCCGGCGGAGCCGCTATGCTGCTCAGGGGAGTTGCGAGGTTGGCGAGGGGGCGCGACCCGCGGTAGGCGACCCCCGCTGGCTTGGCGCTAACCCTGCGATCCGACTACGTTTAGACACTTTCGGACCCGATTGCTGAGATGCCTGCTGGCGACCCTGTGACCCATCAATCCAACCGTTCCGGCGCACCAGTGCCGGCCGCCGACGCCTACCACCCCGAGGTCATCGAGCCGAAATGGGAGGCGCGGTGGGCGGAGCTCCGCACCAACGAGACCGACCTGGACGGGGCGGTAAAGCCCTTTTTCAACCTGATGATGTTTCCCTACCCCTCGGCCGAGGGGCTCCACGTGGGCAACATGTTTGCCTTCACCGGGGCGGACACGTACGGACGGTTCAAGCGGCTGCGGGGCTGGAACGTATTCGAGCCCATCGGATTCGATGCATTTGGCATTCATAGCGAGAACTACGCGATCAAGCTGGGCATCAACCCCGCCGAGCTCATCCCGCGGAACATCGAGAACTTCCGCCGTCAGCTCAAGCGCATGGGCGCGATGTTCGATTGGCGGCACGAGCTGTCGACTACCGATCCGGGCTACTACAAGTGGACCCAGTGGATCTTCGTGCAGCTGTTCAAGGCCGGGAAGGCATACAAGAAGGCCGCCCCGGTCAACTGGTGTCCCAGCTGCAAGACGGTCCTAGCCAACGAGCAGGTGATCAACGGGGCGTGCGAGCGCTGCGGCACACCGGTCGAGCAGCGCACGCTCGAGCAGTGGTTCTTCCGGATCACGGAGTATGCCGACCGGCTGCTGGCCCACCTCGACGACAAGTCCAAGATGGACTGGTCGGAATCCACGGTTACGGCGCAGCGCAACTGGCTGGGTCGGTCGGAAGGGGCGGAGATCGATTTCCCGCTGGAGCACGGACGATCAATCCGGGTGTTCACCACCCGGCCGGACACCGTATTCGGCGCGACCTTCATGGTGCTGGCCCCCGAGCACCCGCTGGTGTCGGAGATCACGACACCCGCGCAGCAGGAGGCGGTGGATGCCTACCGCCGTCAGGTCGCTGCGAAGGACATCATCTCCCGCAAGATTGGCGACCGGGAGAAGACCGGAGTCTTTACCGGCGCCTTCGCGAAGAATCTGGCGAACGGGCGGACCATCCCGGTCTGGATCGCGGATTACGTCCTGATGGAATACGGTACCGGCGCCATCATGGCCGTGCCCGGCCACGACGAGCGCGACTTCGAGTTCGCGAAGCGATACGGCCTTCGGATCGTGCGGGTGCTGGGCCGCCCCGGACAGGATCCCGAGGCGCCGATGGAGACGTCTGAGACCGGGGTGGATGGCTATCGGATCATGAACTCGGGCGAGTTCTCCGGCATGCCGGCGGCCGAAGGCAAGACAGCCATCATCCGCTGGCTGGAGGGGACCAGCCGTGGCAAGGGTGTGATCCAGTACCGCCTCCACGACTGGTGCATTTCCCGGCAACGCTACTGGGGTCCCCCGATCCCCATCATCTACTGCGACGCGTGCGGGCCGGTCGCGGTGCCGGAGCGCGACCTCCCGGTCGTCCTGCCGCTCATCGAGGACTTTCGGCCCGACGATAGCGGCGTGTCGCCGCTGGCGCGGCACGAGGAATGGTACTACGTGGACTGTCCCCAGTGCGGCGCCCGGGGCCGGCGCGAGACCGACGTCTCCGACACCTTCCTCGACTCCGCCTGGTACTTTCTGCGGTATCCCAGCACCGAGTTCGACGATCGTCCCTTCGATCAGGTGCGGACCCGGCGCTGGCTTCCGGTGGCCTCTTACATCGGCGGCAACGAGCACGCAGTGCTGCATCTGCTGTACTCGCGCTTCATCGGCATGGTGCTGCACGAGCTTGGCCACACCCAATTCGACGAGCCCTTCGCCAAGTTCCGGGCCCACGGAACGATCGTGAAGGACGGGGCCAAGATGTCGAAGTCGCGGGGCAACGTGGTCATTCCTGACGAGTACATCGCCAAGTGGGGCGCGGACACCTTCCGCACCTACCTGATGTTCCTGGGCCCGTTTCAGGAGGGCGGCGATTTCCGGGACGACGGCATCAACGGGCCGCGCCGGTTTCTGGACCGGATCTGGCAGCTGGTGGCCGACTGCGTTCGCGACGACGCGACCGGCGAGATCAAGCACCGCATCCTGGTCAAGTGGCACCAGACCAAGAAGGCGGTCACCCACCGGCTGGAAGGCCTGGAGTACAACACCGCGATCTCCGCGCTCATGGAACTGCTCAACGTCCTCCGCGAGGAGAACTGCCGCGAGCGACGGATCGTCGAGGAGCTGGTGATCATGGTGGCGCCGTTCGCGCCCCATTTTGCCGAGGAGTGCTGGGAACGGCTGGGTCACCGGCCATCGGTATTCAATGCCCACTGGCCGAGCTGGGACGAGCACCTCACGGTCGAGCATACCGTGGAGCTGGTCGTCCAGGTCAACGGCAAGACCCGTTCAAAGGTCCACGTGCGGCGCGACGCGTCCGAAACCGAAGCGGTGGCGGCCGCGCTCGCCGACGAGACGGTGCGACGCTTCATCGAGAGCAAGGAGATCCGGAAGCGGATCCTGGTACCGAATCGGCTGGTGAACCTGGTAACGGCGTAAACAGTGAACAGTGAACGGTGAACGGGGAGCCCCGCCTTACCACGGAGTTCCCCGTTCACTGTTTACTGTTTACCGTTCACGCAGTTAAAGAAGGCGCACAATCCACTCCCCCACGACATATCCCACCCCCGCAACGCCCAGCCCCACCAAGAACATGTCGAGCCCGCTGCGGAACACGCCGCGGCCGGTGAAAAAGCTCCGGGCACCCCCTACGGCGAAGTGAGACAGCATCGCGATCGCAAACGACGCCCAGATCGCAGTGACACCGCGCCCGAACAGGAACGGGGCGACCGGGATAAACGCGCCCAATGCCGTTGCGACTCCGGTTGTCCAGCCCTCGCGGAGCGGAGTGCTGGTCGCTTCCCCGATCTTGAGCTCTTCCCGGACTTTCTCTTCGAGGGCCCGCGCCGGATCCTCCATGACCTGGGTGGCGAAGGCGTCAGCCTGCCCGGCCGGGATGCCCTTCGCCTGATAGATGAGGCTCAGCTCTTCGCGCTCGAGCTCCGGCATGAGCCGGATCTCCTCCTGCTCCATGGCGATCTCGTGCTCGAACACCTCCCGCTCGCTCTTCGCCGCGAGGTAGCCCGAGGAGCCCATGGAGAGCGCATCGGCGACCATGCCGGCGATGCCGGCCACCAGCACGGCGTGACCCGCCTCGCCCACGCTCGCCTGCGCGCCTACGATGCCTGCGACGAGGCCAAAGTTTGCCGTCAGGCCATCGTTGAAGCCGTAGACGACGTTCCGTAGAAACCCGCCCGCCCTGGTCTTGTGCCAGGGCTCGGCCGGGGCCCCGCTGATGCTGGCCAGCTGATCCGCGTGCTCCTTTGACTCCCGCGCCAGGGTCAGCGCCGTCGGCCCTGCCGCGCCCGTGGGCGACTCCCGGTAGAGGCTGAGATAGCCTTTGACCTCGCGGCCTTCTTCCTCGAGCAGCACCGGAAGGAGAAGCCCGGGCCCGAACCGGCGGGCCACCCAGGCCCGGAGTCGCGCCCCCCGAGAGGGGCTCGGCGCTCTGACCTCGTGCCCGTGCTCGGCCAGGAGCTGACGCCACAGCTCGACATGGCGGTCTTCAACCTCCGCTAGCCGGCGGTACAGAGCGGCCCGTCCCGAGTCCCGCTCGGTCTTGGCGAGCTCCCGGTAGAGGTAGGCGGCGTCGGCCTCGTCCTCGAGGTGGTGGAGCCAGGTGGCCGGGGCGGTTGCCGGGGTAGGTGTTGGCATGCTTTAACTTAAGCGTCAACGGTGAGCGGTAAACGGTAAACGGGGCTCCTTACCCAGGGCACCCCGTTCACAATTCGCTGTTTACTGTTGATGTAGTTTGGGTTTGCGACCCCTGGGCCCTCCCGGGCATCTTGTGTTGACCATGCTGAAAGCGCTTGCCATGGACTCCTACCTGCTGGCCGACGCGAAGACCGTGCTGGCCCAGGCGAAGGCCGGTGATCCCGCGGGCTTCGAGGCGCTGTATCGCGCCTTTGAGATCCCGGTATACAACCTCTGCCGCCGGATCTGCCGGACGGCAGAGGACGCGGAGGACGTGTTGCAGGAAACCTTCCTCGAGATCTGCCGCAGCATCGGTCAATATCGCGAAGATGGAAGTCTGTGGGGCTGGATCCGCAGTATCGCCGCCAGCAAGGCGCTCATGCGGCTCCGCCGGAACAAGTACCGGGACACCGACGAGCTGAATGACGAGGTGGTCGCCCACCGTCGCGAGGACACCCATCTCCGGATGGACCTCGAGGCGGCGCTGGAGCGCTTGTCAGAGACGTCGCGCGCCGTTGTGTGGCTGCACGACGTCGAAGGGTATACCCACGAAGAAATCGCCGTGATGATGGGCAAGACGCCGAGCTTCTCCAAGTCCCAGCTCGCGCGGGCCCACGCGCGGCTTCGCCGTTGGCTGGGTGAGGAGGTGGCTGCGTGATGCACCTCAGCATGGAGCAACTGGTCGCGCTCCGCGAGCCGGGTGCCGAGCCGGGCACCCAGACCGCGCGGAGCCACCTGGATGAATGTGAGACCTGCCGGGCGGAGTTCGACCGCCTCCACCAGCGTATCGCCCGGCTCAAGGCCCTTCCCTCGCTCCGGCCCACTCGGGACCGCTGGCCCGAGGTCCGGGCGCAGATAGGGGTTGAGCGACGCGCCCGCCGGCTCCGACGCTTCGGTCTGGTCGGGTTGGCGGCCGCCGCGTCAGTCGCGATGGTGGTGGGCGTGCGCAGCCTTCGTCAGCCGCATACTGATGCGGCCCCGGCGGAGCTGTCCGAGGCGATGGCCCGCTCGCAGGCGCTCGAGGCCGCGATCGACCGCTATCATCCCGAGAGTCGGGTGCTCGACGGGCGCACCGCCCGGATCGCCCAGGAGCTGGAGGATCGGATCGCGACAGTGGACCGCGAGCTCCAGATGACGGACCTCATGGACTCGGGTCGCCGTGAGACCCAGGAGCTCGATCTGTGGCGGGAGCGGGTGGGTCTCCTGGACGCGCTGGTGGATGTGCACCTCACCCGCGCCAGCACGGCAGGCCTATGAGGATCGGCGGCCCTAGCATGCGCACGGGGTGGCTGGCAGCGCTGACCACTATGAGTCTGGTGCCGCTCGCGGCTTGGGCCCAAGCGCCGGTCCGGCTCGAGCCGGCACATGACGAGATGTTCAATCTGGTGGTGAATCGCCGGGCCCGGCTGGGCCTCAAGGTGAGCCTCCAGGCGCAAGAGAGCGACTCGATCGGAGCCCGGGTCGATGCGGTGACGCCCGGCGGGCCGGCGGCCAAGGCGGGCATCCGCTCGGGCGACATCATCATCAGGGTCCAGGGCAACTCCGTGCTGGCGGCTCCGGACGCGGTCGACCAGGCTGGCCGGTCGTTGCCCGGTCTGCGACTGATCGAGTTGGCCGCTCGGCTGGCTCCCAACGACACGGTTGCTGTCGATTTCCGCCGAGGGACCGATCGCAGAACCGTCTCGCTGGTGACTGCGGGCGATCCGATGTTCGGTTTCCGGACCCGTCCCCTCTCGCCGGGACAGGCCGCCCCACCAAACCTCGACGCGATGCCGGGGATGGGTCCCGAGCCGGACATCGAAAGCCTGGATATCCGGCTTCCGCGAATGGCCATGCTGTACGGCGGTGAGCTGTCGGAGCTCGAGCTCGCCCCGCTCAACCCGGACCTCGGACAGTACTTTGGCGTCAGCGACGGGATTCTCGTCATCAACGCTCCCAAGGGCTCGTCGTTGGGGCTCAAAGGCGGCGACGTCGTGCTCAACGTGGACGGGCGCAAGCCTGCCAGCCCGTCGCACCTGCTGCGGATCCTGCGGAGCTACGATCGCGATGAGAGCTTCAAGATCGAGGTCCTTCGCAACCGGAAGCGGGAAACGGTGACGGCGAAACGACAGTGAGCAGTAAGAGGTGAGAGGTAAGAAGTGAGAGGGGCTCCGGTCTGGTAACGGAGCCCCCTCTTACCTCTTACCCTTACCTCTCACGCGGTCACTTGCACCTTCGCGCGCTGCTTCCGGTCCGGGTGGACCAGTTTCGCCAGTGCCGCGAACTGCTCGGGATCGAGGCTCTGGAACCCGTCGCTCAGCGCCGTGGCCGGGGTCGGGTGCACTTCCACGATGAGACCGCAGGCTCCCGCGGCCAATGCCGCGAGACTGAGCGGCGTGACCAGTGAGCTCACGCCGGCAGCGTGGCTCGGATCCACCACTACCGGCAGGTGGGTGCGCTCGCGCACCAGCGCGACGGCGTTCAGGTCCAGCGTGTGCCGGGTGGCCCGTTCGAACGTGCGGATGCCCCGCTCGCACAGGACCACGTTGGGGTTGCCCTCCGCCAGGACGTACTCCGCTGCCATGAGCCACTCCTCGATTGTCGCGCCGGCACCGCGCTTGAGGAGGATCGGCTTTCCGCTCCGGCTCGCTGCCCGGAGCAGCGAGAAGTTCTGCATGTTGCGCGCACCGATCTGGAGCATGTCGGCGAAGTGGGCGACGAGCGCCACCTCCTCCCAGCTCAGCACCTCCGTGACGATCGGAAGGCCGGTGGCCTCGCGCGCCCGCGCCAGGTAGCGGAGGCCCTTCACGCCCAGTCCCTGGAAGTCGTAGGGAGATGTGCGGGGCTTGTAGGCGCCGCCCCGCAACATGTCGCCACCCGCGTCCGCGACCAGCGCGGCGGTTTCCAGGATCATCGGCTCGGTCTCCACCGAGCAGGGGCCCGCGATGAGCACGGGCGTGTCGCCCCCGAATACCACGCCGCGCACAGCCACGACGGTCCCCTCAGGATTCCGGCGGCGGTCCACCAATGGGATCTCCGGCTTCTTGACGTGGTGCGCCGGCGTAGGAACCGGCGTGGCGAAGCGAAGGGCGCCGTCGGGCCACGCCTCGTAGCTGCCGAGGATCACCAGCTCGGCCGCCAGCGCTTCGATCTCCTCGAGCGCTTCGGCCACCCGCGGATCAGCCGCGGCGCCGGCCACGTCCACGTAGAATCGGTAGGTCCACGGCTTGGAGCGCTCCGGGCGCGACTGGAGCGCGGTCACGTTCACCCCGCGCGCCCCGAAGGCCTGGAGCGTGAGGGCGAGACTTCCCGGCTTGTGGTCCACGCAGACGATCAGTGAGGTCTTGAAGGGGCCGTTGGGACTCTGCGGGAGCGGCGCTGCCGCGCGGGTAAAGGTCAGAAAGCGGGTCTGGTTCGACGGGTCGTCCTCGATGCCCTCGGCGAGAGGCACGAGGCCGTGCGCATCGGCCGCGTGCCGAGCGGCGATTGCCGCCAGGGCGGGATTGCCCTCCCGTGCCACGATCTCCGCGCTGCCGGCCGTGTCCCATGCGCTCACCAGCTCGGCGCGAGGCAGATACTTCGCCAGCCAGATGCGGCATTGTCCCAACGCGACCGAATGCGAAAGCACCCGCCGAACGCCGCTCAAGTCGGCGCCGGGCAACCCCATGAGGGTATGGTGGACCGGGAGCATCACTTCGTGCGTGAGCTGGAGGGCGCCGTCGCCGAACGCCTCCTGCAGTAGGTCATAGGTCGACGTGACGGAGCCGATCAGAGAGTTTTCGATCGGGAGAATGCCCGCGTCGGCCTGGCCCGCGCGCACGGCCGCGACGACGTCCTGCACCTCGTGGCACGCGACCGGCTCCAGCTCCGGCCAGCGCCGGCGGGCGGCCGCTTCGCTGAACGAGCCCACCGTGCCCTGGATCGCTACCCGCATAAGAGACCTGCTCCTTGAAAGAGTGACAACAAAAACGCCCCGCCGGTTTTTGTCGGCGGGGCGTCGATGGGTCCGTTCTGGCCTGGCGTCTAGCGCACGCTGGTACCGGAACCGGACGGCCGTCGAGCCGCGCCGGTGGGGGCAAAGTAGAAGTACCAGAAGGCACGCTGCATGATCATGCAAGAGTGTACGTCCGGATCGCCTCGCCTGTCAAGCGCCCCCGGGCCAGCCGCAGCCTCGGCATCTTATCTTTCCGGGTCCTCGATTCCGTCCGATCCTCGCTTCGGGAGCACGGCTTGCCGATCTCTTCCGCCGCGCCCGCTACCGGTGCGCCCCGGGTCCGCCCGGGGCCGGCACCAGCGTACGTCCTTGGCGTTCTCCTGCTCGGGCTAGTCCGCAGCAGCCTCGCCCAGAGCTTGCCCGAGTACGCCCCGGTCAATCCCGTCGCCCAGTCCCGGAGCGGCCTCTACTTCCAGCCATACCGCGAGCCCCGGCCGGGTCACCTCACCGCAGAGGTTCGGCTGGATTACGGGAGCGCGATCGAATACAACCTCCCGTCGCCCAGGCCGAGCTATTTGCTGGATGGCGAGTTCCTGCGGCTCGAGCTCTCCGCCGCGCGAGACCTGAACGACCGCGTGTTCCTGTTTGGCGGCGTCAGTGCGAACGGCGCCTACGGGGGATTTCTGGACGGGTTTCTCAACTGGTATCACAACCTTCTCGGGTTCAACCTGCCCGAGCGAACCAGCCGTCCCAATAACGTGTTCGCGTATCAGCTCGCCCTCGATAACGGCGTCACGCTGAGCCGCTCGCCCTCCGATCTCTTTCTGGGCGATGTAAGGCTGGGTGCCGGGTACCGTCCCCGGCCCTGGCTTCAGACCGCGCTGGCCGTCACCCTCCCCACGGCGACCGGGCCGGCTGGATATGGTCGGGGCACGCTTTCACTCAGCGCCCTCAATACCCTGCACGCCCACCTGGCCTCGCGGTTCGTGTACGAGGGAAGCCTGGGATTTGGTTGGACGCCCACCCACGGCGACCTGGCTGCATACCAGAAGACGGTGTTTGCCGCAGCGACATCCGGGCTCCGCTTCAGGTTCTGGGGCCGGCAATCGCTGTTCGCGAACCTCTGGTATCACTCACCGTACTATCATCGCACCGGTCTGCGTGCGCTCGACCGGCGGGACCTGTCCCTCGACTTCGGCTGGCTGCTGGCGACGAAAAGCGGCAGGGAGTGGAGGATCGGGATGACCGAGGATCTCGAGCCGAGCGGCCCGGCGATCGACATCACCTTCCGGTTCGGGGCCAGCTTCTAACGCGACCGTGCGCAGCCCTGCTGACTAAGTTGCGCGAGGAGGGTTCGCGCTGGCTCAGGCCGTCTTGGCCCCGAAGAGGAATTGCTCCATGTTGCTGAACAGGAAGTCTTTCGCTTGTTGATCGCGGAGATTCAGACCGTAATGGTTGATGAGCTGCTGTTGAGTCTTCAGCCACTCGGCCCAGCAGATCCCGCAGATCTGCTGATATGCCCGAAGGCCGAGGTCGTTGGAGAACGGCCGAAAGCCCATCTGATCGCGGTCCTGTCCGCAGCGCACGCAATGAATCGTCGGCATGGAGCGAAAGATAGTCGCCCCCCGAGGGCTCACGGGATCAGCTGCCGCTGGCCCAGGTCCTGTCGGCGCACTGTGCGCACACCGCTCGCCGTGCCCAAGCCCACGCCGATGCCGAAGACCAGAGCCGTGGTGGAGCCAACCAGCGGGAGCAGGGCGAGTGGGGATGCCGCCACGGCGGCCACGGCGCCCGCGATCCACGGCGCCCAGGGTGACCGTATCGCATCCACGAATCGGAGGCGGCGCCCGACGAAACGCTTGGCGAGCAGATATCCGCCAAGTCCGGCGGTAGCGGTGAGCAGCAATCCAAGTGTCGCGTACATAAGCTGTGCTCGGGTTGGGGTTACAGTTGCGTTTCACTACGCAACGACGGGGCCCCGGGATTCAAGCGGGCACGGTGGAGGCACGCCATGCTGAAGCATCCGACGGTCGTAGTGCCTGATGTCGGCCCGATGGACCACGCCTGGGACGTGCTGGGCGAATGGCAGGCTGAATTGGAGCTGCCCGAAGGCGACGAGCCCCTGCGGGGGAAAGTGACCTTCCGGTCATGGACCGACGCCGACCTGGAGCTGGATCCCGCGGCCGCCGCGATGGCGGGCATTCCACCCAGCGTCGCTCTCCAGCGGACGAGCGACATCCATCGTACCGACGCCGGCGGCGGTGCGCTGCAGTGGGTGCTGCGAGCGCCGGCCTGCAACTGGTCGCTGCAGGCGACGCTCTGGCCGGGCGCGCTCCATCTGTTCGTGCACGACGCCGACGACGAAGACGAGCAGCTCTACCGCGCCCGGGCAACCCGCCCGCCGGAGTACTATGCGCGGAAGTACCCGCTGGACGACACCGGCCGGTGACTGCCCTGGCGAATTTCTATGGGCTCCCATAGACTTGCGAGATGCGCCTGCGTTCGGTCGAAGTACCGCTCCGGGCCGTGGGGTCCGTGGCCCGACCGGCGCTGGTCGATATCGGCGTCCTTGGCCCCCGCGACCGCCTCAAGCGGGCCGGTCTCGCGCTCGCGGCGGGCGTCGGCGGAGCCGTCGTTGCCATCCCCATTCCCATCGTGCACCTGGTGCTGGTCCCCGGCGCGTTGCTCACTGGCATCGGGCTCGCGCTGCAGCGCCTAGGGCAGGGCGAGACTTTTCGCGGTGCCCGGGGCCAGTGTCCCTATTGCGCGACGGAGCAGCGGTTCACCCTGGCCGGCCGCGTTCGGCTGCCCAAGACCGTTTACTGCGGGTCGTGTCATCGGGAGCTGTACTTAGACAGTGAGAGGTAAGAAGTGAGAGGTAAGAGGGGCCGCCCCTCTTACCTCTTACCTCTCACCACCTCACCGCCACACTCCCCCACATGAAACCCGACCCGAACGCGGTCATCACGATGAGATCGCCCCGCCGCACGCGCCCCGCACGCACGCACTCGTCCAGCGCGATTGGGATCGTGGCCGCGGTCGTGTTGCCGTAGCGCTGGATGTTGTTGTAAATCTGGTCGTCGCGAAGCTCGAGGGCCCGCTGGACCATCTCGGAGATGCGCAGGTTTGCCTGATGGGACAGCAGCAGGGCGATGTCCGCCGGTTGCGCCCCAACCTTGCCCAGAACGGCCCGCACCGACTCGGGCATGCGGACGATCGCGTGCCGGAACACTTCCCGACCATCCATGACGAGGTACTGGCGATTGGCGGCGAGATGCTCGGGGCTGATCCGGGGATGGTACATCGAGCCCGGGACGTCGACCCAGAGCTTCTCGGCGGAGGCCCCCTCGGAGTGAAGATCGAATCCCAGGATTCCGCGGTCCGGATCGTCGGTCGGACCGACGACGACCGCACCCGCCCCGTCGGCAAAGATCACGGCCGTGTTCCGGCCGCGGCTGGTCACGTCCATGCCGGTGGACTGGACCTCGGCACCGACGACCAGGATGCGGGCGTATTGGCCGGTTCGGATCCATGCGTCGGCAACCGAAAGCGCGTACACAAATCCGCTGCATTGGGCACGCACGTCGAGCGCCGGGATAGGACCGACCCCGAGGTCGCGCTGCAGGTAGACGCCGTTCCCGGGCGCGAAGTGGTCCGGAGTGGAGGTGGCATACACGATCGCATCCAGCTCGTGGGCCGACATCCCCGCCATCTCGAGCGCTCGTCTGGCGGCACAGTGGGCGAGCTGGGCCCCGGTCTCGCCTTCTCGAACCCAGTACCGCTGCTCGATGCCGGTGCGAGTCCGGATCCACTCGTCGGTCGTGTCCATGACCTGCGAGAGATCGTCGTTGGTGACCACGCGGTCGGGCACCGCGAAGCCGGTGCCCAGCAAGCAGGCTCGGAGCATGGGAAATTCCTGGCCGAAACATTGGACGACCGGGCGGGGAGGATATCTTCACTCGCCTTAGGGCCGTTCGCAAGTGGACGCGCCGAGGAGGCGGGGTGAGCGCATCGTTCAAGGACCATTTCTCGGGGCAGGCTGCCACCTACGCCGCCTATCGCCCCACCTACCCTCCGCGACTGTTCGCCTGGCTCGGCGGCCTCGTATCTCGGAGGGGTCTTGCCTGGGACGTGGGGACCGGGAGCGGGCAGGCCGCCGTGGGACTGGCGGACCATTTCGATCACGTCCTGGCCACCGACGCCAGCGCAGCCCAGCTCGGGCATGCCGCGCGCCATCCGCGGGTCGAGTATCGGATTGCCGCAGCGGACGCGAGCGGGCTGGCTGCCGGCTCGGTCGACCTCGTGACCGTGGCCCAGGCGCTCCACTGGTTCGACATCGAAGGGTTCTTCGCCGAGACGCGGCGGGTGCTGGCGCCGGGCGGCGTGCTGGCGGTCTGGTGCTACGGTGATCCGAAGCTGGACGATCCGGTGCTCGACGAAACGCTCCGCCGCTACAACCGGGGCACGATCGAGGAGTACTGGCCGCCGGAGCGGGATCTGGTGCTCGATGAGTATCGGGCCATCCGGTTCCCGTTTGACGAGCTGACCTCACCCCGCTTTGCGCTCGAGGCGACGTGGTCGCTGCCCGAGCTCGCGGGTTACCTCCGGAGCTGGTCGGCGACGGCGCGGTACGCGAAAGCCCACGGCTCGGACCCGGTAGTCGGGGTTGAGTCGGAGATGCGGGAGTCATGGGGTCCGGTGGAGGCGAGACACGTCATTCGCTGGCCGGTGACGCTCCGGGTCGGCCGGCCGTGAGCCCGGCTCAGATGCCGCCGAGCCACGGATATCCCTGATCCTCCCAGTACCCGCCCGGTCGTTCTGCCGTGAAGGTCATCCGCGTCAGGTACTTCGTGAGCTTGTACCCGAGCTTGATCGGCGAGTAGAGACGAAGGGGCGCTCCGTGGTCCGGCCGAAGCGGCTGGTCGTTGAATGCGTACGCTAGAATCGTTTGCGGATGCATGGCGCTCTTGAGGTCCCACCCGTTGAAGTAGTTCTCATCGAACGAGTCGAACCGGAGGTACCGGGCACCCGGCAACGGCTCGACCAGAGTCGCCACCGTCGCCACCGGCACGCCGGTCCAGCTGGCGATCGCCGTCCATCCCTCGACGCAGTGATGCTTCACGGTGTAGCTCACCCGCGGGAACGTCTCCAGCATGGCCCGGGTGAGCCGCGTGGGCTTCCGCACCAGGCCACCGACGTTCAGCGCCCAGTCCGCCGGATTCGGCAGCAGCGGCGTCGCATCGCTGATGAAATAGGACGGCATCGTCCCGCTGCGACGACCGGGATCGTAGGTGGGTGCGAGTCGCGACGATGACAGCAGCACGTGCTCGCCGACCCAGTCGTTGAACCGGGAGATGGTTCCGAGCCGAGGCCGCAGCAAGGCACCACCATCCCAGCCGCACGCGGCAACCAGCGAGGCAGGGCCCGCCACGAGACCGAGCCGCAGGAAATCGCGCCGGTCGAGTCGCTGGTCAGCCATGGCTCGGAAACCTTCCGCGGTACCATCCGGTCACGATCGCGCGGAACGAGGCCGGATCGACTAGAAACACCAGGGCCACATGCAGCAGCGTAAATGCAATGAAGACCCAAACGCTGACGAAGTGCCAATAGCGGGCCAGCTCGTAACCGCCGAATAGAGCGGTGAGCCAGGCCAGCTGGACCGGCTTGTAGATGGCGAAGCCGGTGAGCGTCGAAAGCGCACCCAGGAGGACGATGAAGGTGTAGGCGGCCTTCTGAAGCGCGTTATGCTTGCCCTGGGGCGGATGGTCCCGTCTCAGCCGGAGATAGTACAGCTGCATCTGCAGCGCCGGCCGGATGTCGCGTGGCCGGAACACCAGCGCCCGCCACTCTCCGGTCATGACCAGAAATCCGAGGTACACCAGGCCGGTCAGCACGAACGGCCAGGCGAGCGCGAAGTGCCAGTTCAGCCCTCCGGCGAGCCAGCCCCCGAGGCGCGACCATTCGGGAAAGCCTCGATGAAGCGAGTTGGCGTCGAATGGGTTGGGGACCGGGTAAACCCTGCCCTTCATTCCGAAGTGCGGAAACGCCATGTAGATCTGGAGGCCGCTGGCGATCATGCCGAGCAGCACCACTGCATTGAGCCAATGCGCGATCCGGACCAGGCCGTGATGGCGCTTGATCCCCCTGGGTGATGCCGGGGAGCTGGCCGTGGTGGGAAGAGGCGGGCTGGACGAGGTCACGCAGGCTCCGGAATTGGTCGATTGCCCGAACCTAACGTTGCCACCGGCCGAACGGTTCTGCTTTCAGGAGAACCGCTAGACCAACCTCAGGTCGGCTGTTTGGGGGTGGCGAAGTCTCGTTCGACTCGCCCGTCCTTCAGGTGGATCTGCCGCAGGGCATATCCGGCGATGTCCGCCTCGTGGGTCACCACGATGATGGTCTGCCCTTCGCGGTGCAGTGCGCGGAACAACTCCATGATTTCAAAGCTAGTGGCCGAGTCGAGATTGCCGGTCGGCTCGTCCGCGAGCAGGATGCTGGGATGATTGACCAGCGCCCGCGCGATGGCGACCCGCTGGCGCTGGCCGCCGGAGAGCTCGTTGGGCTTGTGCTGGATCCGGTCGCCCAGGCCGACCCGGTTCAGCGCCTCGGAGGCGAGTGCCCGCCGCTCTTTGCTGGCGATGCCGGCGTACACCAGTGGGAGCTCGACGTTGTGCAGTGCGGTGGCGCGGGCCAGGAGGTTGAACGTCTGGAAGACGAACCCGATCTCTCGGTTTCGGATGCGAGCCAACTGATCGTCGACCAGTTCCGAGACCCGGTGCCCGTTGAGCCAGTATTCGCCGCCGGTCGGGCTGTCGAGGCAGCCAACGAGATTCATCAGGGTGGATTTTCCGGACCCCGACGGGCCCATGATCGCCACCGACTCGTTCTTCCGAATGGTGATGTCCACGCCCCGGAGGGCGTGTACGACCTCACCGCCCATGTCGTAGTCTCGCTGGAGGTTGCGGGTCACAATAACGGCGTCTTTGGGAACATCGGGGGGGAGCTGCGCCATCCGCTCCGCGGTGGTCTCCAAGCTTGCGGTCATATCCTCAACTCGATGCTGGAGCGGTGACCCGGGTCGCGCCGGCCGGCGCTTGCAACATAGCGGGCCCGGTCTGCACCCGCTCGCCCGGTCCTACTGACCGCCACGTTCCCGGCGCGCGAACGCCTCCAGCGCTGCCGCCCCCGCGAGCCAGACGCATACGGCGCCGAACACGTAGCCCATGGCGCCGGGCAGAATGAGAAACAGAAGCCCGAGCACGATGAGGGCCACACTCGCGGGGGCATAGACCGACCGACGCGCACCGCTGATGAGGGTCCGAGCGGCGACTGCCGCCCGGCCCCGCAGCTCGCGCCGCGCCCGGCGCCTCCGCCGGTGCTGTGGCACCGGGACCTGCCGCGCCAATCCGACCGGCAGCACGGGTTGGAGCCGCTTCGGCGCGCGGTATGGTCGCTGGTGCACCTCCAGGCTCTGCTCCGTGTCGCGCCGGAACTGCGCCTCCATGTCACGGGCGAATCCCTCGTCCTCGATCAGCACGTCGATCTCGAAGTTCCCCAGCAGGCTCGACGCGTTGAGGTTGCTGGTCCCGATCCGCGCCCAGCGGCCGTCGGCCACCATGGTCTTCGCGTGCAGCATGGGACCATCCCACTCGAAAATCCGGATGCCGGCAGGCAGCAGCCGGCGGTATCCGACCCGGGTGAGGTTCCGAACCAGCGGCACGTCACTGGTTCCCGGCACGAGAAGCCGGATATCCGCCCCGTCACGGGCGGCGTCCACGAGGCCTTGGAACAGTCGGGGCGGGGGAACCAGGTAGGCGTCCGTGATCCAGAGGC
>DASQPE010000148.1:0-5206 GCA_035644115.1 Gemmatimonadales bacterium
CAATCCCCCCTGCTGACTCAACGGTTTTCAGCACCGCGGGCAGGCGCTCGATGCGGTGGTCCTGGATGGCGTTGCGCACCAGCGCGGCCTGCTCCGGCGTGCCGTGGGTCAGCACGTGGATCAGCGGCAGCGTCGGCTTGCCCTCCGCGAGGTCCGTGCCGAGATTCTTGCCGCTCTCCTCGGGGTCGGCGCGGTAGTCGAGCAGGTCGTCGACGATCTGGAACGCCATGCCGAGGGCCTCTCCGAACCGCTGCAAGGCATGCCGCTGAGGAGCCGGCGCCGCCAGAGCCCCCAGCTCCGCCGCCCCTGACAGCAGCGACGCGGTCTTGGCGCGAATGAGCAGATCGTACTGCTCTTCGCTGAACTGCAGCGGGTCGTGCGCCAGCAGCTGCCGCATCTCGCCCACCGTCATCTCGTTGGTCACCCGACTCAGCACCCGCAGCGACTCGAACTGGTTCAAGCGAACCAGCTCGATCACCGCGCGCGAGTACAGGTAGTCGCCCATGATGACCGAGATCTGGTGGCTGAACAGTGCGTTGATGGTCGGCATGCCCCGGCGGAGAACGGAGTGGTCCACCGAGTCGTCGTGCACCAGGGTCGCGAGGTGGATCAGCTCGACCACAGCGGCCAGCGTGGTGGCATGCGCCGTCCCGGCGCCGGTCGCCTGGTCGGAGAGCAGCATGATGGTGGGCCGAAACAGCTTGCCCTGCATCTGCAGCAGGTGGGCGTTTACGTCGCGGATCAACTGAAAATCCGCTTCGATGATCCGCCGCAGCTCCCGCTGGGCCCGCTCCAGCTCGTGCCGCACCGGTGCTTGGAGCTCGGCCAGCGTGACCGGCGCGACCGGTGAGCTCATGCGTGGCGTCCGGCGGTGAGCCGAGGCACCCGCTCGCCGAGATCCATGAAGCGGATGTCGATCGCGAGCGCCCGCTCATAATATCTGAGGGCGTCCGTGGCCTTGTCCTGCGCCTCGGCGGACCGGCCGAGCCAATAGAGCAGACCGATCTTCGCGTCGTCACCGCCGGCTTCGGCGTCGACCCCGCGGCGCAGCACGGTTTCCGCGATCCCGAACTGGCCCTTCTCGAAAAAGGCCACGCCCAACGCCTCGGACGTGCGCAACCGGCCTTCGGGCGCGCGGAGCGCCTTCTGGAACTCGGCGATTGCCTCGTCCAGCAGCCCCATCTCCTTGAACGCGACGCCGAGATCGTAGTGAGCCTCGTAGTCGTCGACGTCGAGGTTCAACTCGATACCACGTTTGAACTCCGCCAGCATCTCCTCGAAATTCTTTTGCTCGTCTTCGCTTGGGGCAGCGCCTTCGATCCGCATACGGGTGTCACGCGGCCGGGCACTCTGGTCCAGCACCAGCGATCCCAGGTCCACGAAATCGGCAGCCGGCGCCGGAGTGGAGGCCGGCACGGGGGCGGGCGGCTGGGCGGGTGCCTTGGGAGCGGCCGGACGGGAGGGCGGCGGCCCGGCCGGGCGGGCCGTCGCCATCCTCGGCGCAGGCGGCGGCTCTGGGAGCGCGAGTCCCGTGAGCTCGGCGATCGCGGTTTCGGCGGCCGGGTTGCCGGGATCGTGGTCGACCACGCGGTGATAGACCGCGATCGCCTTTTCGGTCTCACCGACCCGGCGCAGCGCCGCCGCAAGCGCCAGGTATGCCTCGAGCATCCGACCCCGGCTGCCGCTACGGTAGGCCAGCTCGACCAGCTTTTGATAGTGGCCGATGTCGTCGGGCTCGAGCTGGATCAGGCGGGCCAGCATGTCGCCGGCTTCGCGCCAGGCCTCCTGCGTCTCGTACCCCTCCCGGGCAAAGAGGAACTCGTCGGCCGCGCGGCGCGACTCGCCGGCGGCGAGGAGCGCCTCGGCCAGCGCCCGGTGAGCGGCGGGGTCGTCGGGCCGCTCGGCCACTCGCTGCTCCATGGCGGCGACGCTGCCGGGCGGCTGAGCCGGCGCGGACGGCGCAGCCTCGGCTGTTGGCGATTGGGCCGACGCCTCCTCGAATCCGGCCTCCTCAGGCCCCGCCTCGATGAAATCGAGGTCCACCCTGTCGGTCTCGGGCGACGAGGTCGGCGCGAGGTCGGGGTCGTTCAAGCTCTCCGCCAGCACGTCCGAGAGATCGATGTCGGGCTCGGCAGTCGCGTCGAACCCCAGCGGCGGCTCGGCCGGCCGATCCAACGCGAGGCCGTTCTCGAGGCCACTAACCGGGCCGGCGTCGAACTCGCCCGACTCGACCCCACCCAGCTCGACGTCGCCGTCAGCGACCCGGTCTATGATCAGGTCCTCGAAGCCGGCCGACGCCTCTTCAGCCGGGGGGATATCCACTGTTTCCGGGGGCTCGAAGCTGGTGGCCTCGAATCCGCCCAGCGCCTGCGCGATCTCTTCGGCGCCGGGGTCGCCGCGGCCGGGCTCCGCGAACGGGTCGGTGACCAGCAGCCCGTCGGGCGCGAGCGTCTCGAGGGGCGGGTCGGCGGCCTGCGGCCCCGGCACCCGGGATGGTGGAGCCCCGAAGCCGGTGTCGAGAAACACCAGATCGCCGCCGCGGCGGCGGGGAGACGGGGCCTCCGGCTCGGGGGCCACGGGTTCCAAGCGCTCCTGGGTCTTCCGAGCCGCCGCGTCTCCAGTGGCTTCCAGTTCCTCCCGGAGCTGGTCGAGCTGCTCGCTCCCCTCCTCCCCCCGCGATGCGGCCCGAAGCAGCTCTACCAGCATGCCCCGAATGTCCTGGCTGCCGGCGAACTGATCCGCGAACGCCTTGACCGCTCCGAAAGCTTCCTCGAGCTGCCCCTGCGCGTTCATCCGTTCCAGATACTCGAGCAGGTTCCGCTTGGCTTCGATGACGACGTTCTTTCGGGCGTGCAGCCGAGCGAGATGGAGGTAGGTCTGGGTTCGGCCCGGGTTGACGCGCAGGATCTTTCCGCAGAGCGCGATCGCGTTGTTGAAGAATCCCTGGTCGGCATAGAGCTCGACCGCGCGCTCATAGTGACGCACCGCCGACGCAGTGTCGCCAACTTTGAGATACAGGTCTCCGACCCGGTTATAGAGGGAGAGATCCGGCGTCGCGTCCTTGCCGGACTCGATCTGCTGGATGGCCTTGAGGTAGACCTCGATGGCTTTCCGCCAATCCTCCTTCTGCTCGAACTTCCGCGCGCTGTCCTTGAGCTTTTCCAGACTCATTCGGCATCGGGCGGGAAAGAGGAAAAAGGCGACGGGACTTGCACTTGGAAGTTAGGGAGGGGTCAGGGGCTGGGCAAGCAGACCGCGGCCTCAGCCGAGGCCCGGGTCCAACTCGCCGGCCGCGACGGCCCGGGCCAGCCGCTCCAGATCGGGCGTCGGCGGGCGGTCGTCGTCGAGCGGGAGGATCAGCGGCGTGAGGCTTCGGAGCCGCTGGTAAAGGGTGGCGACCCCACGCCCCGGTCGCAGCGGCTTGAGGAACTCGAGGCCTTGGGCGGCGCACAGAAGCTCTGACCCGACCACCCGCTGGGCGTTGGTCAGGATCCGGCGGGCCTTGAGCGCCGCCCCCATCCCCATGGGGACGAAGTCCTCCTGGTTGGCATCGGTGGGAATCGAGCCGATGCTCGCCGGCATTGCGAGCGAGCGGGACTCCGCGACCAGCGATGCCGCCGTGATCTGGACCATCATGTAGCCCGAGCGAAGGCCCGGATCGCGGGTGAGAAAGGCCGGCAGACCCTGGGAAAGGTCCGGGTTCACCAGGCGCTCGACCCGTCGCTCGGCGATGGCCTGAAGGGTGGTCAGCGCCACTGCCAGGAAGTCGAGCGCCTGCGCCACCGGCTGACCATGGAAGTTGCCGCCCGAGAGGACCTCGCCGTCGTCGAACACCAGCGGGTTGTCGGTTGATGCATTGAGCTCAACGATCGCCGTCTGTTCGGCGAAACGGAGTGCGTCGGCCACGGCGCCGAGCACCTGGGGGGCGCAGCGAAGACTGTAGGCGTCCTGCACCCGGGGATCGTTCTCCCGGTGAGACTCACGGATCTCGCTGCCCTGTAACAGCTCGCGCATCAGCGCCGCGGCCTGGCGCTGGCCCTCGTGGGGGCGGGCCTCATGGATTCTCGGGTCGAGCGGCGTCGGCGTGCCCCGAAGCGCCTCGAGGCTCATCGCGGCCGCGCCGAGAGCCGTGCGCCAGAGCACCCAGCTGTCGTGCACCATCAGGGCCAGCAGCGCCGTCTGGGCCTGCGTGCCGTTGATGAACGCGAGTCCTTCCTTGGGCGCGAACCGGAAGGGCGGGAGACCGGCGGCCGCGAGTTCGGAGCCCGCGTTGGCCCGCTTCGGGCCGGCCGGAGCGGCCGCCACCACCTCGCCCTCTCCCATGAGGGCCAGGGCGACGTGACTCAAGGGCGCGAGATCGCCGCTGGCGCCCACGCTGCCCTGCTCCGGTACCAGCGGAATCAGCCCGGCATTGAGCAACCCTACCAGGGCATCCACCAGCGCCGGCCGCACGCCGCTGGTGGGCCGGAGCAGCACGTTTGCGCGGAGCAGCATCAGCCCGCGGACCACGTCGGGCGGGAGTGGGTCGCCGACACCGGCGGCGTGACTGCGGATGAGGTTGGCCTGCAACTGTTCGAGCTTGTCGGGAGGGATGGCGACGTTGGCGAGCTTTCCGAAGCCGGTGTTGATCCCGTACATCGTGCGGCCGCCGGCGATCGCGGCTTCCACCGCCTGGCGGCTGGCGCGAAGCCGGGCCCGCGCGCCGGAGTCGACGGCGACCGTGGCGCGGGGGTCGCGCGCGACCCGCACGACGTCCGCGATGGACAGAGAGCGCCCGTCGAGCTGGAGGGGGTTCGACATGGGCCCGAATCTCGACAGGCCCTGATCGCCACACAAGTCGGCGACTGGAGCGACCCGCCGAACCGGCGGCTATCAGCCGGCTACGGCTTGCGGCCCTTGCGAAGCTCCGGATTGTTGGGGTCGGTCTGGAACGACCATTGGAGGATCACGAACCGATCACCCACGTGGGTGGGCCGAACCGCGCCGTACGACACGGTCGAGCCAAAGGGCAGCTCGAACACGTACCCCAGGCCCGGCAGCGCGTCAGCGCCGAGCGGCGAGTAATCGAGAGTCGGGGTCCGGGAGACCCTTGGATCAGGCGCGAGGTCGATGCTGGTGAGATCGGCCACCGGCAGGCTGTCGTAGAGCGCGAGCAGGACGTCGGTGCGGTGGGGCTGAAACAGGAGCGAGTCGGGCGCGGTTCGGA
>DASQPE010000149.1:0-2941 GCA_035644115.1 Gemmatimonadales bacterium
ATCGAGTTCGTCGGCGACGACGAGTCCGCATTCGTCGAGGCCGGCATCCCCTCCGGCGGCGCGGAGAACGGCGACCGCAAGAAGAAGACCCAGGCACAGGCCCAGGCGTGGGGCGGCCAGGCCGGCGAGGCGTACGACCGCTGCTACCACACCGCCTGCGACCGCCTGGACAACGTCAACCGCGTCGTGCTCAACCACTACCTGCCCGCACTCGCGGGCACCCTCGCCCACTTCGCCACGTCCGACGAAAAGCTCGCCCGCTGACCCCGCGGCGGGTTCGCGGAGCGGCGCGGGCAGGCGGCGCGGCCTGTTGTTACCCAACTGCACAGGAGGCACGTTCCGGGCGCGAAAACCCTGCCCACTGTGCAGCTCGGTAACAAGAGGCCAGTCCGGGCGGGCAGACTCGGGAGCCATGGACCACAGCGAACGTCGCGGCGCGGCTGCTCCGGAGGGTGTCTCGGTCCGGCGCGCCACCACCGGGGACGCCGCCGCCATGGGCCGGATCGCGGACGCGGCCTACGAGCCGTACGTGTCCCGGATCGGCCGACCACCGGCGCCGATGCTGGCCGACTACCCGGACGTCGTGCGCCACGGGCACACCTGGGTCGCCGAGCACGCCGGCCAGCTTGTCGGCTTTGTCGTCCTCGAACCGGCCGGTGACCACCTGCTCGTCGAGAACGTCGCCGTCGACCCGGCCAGCCAGGGCCTCGGGATCGGCGGCCGACTGCTGGCCCTGGCCGAGGACGAAGCCCACGCGCTCGGGGTGGCGGAGCTGCGCCTCTACACCAACGAGATGATGACCGAGAACCTCGACTACTACCCCCGGCGCGGCTACCGCGAGACCCACCGGGCCGAGCAGGACGGCTACGGCCGCGTGTTCTTCAGCAAGCGACTCCCCTAGGCGGAGCACCGCGGGCGCCTGTTACCGAACTGCACACCAGACAGGTTCTGAGCGCCGAAAACCTGCCTCCTGTGAGCCTGTTGCACGAACTTGGTGATGAGCATCGGTTTTTGTGCGACACGCCCGCGGGTTGTGTGGTCGTGGTGGGTGGTTTGGCCAGGATGCGGGTGTGGGTTACAACTTCCTGGCTGTGGAGCACGAGCAGCTGTATCTGCTGCCGCCGTCGCTGACGGAGTGGCTGCCGGAGGATCATCTGGCGTTCTTCGTTCACGACGTGGTCCAGGAGGTCGATCTGTCGGCGTTCTACGCCGACTATCGGGCCGATGGGTGGGGTGGGGCGGCGCATGATCCGAAGCTGATGGTGGCGCTGCTGTTGTATGGCTACTGCGTGGGTGTTCGGTCTTCTCGCCAGGTCGAGCGGGCTTGCCATGTCGATGTCGCGTTCCGGGTGTTGGCGGCTAACCAGGTCCCGGATCACACCACGATTGCCCGGTTCCGCCAGCGTCACGAGCAGGCGTTGAAGTCACTGTTCAGCGCGTCGCTGCGGCTGTGCGCGCGGGCCGGGATGGTCTCGGTGGGGTTGGTCGCGCTCGACGGCACGAAGATCGCCGCGGCGGCGTCGATGGCCGCCAACCGTGGCAAGGACATGATCGAGGCCGAGGTGGAGAAGATGTTCGCCGAGGCCAAGGCCCTCGACGAGGCCGAAGACGCCGAGTACGGCACCGCGTCAGGGCCGCTGCCGCCCGCGCGGCTGCGGGGTCGGGCCGATCGCCGGCGCCGTTTCGCGGCGGCCAAGGCACTCCTAGACGCCGAGGCCGACGCCGAGCGTGAGGCGCACGAGGCGCGCCTGGCCGCCCGGGCGGCTACCGAGGCAGCGAGTGGGAAGAAGCTACGCGGGCGCAAGCCCAAACCACCGGCGGACAAGGCCGGTCACAAGGCGCCGAAGGCGAACACCACCGACCCCGACTCGAAGATGATGTCGACCAAGCAAGGGTTCGTGCAGGGCTCAGGCGCCCAAGCGGTAGCCAACGCCGAGCAGGTCATCGTGGCCGTGGCGGTCACTGACGAGCACAATGACGCCGCCCAGCTGCACCCGATGATCGCCGCCACCGCCGTGTCGTTGACCGCGGCCGGCATCACCGAACGCCCCGAGAAGTTGCTCGCTGATGCCGGCTACGCCAGCGAAGCCAACTTCGCAAAACTCGATGAGCAGAGCCCGGACACCTATATCGCCACCCGCAACATGTGCAACAACTCGACCCCGCGCACCGGGAAACGCGGACCGCTGCGGGCTGAGGCGACCTCGGTCGAGAAGATGGACCGCAAAGTCTCCAACAAGACCGGCCGCGCGCTCTACAAACGCCGCCAGGCGATCATCGAGCCCATCTTCGGACAGATCAAACAAGCTCGCGGCATCAGACGATTCAGCCGACGTGGACGGGCAGCCGCCGAGTCAGAGTGGCAACTGATCGCCGGCACCCACAACCTGCTCAAGCTCTACCGCCGCGCGCTCGCCGACACCACGATCGCCCCCTTCAGCCGCCTGGCCACCACACCCACCGGCTGACCCGCAGAGATCCACCCCGCTCGGACCACCCCCAAACCACTCGCCCGACCACCCCAACCCCGACCGAGGCTCGAGACCGACTCCCACACCGGTCCGTGCAACAGGCTCCTAGGAGCGCACTGAACACCCTCCTAGCGGCCGCCGCGCAGCGCTTCCCGAACGGCAGTGATCACCTTCTGACCGCCGTTGCCCCGGCGCAGGACGTCGTAGCCGGTCCGCATGATGCGCGACGGGATCAGCTCGACGGCCGGCGGATAGGTCCACACATCCCCGCCGAACTTCGTCTTGAACAGATCCGGCCCGGCCAGTGAGTCCAGGTCGACCACGCCGGGAGCGCGCAGCGCCGCCACCGACTCCGCGTGCAGGCCGCCGAAGTCGAACGCGCGGTACCCGTTCGCCTTGCCCCAGCAGATCGCTTCCCAGATCATCGCGCTGGCCACGTTGAGCTTGCCGGCCTCCGAAGACGATCGGTC
>DASQPE010000150.1:0-16255 GCA_035644115.1 Gemmatimonadales bacterium
TACGACAAGCTGGAGCGGGCCCGCCGCCAGACGGTAAACCGGATCGGGTTGTTCACGCTGGTCCTGGGCACGCTTCAGGACGCGATCACGCTGGTCACCCTTTCGGCCGCCTTGGTGGCCTACGTGCCGTGGCTGCTGGTGCTGCTCGCCGTGGCCGTGGTGCCGTCAGTGCTGGGCGAGACCCATTTCGCGTCGCTGGGTTATTCGCTGCTCTACTCGTGGACGCCGGAACGCCGCTTGCTGGACTATCTCCGCTACGTCGGCGCGAGCGACGTGTCGGCCAAGGAGGTGAAGCTGTTCGGGCTCTCGGACTTTCTGGTGGGCCGCTACGATAGGCTGAGCCGCGAGTTCTACGAGGCCAACAAGGCGCTGGCCATGAAGCGCAGCCTGGTGTCGACCATTCTCGCGACGGTCGGCACCCTGGGTTATTACGGCGCGTACATCGTCATCATCTATCTCACCGTCATCGGGCACCGCGGGCCCGCCGGCGTGTTCACCATCGGCGTGCTCACCTTTCTTACCGGGTCGTTCCGGCAGAGCCGGGATCTCATCCAGCGCGTGCTCCTCTCCCTGACCCAGGTGTTCGAGCAGAGCCTGTATCTGGACGATCTGTTCAGCTTCTTCGCGCTCGAGCCGCGAGTGCACAGCACACCGGGAGCGCGACCGGTACCGGCACCGATCCGGCAGGGGATCGTCTTCGAGGATGTCGGGTTCCACTATCCCGGATCGGAGGGGTGGGCGGTGCGGCACCTCGACTTCGCGCTCGCGCCCGGCGAGCGGCTCGCCCTGGTGGGTGAGAACGGCGCCGGCAAGACCACCCTCGCGAAGCTCCTAGTCCGGCTCTACGACCCGGCTGAGGGGCGGATCCTGCTGGACGGGGTGGACCTGCGGGGGTACGACATCGAGAGCCTGCGGCGCAACGTCGGGGTCATCTTTCAGGACTTTGTGCGGTACGATCTGATCCTCCGGGAGAACATCGCGGTCGGCAACATCGAGCAGCGGGAGGACGAGCCCCGGCTGTTCGGCGCGGCGGAACGCAGTCTGGCCGACAGCGTCGCGCGGCGGCTGGCCGGGCGTTACGACCAGATGCTGGGCCGGCGCTTCGAGGGTGGGGTGGACCTCTCCGGCGGGGAGTGGCAGAAGGTGGCCCTCGCCCGGGCGTACATGCGGGACGCCCAGCTCCTCATCCTCGACGAGCCGACGGCGGCGCTGGATGCGCGGGCGGAGTACCAGGTGTTTCTCCGATTCTCCGAGCTCACAGCCGGGAAGATGGCGGTCCTGATCTCGCATCGATTTTCGACTGTGCGGATGGCGGAGCGCATCCTGGTGCTTCGAGGCGGCGAGCTGGCGGAACAGGGCACCCACGACGAGCTGGTGGCGCGGGGGGGATTGTACGCGGAGCTGTTTCAGCTCCAGGCGGCGGGATACCGATAGGTAAGAGGTGAGAGGTGAGAGGTAAGAGGGTGCACTGGCAAGCTCCCTCTTACCTCTGACCTCTTACCTCTTACCCATTTGACATCGCGTTTCCCCGGGCTCAAGTTGGGAGTCCCTACAGCCTTGGGAGGTGGCGGCCATGAGGGTGTATGGCTCAACCGCCATTCGCAACGTGGCCTTCGTGGGTCACGGCGGTAGTGGCAAGACGTCCCTGGTTGACGCGCTGGCGTTTGTCTCGGGCTCCAGCCGACGCCATGGCTCGATCAAGGACGGCACCGCGCTGACCGATTATTCCCCCGACGAAATCGAACGGAAGCACTCCATCAACCTCGGCCTGGGCTACGCCGAGTGGCTCGAGACCAAGCTCAATCTCATCGACACGCCGGGTTACCTCGATTACTTCGGCGAGGTGGTGACCGGCCTCCACGCGGCCGACGCGGCGGTGGTGGTGCTGAGCGGCACCGCCGGCGTCGAGGTGGGAACGGAGAAGGCGTACGAGGTGTGCGACCAGCTTCACCTGCCGCGGATCCTCTTCGTATCCCTGATGGACAAGGAGCACGCCGACTTCGAACGCGTGTTCCAGAACGTCAGGGCGCATTTGACGCCGAAGGTGGTCCCGGTCGAGATCCCCATCGGCGACGGGCACGACTTTCACGGCATCATCAACCTGTTCTCCGGTCACTGTCACTTCTACAAGCGGGGAACCAAGAGCGGCGAGTACGACATCGTTCCCATCCCGCCCGAATACCAGGACCGGTTCCAGGAATACACCGAGCACCTTACCGAGACGGTGGCCGCCACCGACGACTCGCTCATCGAGCGCTATCTGGGCGGCGAACAGATCCCCCGGGAAGAGGTCATCCGGGCCATGAAGCGGGGGATGGCGGAGGGCGCCATCGTGCCGCTGTTCTGCGGAAGCTCGGACCTGACCTACGGGATGCGGGCGCTGCTCAAGAAGATGGTCGAGTTGTTCCCCTCCCCGGCGGAGGTCGCGCCGGTCGCGGACGCGCCGCTGGTGGGCCGGGTGTTCAAGACCGTCTCCGAACCCCACGTGGGCGACGTGACGTTTTTCCGGCTCTATCGCGGCGAGCTGGTGAATGGCGCCGAGCTCTGGAACGCAGAGCACGAAGTTGGGGAAAAGCTCAATCATCTCTCGATCCAGCAAGGCAAGGAGCGGATCGAGGTCGAACGGCTCTCGGCCGGCGACCTGGGCTCGGTCGCCAAGCTCAAGGACACGCACACCGGGGATACGTTCTGCCTGCGCGAGCATCCGGTCCGGCTGCCCCCCATTCCATTCCCCGATGCGGTGGCGACCGCCGCGGTGGTGGTGAAGCAGCGGGGCGAGGAGGACAAGCTGGCCGCCGGCCTGCACAAGCTCCACGAGGAGGATCCCACCTTTCATTTCGAGTACAGCTCCGAGCTGGGCCAGACGCTGATCCACGGCATGGGCGAGCGGCACTTCGAGACGATTCTCGGCCGGCTGGCCCGGAAGTTCGGCGTGCACGCCGAGTTGGTGCGCCCCAAGGTCGCGTACCGCGAGACCATCAAGGGCAAGGCCGAAGGGCAGGGGAAACACAAGAAACAGACCGGCGGACGGGGTCAGTACGGCGACTGCTGGATTCGACTCGCGCCGCTACCGCGCGGGTCCGGCTATGAGTTCGTGGACAGCATCGTGGGCGGCGTGATTCCGAACAAGTACATCCCGGCGGTGGACCGCGGGATCCAGGAGGCCGCGGCCCGCGGCATCTTCGCCGGGTATCCCTGCGTCGATTTCAAGGCGGAATGCTTCGACGGCTCGTACCACGACGTCGATTCGAACGAAATGTCGTTCAAGATGGCCGGCATCCTGGCCTTTCGGAACGTCGCGCCCAAGTGCCGGCCGATCCTGCTCGAGCCGTTGCTGGACATCGAGGTCTGGGCGCCGGAAGACGTGCTGGGCGACGTGATGGGTGATCTGTCGGCCCGGCGCGGGCAGATTCTGGGCACCGAGCAGGACGGGCGGCTTACCAAGGTCCGCGCAATCGTTCCCGAAGCCGAGATGTACAAGTACTCGACGACGCTGCATTCGATCACGCACGGGCGGGGGACCCACCGCCAGATCTTCCGCGGCTATGCGGAAGCGCCGCCGGAAGTGGCGGCCAAGGTCGCGGCCGAGACCGAGAAGGAACGAGAGCACGCGGCGGCGAGCTAACCACAGTGAGAAGTGAGAGGTGAGAAGGAAGAGGGAGGCTGACGCTGCGGAGCCGCTTGCGAGGCAGCGATCTGCCTTCTTACCTCTTACTTCTTACCTCTCACTGTCTTGTGTCTCCTCGCCTTCTCGCTGATCTCCTCGTCCTGATTCACTTCGGCTTCGTGATCTTCGTGGTGGGCGGGGGGCTCCTGGCGCTCCGCTGGCCGGCGGTCCGCTGGGTGCACCTGCCGGCGGCTCTCTGGGGAGCGGGGATCGAGCTCACCGGCCGGGTCTGTCCCCTCACTCCGCTCGAGAACGCGCTGCGGGAGCGGGCCGGCGAAGCCGCCTACAGCGGCGACTTCGTCGGCCAGCACGTGCTGCCGGTGCTGTACCCAAGCGGGCTTACCCGCCCAACCCAGCTGGTGCTCGGCCTGATCGTGGTGGGCGTCAACTGCGGCATCTACGGATGGGTGTGGGTGCGGAGCCGGCGCCGGCGAACGGCTACTCCTCCCGTGCCCGCGCCCCCGCCGCCCTGATTCGCGGCCATGGATCATGCTCGCCGTGATAGTTTGTTTTCTGCCAGCCGAGCCGGGCGCAGGCGGTAACTCGACCCGAGAGTCTTGCCCGGAGTGACCATCCAGCACCGGTCGCGCCACCCGGCCGACCGGAGATTGGGAGCGCAGTGCGACCGGCATGGATCGGATTGTGGGCAGCCGCCGGCCTTGGGCTGCTGGGTTGCGAGCAACGGCGGGCCCCGCCCCTCGAGGCCGGCGGCGTGGTCGTGGTCGCGGCAATCGGCGAGCCTGCCAGCGTGTTCCCGCCGCTCGCCACCGAGACCGTCGCCCGCGACATCGGCGACCTGGTCTACCAGCGACTCGCCGACCTCCGCCCGGGAAAATCGCCGATCGATACGGCGGCCTATCAACCTCGACTGGCGGCTCGCTGGGAGCGGCTGGACTCGGTGACCTGGCGGTTTCACCTCGCGCCGGGGGCGCGCTGGGCGGACGGACGCCCCCTAACCGCCGAGGACGTGCGCTTCTCATTCGACGTGTTCAGCGACTCGGTGCTGGATCCGCCGGCGAGGACGTACCTGGCCGGTCGGGTGCGGGTGGCGGTGGAGGACTCGGCGACGTTTCGAGTCATTTTCGTTGCGCCGTCTCCCGAGCAACTCTTCGATGCGACCTACCATGTGCGGGTGGTCCCGGAGCACGTCTGGGGTTCCATCCCGCGTGAGGCCTGGGCGGCCGACACTGCGCTGGCCCACCTGGTAGGCAGCGGCCCGTTCCGGGTGCTTGAATGGAGACGGGGTCGCTTCCTCCAGCTCGGGGCGCGCCGCCGAACCGACGGAGAAATCGGGTCAGTGGTCTGGCGGTTCGCGCCCGATCCGGACGCGGCGCTCAACCTCGTGCTGGCGCACGAGGCGGACCTCATGGAGCTGGTCGGTCCAACGGCAAAGGATCCCCGGCCGGCCGCCGACAGCTCGCTCCGGCTGGTGCGCTTTCCGTCGGCGGCGTACGGGTTTCTCGGATTCAAGCTCAGGAATCGCGATGGCACCTCCCAGCCGATCCTCGGGGATCGCGCTACCCGGCGCGGTCTCGCGATGGCCGTCGACCGGAGCGCTCTCGCTCGGGCGGTATTCGGGCCGCAGGCCGTGGCGCCGCCGGGTCCCATGTCCCGCCTGCTCTGGATCTGGAGCGACAGCATCCGCACGCTGCCCTTCGATACCGCGGCCGCCGGGGCCGAGCTCGAGCGGGCCGGGTGGCGGCTGGGTAAGGATGGCGTGCGGCGGCGCCGCGGGGCCGCACTCGGGTTCGATATTCTGGTACCGTCCACCAGCTCCACTAGGCGTGAGCTGGCCAGTGCGCTGCAATCGATGTGGCGCAGCGTGGGGGCTAGGCCCTCGATCACGACGGTGGACTTTCCGGTATTTCAGCAGCGGCTTGGGCAGGGAAAGTTCGACAGCTACATCGGCGCCTGGCTCGACGACCCCAGCACGCGCGGCCTGGCCGACCAATGGACTCGAGCCGGGTGGCGGGGGCTCAACTACGGGCGCTACGGCAACCCGGTATTCGACGGGTTGTTCGAGCGGGCAGCCGCCGAGACCGAGCCCGCTGCCGCGCGACGGCTCTATCGCGAGGCGATGGACACGCTCAACGCCGACGCGCCGGCGCTCTTCCTTTATACGCCCACCAACACGGCTGCCGTGAGCCGGCGCGTCGCCGGGGTCGAGATCGATCCCTATTCGTGGCTCGGCGGGCTACCGACCTGGCGGATGCGGTAACCTCGCTGACCCGGTGGCGAGTGGGGATCTGTGGCTGCACTACTGCGGTTCCGATGCACGTGCCTCACCGTGCAAGGCAGCGCATCGCTCACTCAAATCCAGCGACGAGAAACCTGACACGGCCATCCGACCCAAATTCACGTAGCTTATCCACTCCAAAAGTCTGACACTGACGAGTTCCTGTTGGTGTCGCGATTCTTGACGGTGCGATCCGCTCTAGGCATGTCGATTGCACCACCCCCTTCCACTCGATGTTTCGCGTACCGGCAGCTCGAGGGCCACCTGCCCTCGCCCGCCGGCGGTCGCCTGCGCGGCCGCGGTATCGTCGCATGACCTGTCACCCTAGCCAGAGGGTAGTCCAATGCGCTCGTGGATCCGTCCGCTCGTCTCGATGCTCGTCGTGGTCGCCCTCCTGGCAGTCGCGACGAGCTGCACCTCCGACAATTCCCTTACCGGGCCAGCGAGCCCGGAAGCATCGCAGCCGACCGCCCAGCCGTCGCAGGGGCCGACGCCGGACCTCCTCTTGGGTACAATTCTCGACCCCGCGCTGCAAACGGTGCTGGGGACCTTGCAACTCCTCACCTGCTCGCCGCAGCCTTACGTTCTCACCAAGGCGGTCGTAGGTCCCGCCGGCGGGACCATCGCCGTCGGTGCGCACCGGTTGGTGATCCCCGCCGGCGCGCTTTCGGCGCCGACGGCGATCAGCGCGGAGCAGGTGCGCGGCACGACCAACTCGGTCCGGTTCCAGCCCGAGGGGCTCAGGTTCGCGAAGCCCGCAACGCTGACGCTGAACTACAACAACTGCTTGCTGCCCCCGCTGACCAAGCGGGTGGTGTACACCGACGAGCGGCTCCGGGTCCTCGAGGTGATACCGTCGCTGGACCTGCGCTTGACTCGCAGCGTGAATGGCTTCATCGGCCACTTCTCGCGGTACGCGGTGGCGTACTGAGCTGGTGGGCATGACGTCCTCCGCAGCGGCCATAGGGGTATCGGAGCAAGCCAGGCCGACTCCCATCGCCGAGTTGCTCCAACAGGCGCGGGAGCAGGAGTTCGCCGGCAGCCTGGCCGATGCGATCGTCCAGTACGAAGCGGCGATCGCCCGGGCCGAGCTGACCGGCGAGATCCCGCTGCTGGCGGAGGCGCTGCGCCGTCTCGCCGTCGTCCGGCACCGGCGGGGCGACCGCGAGGCAGCGAGAGCCTTGTGCGAGCGGAGTCTGACGGTCGCCACGGACGCGGGAGATCCGGTCCTGGCCGGCGAGGCCCTGAACACACTCGCGGGCTTCGAGTTCGAGAGCGGCGCCATCGACCTCGCCCGGGAGCGCTTCTATCGAGCGCTCGAGCTCGGTGGCTCGAGTCCACCCCTTCGGGGCCGGATCGAACAGAACCTCGGCATTCTCGCCAACATCCAGGGCGGTCACAGCGAGGCCCTGGCTCACTATCAGCAATCGCTGTTCGCCTTCCAACGCAGCGGCGACGACCGCGGCTGCGCCATCGCCCACCACAACCTCGGCATGGTCAGCGCCGATCAGGGTAAGTGGGAGGAGGCCGACGAACACTTCCGACGCTGTCTGGAGATTACCGCGGCAGTGGGAGACGTACATCTCACCGGCCTCGGGCTGCTCAATCGCTCGGAGGTCCATCTCGCCCGCCAGCGATACAGCGACGCGCACAGCGATGCCGAGGCAGCTCTGCGGATCTTCGACCGGCTGGGCACCCGACTCGACAAGGCGGACGCGTACAAGGTGATCGGCCGGGTGTACCGGGAGACCGGGCGACTGGCGCTCGCGGAGGCCCGCCTGACTGCGGCGATCGAGCTCGCCGTCAGCACCGAGTCGGTGCTCAGCGAGGCGGAGGCCTCACGCGAGCTCGCCTTGCTCTATCAGGTGATGGGACGGAACCAGGAGGCGCTCCGCTTCCTTGGCGCCGCGCACCGGCTGTTCGGCCGGCTCGACGCCCGGTTGGACCTGGTGGACGTCGCCCGCCGGGTGCAGCGGCTGGAGGATACCTACTTCGCAGTGGTGCGGGACTGGGGCCAGTCGATCGAGTCCGCCGACAGCTACACCTTCGGCCACTGCGAGCGGGTGGCGAGCTATGCACTCGCCGTCGGGCAGGCGCTGGGGCTGGACGAGGGCCAGCAGACGACGATACGGATCGGCGCCTACCTCCACGACCTCGGTAAGGTTCGCGTGCCGCACGAGATCCTGAACAAGGCCGGCCCGCTCTCCCGCGAGGAGTTCGAGATCATCAAGCTGCATCCGGTGTGGGGGGTGGAGCTGCTGGCTACGGTGGACTTCCCCTGGGACATCAAGCCGATCATTCGCTGGCACCACGAGAAGTACGACGGCACCGGGTATCCGGACCGTCTTCGCGGCGACGAGATTCCGTTGGCCGCGCAGATCATTTGTATCGTGGATGTATATGACGCGCTGACGACGACCCGCAGCTACCGGGCCGCGATGAGACCGGCGGCCGCGGCGGCCCACATGCACGAATCCCGGCAGTGGTGGCGCCCGGACGTGTATGAGGCGTTCCGTCGGGCAGTGCCCGAGATGGTAGCCGCCGCGTGAGGGGGCAGCCCCGGCCGGCTACCTGCCAGCAAGCAGCTTGGTGTAAATGACCAGGTCATCCCCGGGTGCGTAGAACTCCGGGATACGAGCGGTGGGGCGATACCCCCGCGACTCGTAGAAGCCGCGGGTAGCCGCGTAGTCGGCGCGGCCGGCGGTCTCGACCACGATGAGCCGGGCCCGGCCCACGAGCTGCCGCTCCATCTCGACTAGGAGCGCCGTACCTACCCCCCCGCGCTGGGCCGCGGGGTCCACCGCCATCCAATAGAGATCGTAGGTCCCGAGGGTGCAGGGGGTCGGCCCCCAGCAGATCCAGCCAACGAGACGGCCCTCGGCGTCAGCGCCGAGGGCCGTGTAGTCCGGTTCGTTTGCCAGCTCGGGGCGGGTGCCGGCCACCGCCGCATCGAACACTTCCAGCGCTACCGTCAGCTCGTCAGGCCGGAAAACCTCTGCGGTCCGGATGATCTGGGCGATGCGGCCGCGATCGGCCGCCGTCAGGCTTCGGAGCGACAGCCGGGCCAGCGTACGGCTCAGGCGGCAGGCACCCCGCGCACCAGCTCCGCGGCGAACCGGCTCGGCTGCATCCGGGTCAACGCCTCATCGACGATCTGGATAACCAGCTCGTCGTAGCTCCAGCCGAACGCCTGCCCCATCCGCGCCAGGCCGGCGTTGCTGGAGAGATCAGGGCACGGGTTGACCTCGAGCACATACGGCTGGCCGTCGTCGGTGACGCGCAGGTCCACCCGGCCATAGCCTTCGGCTCCGACCAGGAGCTCCCAGGCGCGCCAGGCGACGTGGGTAACCCGCTTGGCGAGGTCGGGCGCGATCTCGGCGGGGCACACGGGCACGGTGCCGAGGTCGTCGGCGCTTCCGGTGCTCCACTTGGCGGCGTAGGTCACGATTGGCCAGGTGTCGGGCGGCATGCGGTCGAACCGGATCTCCGACACCGGCAGCATCTGCTTCCCGATGAACCCGACGTTTATCTCGCGGCCGGGCACGTACTCCTGGATCATGACGTCTTCGAACTGCTCCGTCATCTGTGCCACGCGCTTGCGAAGTGCCTTGCGAGTCGTGCAAACCGCGCTGCCGTCGATGCCGACGCTGGCATCCTCCGCGGCCGGCTTTACGATCGCCGGGAGCGGAAAGTCGGCCGGGATGGCGTTGCCCTGGGCCAGCACAAAGTTGGGAATCGGGATGCCGGCGCTTTGCAGCAAGGTGTTGGCGACGTGCTTCCGGTGGCAGACCGTCACTGGCCAGGCCCGGCAGCCGGTGAAGGGAAGGCCGGTGAGCTCGAGCGTGTTGACGACGAAGTCCTCGTACTTCGCGTGGCCGTTGATTCCCTCGCAGAGGTTCACGATCACGTCGGCCTTGCGCGCGCGGGACAGCCAGCGAAACTCGCCCATCCTGACGGGGACGAGCTCGACGTCGTAGTCGCGGCGGCGGAGCGAGGTGCGGACCTCGTGCACGTTGCTCAGCACGGCCGCTACGTCCTGCGGGCTCCACTCGGCGCTACCGGCGTCATAGATCAGTGCTGCTCTCATGAGGCTACCCCTGCCAGGAGTGAACCGCCGCTGATCCGACGCCAGGCGATGTCCGCCACCGTGCAGATCAGCTCGTCGTACGACATCCCGGCCGCCGCAGCGGCCTTTGGGAAGCAGGAGTTGTCCCGCGGGTCGGGCAGAAGACCGGGGAGCGGGTTCAACTCGACGACCATCGGGCGACCAGCCGCATCGCAACGCAGATCGACCCGGCACCAGTCGCGGCAGTCCAAGGCGTAATAGGCGCCGAGCGCCGCCTCACACACCTGCGCAGCGAGCGACTCGGGGATCCGCGCCGGACACTCGAAGATCTCGAGCGGATGGCTGGGCGTGTCCCACAGCCACTTCGCTTCGTAGCCATAGATCGGCGGGGCACCCGGCGGCAGGGTATCGAAGCACATGCCGACGATGGGCAAACACCGTGCCTCACCGCCGTTTCCGAGGATCGCGACGGTGAACTCGAGGCCGGGGAGATAGGTCTCAATGAGGACCGGCTCGCGGTAGGTGGCGAGCAGATAGTCGACCTGGCTGGTGAGCTCGCCCCGGGTGTGGCACACGCTCTTGCTCGAGACGCCCTTGCCCGATCCTTCGAAGGCGGGCTTCACGAAGAGCGGGAAGGGGAGCCGAGTGGCGCGGGCGTCGCCGACCGTGCGGGCGAGCCGAAACGGAGCGGTGGGCACGCCATAGCGGTCGAGGAGTTCCTTGGCCCGGCCCTTGTGAAGGCAGAGGCCCAGCGCCAGCGGGTCGGAGGCGTGATAGGGCACGCCGAGGAACTCGCAGATCGCGGGGACATGGCTCTCACGGCTCGCCCCGAAGAGGCCCTCTGCGATGTTGAACACGAAGTCGGGGCGGTAGTCGAGGAGCTTGGCCGGGAAGTCCTGGTCGGCCTCGAGGCGGATCACGTCGCCCACTGTGGTGAGCGCGTGCTCGACGGCGTCGATCGTCGCCGGGTCGTCCCACTCGATGTAGAGGTCGGGCTGCGGAAGGTCGGGCCGGAGGGCCCGACTGGGAGGTTCGTCCGTGTTGGAGGACTCGATCGCTGCTCCGGCGCTGGCCGCCGAAACCTCGGGCTTCATGTTGAAGGCGAGACCGATCCGAATTGGCAGAGTCACCCTCTACAAAAAAGGCCGTCCGCGCGAGACGAGCCGTGACGAAGTGACCAACTGACCATCTTAAAGTACAGAAAAGATTTCCGGGGCACAATAGGAAAGCAGCGTGAAAAGTGAAAAGTAAAAAGTGAAAAGGGGGGCCCGTGGACCATCGGAGCCCCCTTTTCACTTTTCACTTTTCACTTTTTACGCTGTTCACACCTTGTGAAACCCCACCCTCCCAGCCTCGCTGCCGTCCTCCGCGGGATAGATCTCGAAGTCGGAGAAGAGGGCCGGTGCCTCGCGCTGAAGCACCCGCAGGCAGGCCACCGCCATCCGCCGGATCTCGAGCTCCGCGCCCTCGCCGAGCCGCAGCTCGAGCATGGTGCGCCAGGCGCGGACGTTGGCGCTCACCACGATCTTCACCTCGGTTGCGTTGGGGAGCACGCTTCGGGCCGCCTCGCGGGCCATCTTCCGCCGGTGGGTGCGATCCTCGACCCAGGCGTACTTGCCCATCAGCCCTTCCACTGCGGCGACGTAAGCGGCCTGGGCGGCCGTCACCTGCTCGGTCCACCGCGCCTCCAGCTCGGCGTCGCCCTGAATCGCGGGCGGCATGACGAAGGCCGCGTGAGACTCGTCTACGTAACGCTGCGAGAGTTGGGAATAGCCGAAGCCGGCGCGGTGCCGCACCAGCTCGTGGCTGCAGGACCGGGAGATACCCTCGACTAGAACAACGTAGACCGCATGCTCGAAGACCGAGCCGTGGCCCTGGCGCAGGATGTTCTGCAGGTAATCGGCCGTGGTTCGACCCGCCGGATTGCGCTGGCTCATGTAGCAGAGGCGGCCGGCGTACTCGGCGACCCGTTCACCATCGGTCGCCTCGCCCTTCCACTCGACCCGCAGGTGGGGTGGCTCCACGAACTGGGGCCGGGCAATAAGGGTGACGGCGGGGTCGCGGATGATTTCCATGGGCAGTTGGCTACCGGCTAGGGGGCGCTGGGCGCTGGTCCGCAATCTCCAATCGCGACCTCGCATACCCGCCGCTCTGCTCGATGTCCCGCAGTGCGCGCGCTATGTCCGTTGGAAGCGAAACCGCGCCGTCACCGGCCTTGAGGCGCGAGATCGGGGGCTCGCCGGAAGGAAGGATAATGCCCGGGTTCATGATCCCAAGGGGATCGAAGCTGGTCTTCACGTCGCGAAAGAGCGAGACGATCTCGGCGCCGTACACCCGCTCGAGAAAGCCGGCCCGAAGCCGGCCGTCGCCGTGCTCGCCCGATGGCACCCCGCCCAGGCGGATCACGGCCTCAGTCACCTCCTCCAGAAGCGCGGCGACGTCCCGCTCCCAACCGGGCCGCGCCAGCTCGGGCAGCAGGTTCACGTGGACGTTGCCGTCGCCGGCGTGGCCGAAGATCACGGCCGTGAGCCCGCGGGCGGACGCGGCGCGGCGGATGGCCGCGATGTAGTCGCCCAGCCGGCTGACCGGCACGCAGCCGTCCTCGATCACCTGTAGCGAGCGCCGCTCGGGCGGCAACCCGGCGAGAATCGGGCTGGCGGCGTGGCGCAGCTGCCAGAGCCGTGTCGTCCCCTCGGGCGACAATGCCGCATCAACCTCGAGTCCTTCCACCCGAGCCACGGTCACGGCCGACGCGGTAAGCTCCCGTATCTCGTCCTGATTCGCTGCCTCCAGCTCGACCAGAAGGACTGCCTCGACGCCCGGACTCCGCGCCGTGTCCGCGAGTGCCCCGCCGTGCGCCGCCACGAGGTCGAGAAAGGTCCGATCGAGCAGCTCCACGGCGGCAGCGCCGAGCTCGACCAGCCGAGTGACCAGTGACTCGATGGCCCGATAGTCGGGGAGCAGGATCCGGAGCCCGGCGCGGTGCAGTGGAGTCGGGTCGAGCCGCCACTCGACCTCGGTCACGAAGCCCAAGGTCCCCTCTGCGCCGACGATCAGGTCGAGCACGTCTCCCGAGCGGAGATAGGCATCCAGCGCATAACCGGTGGAGCTCTTGCGGGTGCGGGGAAAGCGGGCCGCTATAGCGTCCGTCGCCGCACGGATGGCCGGCGCCGCATCGCGCTGGAACCGGCCCAGCGCGGCGGCGGGGGTGTCGGACGGTTGCTTGCCACCCCGCGAAACCCTCGTGATCTCCCCGTCGGCGGTCACCAGCGTGAGCGCTTCCACCCACCGGCGAACGCTGCCGTATCGCACCGAGCGGGCTCCCGCGGCGTTGGTGGACACCACGCCGCCGGCCGTTGCCCAGCGCCAGCTGGAGGGATCCGGCGGAAGCCGGAGGCCGTGCGGCGCGGTCGCCGCCTCGAGCTCGCCGAGCGTGGCGCCGGCACGCATGCGGGCACGCCGTTCTCCCGGTCGCACCTCGAGGGCGGGTCCGGCCATACGGGTGAGATCGACGACGACTCCGTTCCCTACATTGCCCCCGCCCATCGCGCTGCCGGCCCCGCGCGGGACGACCGGAACCCGCTCGCGCGCGGCCCAGTGGATCAGGGCAACCAGATCATCGAGATCGGCGGGAAGAGCGACGGCGCGAGGGATGATGCGGTAGATGCCGGCCGCCTCGGCATACGCTGCCCGGGCCCGCTCATCGGTGCGGAACGGGCCTCGAATCCGGGGCTCGGAAGGCATGGGGTAAGCTAGGGTCGCGCTCCCTTGCCAAGCAATCGCCGAACCGAGAGAATACTGCTCCCTATGTCTGACGCGCCGCCTCCGATTGGTGTCACTGCCGCTGCCCCCGCTCCCCGGGCGCAGTTGATCCATATCGACGTCGATCGCCGGCTGGGACACGAATGGGATGAGTGGGACGGCAAGCCTCTGCCCGACGAAGGCAACTACGATTCCGCTCCGGCGCTCTTCTTTGGGTGGTCCGCTGCGACCATCGGCGTGGTGGGGCTGACGGCGGCCCTTCTCCTTTATCTGCTCGGCCCCCGGCTCGCCTTGATTCACCGGACCGTTCCCGGGCTTCTCTGGCTTGGCTGGAGCCTCGTGCTCGGGCTGGTAGTCCTCTGGTGGCTCCTGCTCGGGATGGCCTACCGCACCCGCAAGCCGATCCTCCCTGAAGGACTGGCTGAGCGGGGACCCTTTCTCCGGCTGATGCGGCTCACCTCCCGAGTCGCGAACCGCTTCGGCCGGCGCGACTGGGTCGAGAATGCCGCGGTCAAGGTATACAACGCCCTCGCGCTGATCCGGAGTCGCAAGGTGGGGAAGGGAGAGCTTCTGCTCCTCATCCCTCGCTGTCTATCGAAGGAGACGCTCGACGGTGTGCTGAACATTGCGGGGAAGTACGGCGTGCCGGTCTTCGTTGCGACCCGCGGTCAGCTTGCACGCCGGGTGATCCGGGAGCGGCGGCCCCGCGCTGTAGTGGCGGTGGCTTGCGAGCGTGACATGGTGAGCGGGCTCCATGACGTCGCGGGGAAGGTGCCGGTGCTGGGCCTCACGATGACGCTCCCCGCCGGCCCCTGCAAGGACGCGCGGCTCAACCTGGGCCAGCTCGAGGAGTGGGTGAAGGCCTACGTGGTCTGACTGAGTCGGCAGGCGTGGGCCCGCCCCGTCTGACCGAATCCGACGGTTGCCGGGAAGAGTCCGCGGGAGCCTCCGGAGCGGCCCCGGTGTCGGGAACGACCGGCGGAGGAATCGGGTCGCCAAACCGCTTTTCCAGCGAATCCAGTACTGCTTTCACTCTCACCATCACCGGGTGCTCCGCCGGCGGGGGCCTTTCGAGCTCCCGCTCCGGCACCGATGGATCCCGGTACGCCCGGTAGGCGACCTCCACCCGGAGATCGCTGTGCCCGATCCGCCCCGGGTCCACCCATCCGCGCACTCGCACGATACCCGAGCCCAGGGGTGAGCGGGCAGCCGGCCGGCCGGTCGCCGCGTCGAACCACGACGTTTCCAGGTAGCCATCGCGGGGCTCCACCCGCGACACCGGAATGGAATCGTTTCGCAGTGCCTCGGCCAGCCGTTCGGTCGCGGCGACGGTGAGGAGGCGAACCTCCGCTTTGGGTGTGCCGAGCAGCGGCTCGAAGCCGGGGCGGGTAGTCGACAGGAAGCAGCCGAGGGCGAGTCCCGCGAGACCCAAAGCCCGCGCGCCCCGCACGGCACTCAATCCCGGTGCGGTGGCGTGCCGGGTGGATGACTGTGGGGCGCCGGGTTGGGGGCGTCCGAGTGGCCGTGGGAATCGGCCGGCGCCGACTCCTCGTGCGGGTCACCCGGGCCCTCATGGTGATCGTCGTGGTGGGCCTCGCCCGGCGCGTGCACGTGACCCTCACCTCGATCGATCAGCTCAGCCCTCAGCGCGGCATTGGTGACGCCGGCCGCGTGGTCGAAGACCATCTTCCCGCCGTGATAGCCGGCATCCACCAGAAAGCCCAGGCCCACCAGCGACAGCACGAACGCGGCGCTCCGCTCCATTCCCCCCATCTTGCGATCCCGCAGGAGCCGCCAGACGGCCACGATCGCGAAGGTGCCCAAGGTGAACAAACCGAGGTTCTCGTGCTCCTCCATGAGGTGGTGGATGGCGTTGCCATGGTCGATCGCGTCGCTGGCCTGAAGTCCCGCGAGCACGGCCCCGCCCGCGGCAAGCGTGCCGATGATCAGCAGTACCAGACCGGTCCGCCGGAGCGGCTCGCTCTTCCGCGTCAGGCCCACGAGATCGAAGATCACGGCGATCGGCAGCAGGGCGACGGGAAATGCGACGAACATCGCGTGGACGCGGGGCCAGTCGTACCCGAACATGCGGAACTCCGAAGCAAGGGAGAAGTGAGAAGTGAGAGGTAAGAGGTAAGAGGGGTCCTCACAAGGCGGGTCTCGTGCACCCTCTCACCTCACACCGCTTACCTCTTACTGCAGTTCCACCGGCCTTGGCGGGTCCACCGAATAGTCGTAAAACCCCTTCCCGGTCTTCCGCCCGTGCAGGCCGGCCAGCGCCATCCGGCGGAGCAGAGGAGGGGCGGCGTAGCGGGGCTCGCAATATTCGTCGAACATGATTCCGGCGATGCGCACGGTGGTGTCGATGCCCACGAAGTCGAGCAGGGTGAAGGGCCCCATGGGGTGGCCGCAACCGAGCCGCATGGCGGTATCGAGATCGGTCACGGTTCCCACCCCGCGCTCCAGCGCCCGCACCGCATCCAGCAGATAGGGCACCAGCAACAGGTTCACCAAGAACCCCGGT
>DASQPE010000151.1:0-8012 GCA_035644115.1 Gemmatimonadales bacterium
GGCGCCTGGCCCACCGTCGCCGAGCTGCGGGGACTCGAGCGCAGCCGGCGGCTCCGCTGTGGGTGGTGCGCCGCCGACTGGGAGCTTCCCTGGCTCTGGTGTGCGTTCTGCGGCGAGCGGCGTCACGAGCACGTGGGATCGCTCGTCCCGCTGGGTCCGCACGACGGCAGAAAGATCGAGACCTGCGAGGAGTGCCGGGGGTATCTGAAGACGCTCACCACGCTGGAAGCGATGACGCCGCTGGGCGTGCTGCTTTCCGATCTCGAGACGGTCGAGCTGGACCTGATCGCGCGAGAGCGAGGGTGGTCCCGACCGCCCGGGCCGGGTCATGCCCTCCAGCTCCGAATCGAGCCCCGGCCGGCGCGCCGGGTAAGCCCACCATCATGAGCCAGGCGCCGCCCGAGCTTCGACCCTCGACCGTCTGCCGCGGCCTCCTGGCGGCGCTCGACGCCTCGGAGGGCCGGCGTCGGCGCCGCAAGCGGGATACCACCCCGGATGGGATCGGGCTCTCGATCAAGCGCGAGCTGCTGGAGGCGGCAGTGCGTGACGATCCCGCGCCGGATCGCTTCGAGGCGTGGTTGCTCGCGCGCTCGCTCGACGTCCCGGCGAGCGGCCCGGTGCGCGCGATGGCGCTCGCCCTGCTGGCGGAATGGGAGCTCGCCGTCGAATCGGACGACTTCCGCGGGTGGCTGGAGGCAGGGGCGCCGTCGGAGGACGCAGGCGGTGATTGAGCAAGGCACGGATCGTAGCCGAAACGACTAGCACCGTTCTATACCGTCACGAGGAGGGTCTGCCCTCATGGAGCCAGCTCCGCCCAAGGCGCCGTTCACCCCAAGTGCAATTTTCGCGATAGCGGTCTTCGTCATGGCGCTGGGTCTGCTGCTGCGCTTCGGAGATCTGCGCGCCGGGCAACCCCACCGTCCCGGACCGCCAGCCGCTCGAGGCGAGGTGGAAGCCGGAACGGCCGGCCTTGTCGGCGCTCCGGAGGCGTGACCTACGCTTCCACCGGCAGCGGCGGTGTCACCGCCGCTTCATCCCGCTCGCCGGTGCGGATCCGGTGCACCTGCTTCACGTCCAGCACGAACACCTTCCCGTCACCGACCTCGCCGGTGCGGGCTGCGCCGAGAATCGCTTTTACCGTGACGTTGACGAACGGCTCGGAGACCCCGATCTCGAGCCGCACCTTCTCGTGCAGCTCCATCTTGACCGTAGTACCACGGTAGGTCTCCACCCGATCGGTTTCTCCGCCGTGCCCAAGGACGCGGGACACCGTGAGTCCTCGCACCTCGGTGCGGTAGAGCGCCTCGAGCACTTCGTTCAGACGGTCGGGCCGGATGATAGCGACGATGAGTTTCATGGATCCTCCCGGCGTCAACGCGCCGCGGCCTGCGGGGTGAGGACGGGGGCGGGTGCGCTGGCCTTGGACTCCTGAATCACCAGAATCGACCCCTCGCCGTTGCTGTAGGCCTCTTCGCCGTGCTCGCTCACGTCCATGCCGATCCCCTCGGTCCGGGGTTCGGCCCGCAGCGCCATCACCAGCCCGAGTGCCTTGAGAATGAAGAACGTCATGAAGCCGGCATAGACCATCGACGTTGCCACTCCGAGCGCCTGGATGCCGAGCTGTGCCGGGTTGCCCGCCAGGAGCCCGTCGGCGCCGGCCGAGTTCCAGGCCTTCTGCGCGAACACGCCGGTCAGGAGCGCGCCGGTGGCCCCGCCAATGCCGTGTCCCGCGAACACGTCCAGCGAGTCATCCAGCCGGGTGCGCGACCGGAACACGATGGCGAAATAGCTCGGCAGGGCGGCGATCGCGCCGAGGACCAGTGCGCCGGCAGGACTCACGAACCCGGCGGCGGGCGTGATCGCGACGAGGCCAACCACGATCGCGGTAGCCCCGCCGACCGCCGTGGCTCGGCCGGTCCGGAAGTAGTCGAGCAGCACCCACACGACGAGCGTCGCCATCGGGGCGAGGAAGGTGTTGGTGAAGGCAAGCGCGGCGAGCTCGTTCGAGGCCAGGGCGCTCCCCCCGTTGAACCCGAACCAGCCGAACCAGAGCAGTCCGGCCCCGAGCAACGTGAACGGTACGCTGTGGGGCAGGATAGCCTGGCGGCTGTAGTCCTTCCGGGCGCCAAGCACCAGCGCGGCGACCAGCGCGGACACGCCCGCGTTGATGTGCACCACCGTGCCACCGGCAAAGTCGAGCACTCCGCGGCTCATGAGCCAGCCACCACCCCAGACCCAGTGGGCCACCGGGGCATACACCAGCAGCGACCAGGCCACGAGGAAGACGAGATAGGGACCGAACCGCATCCGCTCGACCACCGCGCCGGAGATGAGCGCCGCCGTGATGATGGCAAAGGTTCCCTGGAACGCCATGAACAGCAGGTGCGGAATCGTTCCCTTGGCTTCGGTGCCGACTCCCGCGAGCAGCGCGTTGGTTGTGCTGCCGATGATCGCGTTGCCGTCGCTGAAGGCCAGGCTGTAGGCCAGCAGGGCCCACACGATGCCGACGACCCCCAAGGCGGCGTAGCTCATCATCATCGTGTTGAGCGAGTTCTTCGACCGGACCAGACCGCCGTAGAAGAACGCGAGCGCGGGAGTCATCAGCAGCACCAGCGCGGTGGCCACCAGCATCCAGGCGGTGTCCGCCGGCACGACGGCCGGCGGCGCGCTCTGGAGTGCAAACAGCGTGGGGAGTTGGGTCACGGGACAGATCCTGACGGTTGGGGGTGGAATGGGCTCGAGGCCGAGCGAGCGCCGGCGCGAGGGCCGCGGGGCGACGAAAGTGTAACGAGACGCCCGAGGGCTGCGCAAGCACCCCGCACGAGAATCCGTGCATGATGTGCGCGTCATGCTTGGCGGTCGTGCTTCGAGAGGCCGGTGGCGTGCCTAGATGAACGTATTGCGAGACGGATCCTGCAGAAAGCAAATGACAGTCTGCGGTGGCCTGGTCGGCAATCTAGGGCTCCGCCGCGCGGGCGTCGGCCGCTTGGACGTCGATAGCCGACGGCGCCGGCTCCACCGGAAATTCGCCCGTCAGCTCGGCGGCCGAGAGCTGCCGCGCTTGTGCGGCCTCGGCCTGAGCGGGTTCAGGTCCGAGATAGCCCGCCAGGGCGCCAGTGAGGGGCAGGGTTGCAAGCACCAGCAGCCCGGCGACCCAGAACGGCACGCCCATGCCGAGATGGTCCATCGCCAACCCGGCGGCGATGGGAAAGGCGACCCGGGAGACCCCGCCGAAGGTGTGCTGCACGCCCATGTACAGGCCGCGTTCGCCTGACGGGATGACGCGGGAGAGCAGGCCGGTGACGCAGGGAAACAGGAACGCGGTGCCCAGCGGCATGAGGGTAAACCCGATGAAGAAGAGCAGGCCCCCATGCGCCAACCCGGTCGCCGCGAGCCCGGCCGAGAGCAGCACGATGCCCACCCGCGACAGCCGGGCCTCACCGAGACGATCCACGATGCGCCCGAGGACCAGGGCCCGGACCACCACTCCCATCCCGCCCAGATACATCACGAAGTAGCCGATGTTTCGCTCGGTGATGCCGAGTCGTTGCTCGAGCAGGAGGGGAACGGTCTGCATCGTTCCGTAAAAAGCCCCGATCGCCACCGCGTAGATCCAGATCAGGCGCGGGGCGGGCTCGTGCCAGCGTGCCAGCACGTAGGCAACCGCCCCACGGCCGGTCCGACTCGGCACCGCCCGGTAGGCGCCCGACGGCCGGAGCTCACGTGACTCGCTGAGATAGCGGGAGGCGAAGCCGGCGACGAGCAGCGCGAGCACCGCCGCGGCCAGACCAGGCGCTCGGCGGCCGCCGAGCGCAACCAGAAGAGAGCCGAAGGCGGGACCGACTACGGCGCCAAAGCTGGTGACCGCCGACAGCCAGCCGAGGCTCTTGGTGCGTTGCTCCGGCGCCGAGGCATCGGCCACGTAGGCCTGGACCACGCCGATGGTGCCGCCGCCCGCGCCCTGCACGATGCGGGAGAGGAAGAGTGCGACCAGGGATCCGGCCATGGCAAAGAGGACGTACGCTGCGGCGGTAATGAGAAGCCCCGCGAGAATCGCGGGGCGGCGGCCGTAGCGGTCGGAGAAACGGCCCCAGAGGGGTGCACAGGCGAGCTGGGCAATCGAGAACGCGGCGACGAGCACGCCCACGACTGCGGCCTTGCTGCCGAACTGGGTGGCATAGAAGGGCAGGAGGGGCCCGATCATCGCGAGCCCCACCATGTCGACGAAAGCGGTGACGAAGAGAATACGGAGTCGGCCCATGGTCGCGACGAAATCTTGGTCGTCGTGGGTGTCCGGTCAAACCCGTTGCAAGACGACGCTCCGGCCGCAGGTGCCACGCAGGCGGTTGCTGGCGCCGCCTACAACGTCCTATTAGCCTGAGGCGTGGTGTCCCATCGTATCAGGCCAATCCGCTCGCTCAGGGTCGCGGGGTCGTTGCTCGGGCTGATGCTCGCCGCGAGCTGCGGCCGGGCCCCGTCGAGCGGAGCGACCGTGGTCACCTTTCCCGGCAGCATGCTGGGCGGGGAAGGAGCGGTGCTGCGGTCGCAGCTCCAGCGGTTCATGCGGGAGCACCCGACCATCCGGGTGGTTCAACGGGACACGCCGGATGCCGCCGACCAACGACACCAGCTCTATGTCCAGTGGCTGAATGCGGAGGCCAGCGAGCCCGACATTCTCCAACTGGACGCCATCTGGACTCCGGAGTTCGCCGCCGCCGGCTGGATCCTTCCGCTCGAACGTTTCAATCCCGATACCAACGCCTTCTTTCCGGTCACCATCGAAGCCAATCGTTGGCAGCGGCGACTGTTCGCGATTCCGTGGTTCGCCGATGTCGGGATGCTCTATTGGCGAACCGATCTCATGCCGCGCGCGCCAACCTCGCTCGCCGAGTTGGAGCAGGAGGCCGCGCGCGCCAGAGCTCGGGGACTACGGTTCGGGCTGGTCTGGTCGGGGGCCCGCTACGAGGGACTGGTGACGGTGTTCCTCGAGTATCTGGGGGCTTACGGCGGGCAGATTCTGCAGGGCGGCAAGGTGGTGGTGAGCTCGCCCGCCGGGCTCCAGGCGCTCAACACGATGCGGGACGAGATCTATCGTTCCGGCATAGTTCCGTCGAGCGTGCTGACCTGGCACGAAGAGGAGACCCGCTTCGCGTTCCAGAACGGGGACGCCGCATTCATGCGGAACTGGCCCTACCCGTATCCGATCATGGGCGATAGCGCGGTGTCCCGGGTGGCCGGACGTTTCGCGGTCGCGCCGATGCCCGCCGCCTCGAACGGCGCACCCACGGCCGCGCTGGGTGGGGCGCAGCTCGCCATCAACGCCCGCAGCGAGAACCCCGCGGCGGCCTGGGCGGTGGTCGATTATCTCACCCGTCCCGAGCAGATGCTGGAGCGGGCTCGAGTCACCGGCCAGTTCCCCACGCGTCGTGTCCTCTACGACGATCCCGCGCTGGCCAAGTCCCTCTCAGTTCCGGTGGCGACGGCCCGGGAGATCATCGAGCATGCGGTTCCGCGCCCGGTGACGCCGGTCTACACCGAGCTGTCGGAGATACTGCAAGTGCAGCTGCACCGCGTGCTCACCCGGCAGATCGATCCGGCTCGCGGCCTCGCGCGCGCCGCGGCCGAGATGCAGGCGCTGCTGAATCGGGCCGGGTTGGGCCCGGGAACCCCTCTTGCACAGCACTGATCTTCGGCGCGGGCTCGAGCGGCGGGAAGCGCGGCTCGCCTGGTGGCTGGTCACGCCCGCCGTCGGGACGATTCTGCTGGTGGCGCTGTTCCCCCTGGCCTGGACGCTGTGGGAGTCGGTGCACCTCCATGATCTGCGGATGCCCTGGCTGGGCCGGCCGTTCATCGGGGCGGGCAACTACGCGGAAGCACTCGGCGATCCGCGATTCTGGTCGGCGCTCGGGCACACCGGGTTTTTTACTGCCATCAGCGTGACGATCGAGCTAGGGCTGGGACTGGTCCTGGCGCTGGCCATGAACCGCGCCACCAGGGGCCGCACTCTGGTTCGAGCGGCCGTGCTCGTGCCCTGGGCGATTCCCACCGTCGTATCGGCGCTCCTCTGGCGCTTCATGTTTGACGACCAGGCCGGGATCGTCAACGCGGTCCTCGGCAGGATCGGACTCACGCGCGAGCCGATCGTCTGGTTCATCCGGCCCGACCTTGCCTGGGTGCCGGTCATCGTTTCGGACGTATGGAAGACGACGCCGTTCGTGGCGCTGCTGCTGCTGGCCGGCCTGCAGAACATCGATGCGGGACTCTATGAGGCGGCCCGCATCGACGGGGCGTCGGCCTGGCAGCAGTTCCGGCACGTCACCCTGCCGCTCCTCAAACCGGCCCTGCTGGTCGCGCTCGTTTTCCGGACGCTGGACAGCTTTCGAGTGTTCGATCTGATCTACGTGCTGACCGGCGGCGGGCCCGGGACCTCGACCGAGCCGATCGCGCTCTACACCTTCAACTCGCTGCTGCAGAACCTCCGATTCGGCTACGGCTCGGCACTCTCCGTGATCACGTTCGCCGTGTCTTTTGTCCTCGCTGCGGCGTATCTGAGGCTGCTCGGCCGGGACCTGACGGAGGCGAAATCGTGAGGGGGCGCAAATGGACCGGCGCCGACATCGTGATCGCGGTCCTGCTACTGGGCAGCGCGTTCCCGTTCTATTGGGCGATCGTGTCGTCGCTCACGCCAGAGGCGCGCCTCTTCCAGAAGCCGTCGCTCCTCCCGACCAGCCTGGTACTGGATCACTATCGCACCCTGTTTGCCGAACGCGGATTCTGGGTGCCTATTCGGAACTCGCTGATCGTGGCCGGCACTACCACCGTGTTCTGCGTCGTGGTGGGGTCATTCTGCGCCTACGCGCTCGCGCGGCTCCGGTTCCGGGGCAAGGGGCCGCTGCTCGCGCTGATCCTTACGGTGAGCATGTTCCCCCAGATCGCCATCGTCTCGCCGCTCTACCTGGTGCTCCGGAGCCTCCGGCTGATCAACACCTATCCGGGGTTGATCCTTCCCTATCTCACCTTCGCGACCCCGCTCACGGTGTGGCTGCTGGTCGGGTTCTTCCGCCAGCTCCCGGTAGAACTGGAGGAGGCGGCGATGGTGGATGGCGCGGGCCGCTTGCGGACCTTCTGGGAGATCGTCATTCCGGTGGCGCTTCCCGGCCTCGCGGCGACCGCGATCCTCACGTTCCTCTATTGCTGGAACGAGTTCCTCTTCGCGCTCTCGTTTACCCTCGGGCCCGAGCGACAGACGGTGCCGGTGGCGATCGCGCTGTTCCGCGGCCGCTACCAGGTACCCTGGGGGCAGATTCTCGCGGCGGCGATCGTGGCCACGGCGCCCGTCGCCGCGCTGGTGCTGCTGTTTCAGCGGCGGATCGTGCAGGGGCTCACGGCCGGAGCGGTGAAGGGCTAGGCGGACAGACTGTGAAGAGTTAAAGAGCGGCCCGGACCACGCCGCCGTCCACCCGGACCGCCGCGCCGCTGGTGGCCGAGGCGAGGGGGCTGCACAGATAGACCGCCATGGCGGCGACCTCGTCGACCGTGGCGAACCGCTTGAGCAGCGAGGTCGGCCGCACGGTCTCGAAGAACTCCCGCTCCATCGTCGCCAGATCGACCCCCTTGGCCTGAGCCATCTGCGCCAGGAACGCTCCGACGCCCTCGGAGCGGGTGGGGCCGGGGAGCAGGCTGTTGACGGTGATGCCGGTCCCCGCGGTGGCTTCGGCCAGCCCCCGTGCGACGGCGATCTGGGCAGTCTTGGTCATCCCGTAGTGGATCATCTCGACCGGGATCTGCACGGCGGATTCGCTGGATATGAACAGGATCCGACCCCAGTTGGCTTGCCGCATGTGGGGCAGGTAATGACGTGCGAGGCGCACACCGCTCAGGACATTGGTCTCGAAGAATCGCAGCCAGTCGGCATCGGGAATTTCCTCGAACGGCTTGGGCTCGAAGATGGCGACGTTGTTCACCAGGATGTCGATGCGCGGCGCACCGCGCGCGAGCTCTTCGCACCCCTC
>DASQPE010000152.1:0-9012 GCA_035644115.1 Gemmatimonadales bacterium
CGACCAGGGCGAGCTTGTAACGTATACGGAGATTGGAGAGGAACCCCATGACCGGCCTTTTGAATCACGAGTGACCGCGTATCAGGCTAAACTGTCGGCAGGAGCAGGTTGAAAGTTGAGCGGAGGAGGATTTCGGGGCCGCGCCAGGGGCGCCGGTCGCCGAAATCAGACGCCGATGACTTCGGACCTAAGGGTCGGTCCCGCTTCGTCCTGGGCCTCGATGAAGACCAGAGCGCGGCGTCGGTCCACGATGTTCGCAAGGGTCTCGAACACGTCGGGATCGAGCACTGTCGCCTTCATTGTTCGCATGCGCTCGATGGCCTGCTCCAGGGGGAGCTCTCGGCGGTAGGGCCTGGATGTCGTTAGCGCGTCGAGGACTTCTGCGGCGCCAATGACCCGGGCTCCCCAAGGGATCTGCTCGCCTGCGAGACCATCGGGGTAGCCGCTTCCGTCCCAACGCTCGTGATGGCTGCGGACGAAGCTGCTCACGCCACGAAGGTTGGCTAGCGGTTCCAGGATCTCGGCCCCGATGATCACATGTTCCTTGACCCGGGCAAATTCGCTCTCGGTGAGCGGTCCCGACTTGGACAGGATTCCTTCTCCAATACAAATCATGCCCAGATCGTGCAGCCGTCCCGCCACGCGCACCGTCTCGATCTCGTCTTCGGTTCGGCCGAGTTCCGCGCCGATGGAAGCGGCCATCTGAGCGACGCGCAGCGAATGGCCGGCTAGATAGCGATCGCGGGTCTCGATCATGTGAACTAATGATGCCAAGGTGGCGACTGACATCCGCTCCGATGCGGTCCGTTCCTGCCGCAGCTCCATTGACAGCCGGATCACCTCCTCGCGGAGCACCCCCTGCGCCTTGGCCTGGCCGATCCGTGCGTCGCGATCCCGCAGGGCGCGCTCGATAGCCTTCGCAAGCCGTGCCTCATCCACCGGTTTCACCAGAAAATCGAGTGCGCCAAGCCGCAGCAATTCAGCCGCGCGCTCGGCGTGGTTCACGGCCGTCGCGATCACGACAGCGAGGTTCGGCTCCTCCTCCAAGAGGCGCCGCAGAAGCTCGGCCGTGGGCAGGCCCGCCAGATCGATCTCGAGCACTAGACAGGCGATTCGCTGACGGCGGACCAGGTCGAGGACCTCGTCCGCGCACTCTGCTGCTATCACCTCGTAGCCAGCTGAGGCGAGTGTCTTCTGCATTGCCGCGCTCGACTCGCTGGCACGATCGGCCAGAAGAATCCGCACGGGCCAGCGAGGCGCCGTCACTCGGAAATCCTTCGATTCAAGACCAGCATGCGAGCTCCCAGCGGGGTGTCGGCGGAACGAGCGCTTTGCGCAAGCCAAAAGCAAGCCCGAGGCCACGCTGGGCGGCGAGACGTAAACGCCTGGTTTGAAGTGAATTAGCTTGAATCTCGGCGGCTGGAGAGCAAGCCCACGACCGGGAAGAAAGTGCCGGAGAGCGCATTATTGCCGGGGAGGGCGAATCGGTCGGCTGCTCTGCCTAGCTTCGGGCATCAGGAGCCCGTAGCTTTCAGCCCGTTCGCCTCCCCAGGAGTCCACCATCGACCTTCAGTCGCACGACCTCCGGTCGCGGCTCCAGGGCGTGCTTGGTGACGTCTACCGCATCCAGAGGGAGCTCGGCGGCGGTGGGATGAGCCGCGTTTTCCTCGCGGAGGAGACTCGCCTCGGACGCCAGGTCGTCGTCAAGGTCCTTCCCCCCGAGATGGGCGCCGGGGTCAACGCCGAGCGATTCGAGCGCGAGATCCAGCTCGCTGCTCGACTGCAGCACCCCCACATCGTCCCCCTCCTGACCGCCGGCGCCGCGGGCGATCTGCTCTACTACGTCATGCCGTTCATCCAGGGCGAGTCGCTCCGGGTGAAACTGGCGCGCGAGGGCGAGCTCCCGGTCACCGAAGCAGTGAAGATCCTGCGCGAGGTGGTCGACGCCCTGGCCTACGCGCACCGTAGCGGCGTGGTCCACCGCGACATCAAGCCGGACAACGTGCTGCTCTCCGAGGGCCACGCTCTGGTGGCCGACTTCGGCGTGGCCAAAGCGGTGAGCGCCTCGAGCGGCGACGGGCACAGCTCGCTTACCTCGCTGGGGGTGGCGCTGGGGACGCCGGCCTACATGTCACCCGAGCAGGCGGCGGCCGACCCGCACGTCGATCACCGGGCCGACATCTACGCCGTGGGAGTGCTGGTCTACGAGATGCTCTGCGGGCGCCCGCCCTTTACCGCACCCACGCCGCAGGCGCTGCTCGCCGCCCACATTACCCAGTCGCCCGACCCCGTCACCCGCTACCGGCCCACCGTATCGGCCCAGCTCAACACGCTGGTGATGCGGTGCCTGGAGAAGCGCGCGGCCGACCGCTGGCAGACTGCGGCCGAGCTGGTGCCGCAGCTCGACACCATGTCGACCCCAAGCGGAGGGATGGCGCCGACCCTGACCCAGCCGGCCATCACGCCCGGCACGGAGGCGGCCATTCGGCGGGGCCACCCGGCCCGGGTGGCGGCCCTGTTCGCGATCGGGTCGATCGTCGTCCTTGCGGTTGTGCGGTTCCTCGTGCTACGACTCGGCCTGCCCGACTGGGTGTTCTGGGGAGCGGGCACGCTGCTCGGCATTGGCCTCCCGATCATGATGCTCACCGGGCATCACGAGCGACGGCGCGCGATCGCCCAGACGACGCTGGCGACGCGGGGAGCGGCCGAGTCGGGAGTCGGCCAGTGGTTCACCTGGCGCAAGGCATTGCTGGGCGGGGCGCTCGCGTTCACCGGGCTCGCCGTGATAGCCGGCGCCTATACCGCGATGCGGCTCCTCGGGATCGGGCCGGTGGGAACCCTGCTGGCCTCGGGGGTCCTGAAAGACCGGGAGCAGTTGCTGCTGGCCGATTTCGAGAACCATACGGCCGACACGACGCTCGGCCCCTCGCTCACCGAGGCGATGCGGGTAGACCTGTCGCAGTCGCCCACCGTCCGGGTGCTCGACCAGCAGGCGGCGCGTGACGCGCTGCAACGCATGCAGCGGCCTGCCGGCGTCCCGCTCACCGCCGGGCTCGCCCGGGAGTTGGGCGAGCGCGAGGGCATCAAGGCCGTGGTCACCGGGCAGATCGACCCAGTCGGGGGTGGATACCTACTCACGGCCAGCCTGGTGTCGGCCGCCGACGGCCGTGCCCTGGCGGCGGTCCGAGAGACGGCGGAGGGTCCAACGGCGCTGCTCAAGGCGATCGACCGGTTGTCTGGCAAGCTGCGCGAGCGCATCGGTGAGTCGCTGGTCACGATCCGCGCCAATCCTTCGCTGGAACAGGTCACGACGGGTTCGCTGCCCGCGCTTCGCAAGTACTCGGAAGCCGTCCGGCTCGCGGACGCGGGGCGGCAGGAGGAGGCTGTCCCGCTGCTCCAAGAAGCAGTCGCGCTCGACAGCGGGTTTGCCATGGCGTACCGGAAACTCGCGGCCGTGCTGGGGAATATCGGAGGGTCCAACGGCCAGATGGTCGACGCCGCCACGCGGGCGTACACCCACCGAGACCGCCTGCCGGAGGTGGAGCGTGATCTGGCCATGGCATACTACTACAGCAGCGTGGACTATGACGCCCCGAAGGCCATCAGCGCCTACCGCTCGGCACTGGCGCTCGACCCGGACAACACCATCGGGCTCAATAATCTGGCCCTCATGCTTAATAGCGCGCGCCGCTGGGCCGAGGCGGAGACGCTGGCGACCCGGGCCGTCCGCATCGGCTCCGCTGCGTTCTACTACGACAACCTGATCGACGCCCAGGTCGGGCTCGGGCATCTGGCCGACGCGCGCGCGACCATCGAGCGGGAGGCGAAGGTGGTGCCCCCGACTCTTATCGTGAACTGGCACCGCGCCGCGATCGCCGCCGCCGAGCGGGACTACGCCGCCTCGGAACGGTACCTCCGCGAGCTCCAGCACGACGCGCAGCCGAGCCCGGCTCTGCAAGCCCTGACCACCGAGATGCTGGCACGAGCCAGCGAGCGTAGCGGCAAGCTGGCTGAGGCCGCCCAGCGCATCCGCGAAGAGATGGCGCTCCAGCAGGCCCGCGGCCTGCCGCAGGAATACGTGAACGCGGCAGCCGGCCTGGCAGAGCTCGAGATCAGCTACCGCGACCGCCCCGCGGAGGCGCTGGGCATCCTCTCCGCCGCGCTGGCGAAGCACCCCCTCGACTCGATGCCCGCACTCGACCGCCCCCTGCCCCGCCTGGCATGGGTGTACGCGCGAGCGGGCAAGGTGGACGTGGCGAAGCGATTGATGCGCCAGTTCGAAACCGAAGTTCCGGCGGGCCTACGGCGCGGCATGTGGTGGCGACACTGGCCGGAGGGGTACATCGCGCGGGCGGAGGGTCGCAACGCCGACGCCATTGCTGCGTTCCGCGCGCTTTACGACGAGGGCGGCAACTGCAATATCTGCGGACTCTACGAGCTCGCCGGGGTCTATGACACAATGGGACAGCCGGACTCGGCTATCGCGCTCTACGAGCGCGCGGTTTCGGTCCCGGCAACGACTGGGCGCCTATTGGGTGACGGCCCGACGCTGGCGCCGAGCCTGAAGCGCCTGGGCGAGCTGTACGAGGTAAAGGGCGACCGGAAGAAGGCGGCTGAGTACTACGGTCGCTTCGTGGAGCTCTGGAAGGACGCCGACCCGGAGCTTCAGCCCGGAGTAAAGGAAATCCGCGGGCGCTTGGCCCGGCTGGCGCAGGAGCCGGCAACGTGACCCCGGTCCGCCCCCGCGGCGACGTCGCCGCGCGGCTGAGCGCGGCGCTGGCCGACCGTTATCGCATCGAGCGCGAGCTGGGTCAGGGCGGCATGGCGACGGTGTACCTGGCCGAGGACCTCAAGCACCGGCGCAAGGTCGCGGTCAAGGTGCTGCGCCCCGAGCTGGCCGAGTCCATCGGCGGCACCCGATTCCTCCGCGAGATCGAGATCGCGGCCCAGCTTTCCCATCCCCACATACTGCCGCTTCACGATTCCGGCGAGGCCGAAGGCTTTCTGTATTACGTGATGCCGTTCGTCGAGGGCGAGCCTCTCCGCGCGCGACTGGTCCGTGACGGGGCGCTACCCCCGGTGGATGCCGCCCGCTATATGCGCGAGGTGGCTGACGCGCTGGCTTACGCCCATGCGCACGGCGTGGTGCATCGGGACATCAAGCCCGAGAACGTCATGCTCGCGGGCCGACACGCCCTGGTGATGGACTTCGGCGTGGCGAAGGCGGTGAGCGAGGCAGCAGACCAGGGGCTCACCACCGTCGGCATGACTCTGGGGACGCCGGCGTACATGGCGCCCGAACAGGCCGTCGCCGATCCGAAGATCGATCATCGGGCCGACCTCTACGCACTCGGCGTCATGGGGTACGAGATGGTGGCGGGGAGGACCCCGTTCGACGGCATGACTCCGCAGCAGGCCCTCGCGGCTCACGTCACCCGCGCCCCGGAGTCCCTTGGCGAACGAGTGCCGGGCTGCCCCGCCCCGCTTGCCGCGCTCATCATGCGCTGTCTGGAGAAGCGGGTCGACGACCGACCCCAAACCGCGGCCGAACTGGTGCCGCTGCTCGAAGGCGTGACGACGCCGAGCGGAGGCACTGTGCCCGCGGTCGTGCCGATCTCCGGCGCGACGGAAGCCGCCATTCGGCGGGGCCATCCGGGGCGCGTGGCGGGACTGTTCGCGGTCGCAGCCGTCATCGTCCTCGGGGTGGCCCGGTTCCTGGTCCTCCGGCTGGGATTGCCGGATTGGGTCTTCTGGGGCGCGGGTCTTCTGCTCGCGGCCGGCCTCCCTATCATGCTGGTCACTGGCCTGCGAGAGCGCCGCCGCGCCATCGCCCGCACGACGGCGGCGCACGCAGCGGTGAAGGAGACGGGGCTGCAACGCCTGCTCACGTGGCGGAAGGCGCTGCTGGGCGGCGCGCTCGCGTTCTCCGGGCTCGCGGCGGTGGCCGCCGTTTACACGGCCATGCGGCTGCTGGGAATCGGACCCGTGGGCACCCTGGTGGCTTCGGGAGCACTCGCCGAGCGCGACCGGCTCATTCTCGCCGACTTCGAGAATCACACGTCCGACGCGACGCTGGGCGCGTCGTTGACCGAGGCGTTCCGGGTCGACCTCTCGCAGTCGCCAACCGTTCGGCTGGTCGACGCATCGGAGGTCGGTGACGAGCTGCGACGCATGCGCCGCGCTCCGGACGCGGCGTTGAGCTCGATAGTCGCGCGGGAGATCGCGGAGCGGTCCGGCGTCAAGGCGATCGTGGCTGGGCAGATCGATCCGGTAGGACGAGGGTACGTGCTCTCCGCGACGTTAGTGTCCGCGGGAGACGGCCGGCTGCTGACGGCGGTGCGAGAGACGGCCGACGACGCGGTCGGGTTGCTCAAGGCGATCGATCGGCTCTCCGGCAAGCTGCGCGAGCGCATCGGCGAGTCGCTGGTCACCATCCGCGCGAACCCGCCGCTCGAGCGGGTCACAACCAGCTCGCTCGCGGCGCTCCGGAAGTACACGGAAGGCACCCGACTCATCGACCTGGGCCGACCCGAGGCGGCCGTCCCGGTGCTGCAGGAGGCGATCGCGCTCGATACCGGGTTCGCCATGGCGTACCGGAAGCTCGCGGTGGCAATCGGCAACTCCTCCACCGCGCCCACCGCCGGAGCAGGCTCCGAGGAAGTCCAGGCGGCCACCAACGCGTTCACACGGCGCGATCGGCTCCCCGAAGTCGAGCGGGGCCTCGCGACGGCCTACTACTACGGCGTGGTCGAGGGAGACCCGGCCAAGGAGGCGGCAGCGTACCGATCTCTACTCGCGTTCGACCCTGACAACGACATCGCGCTCAACAATCTCGCGCTGGTGATGAACACGGAGGGGCACTACACCGAAGCCGAGAGCCTGGCAACCCGCGCGCTTCGGGTCGGCACCGCGTCGCAGTACTTCTTCCAGCTGCTGAACGCCCAGGTGGCCCAGGGCCGCCTCGAGCCGGCGCGGAGCACAGTCGCCCGGGCCCAGGAAGCATTGCCGCCCGAAGCGCCGATACGACTGCAGTTCAGAGTATTGCTTTCGTTGGCGGAAGGAGACCGGCAGTCCGCGGAGCAGCTTGCGCTCCAACTGCGCCGCGAGCAGCAGAGCAGCCAGGAGTGGCAAGCCCGTACCAGCGGGACGCTCGCGGCGATCGCGGAGGCGCAGGGTCGCCTGGCCGAGGCCGCGCGCTATCGGCGCGACCAGATGGCCGAGGGTGAAGCGCGCGGGCTGCCGGCAGACTACATCCGCGCAGCAGCGCAACTCGCCGCCCTCGAGCTCGGATACCGCAACCAGCCCGGGAAAGCGCTCGGGATCCTGGACGACGCATTCGGGCGGCATCCACTGGACTCATTGGAACCCCTGGATCGGCCCTATATCGATGTGGCCGCGATTTACGCGCAGGCAGGCAGGGTCGAGCAGGCCCGGCGCCTGCTCCGCGAGTACGAGGCCAAGGTCCCAGCGACCTCCCGCCGGCAGGTGGATGAGGCCGGGAGAGCGTACGGTCGCGTCGCCGAGGCCGAGGGCCGGATGGGAGTGGCAGCCGATGCGTACCGGGAATGGAACCAGCGCGACGGCTACTGTCGGACTTGCGGACTCTTCGAGCTGGCAAGTCTCTACGACCGCCAGGGGCAGCAGGATTCCGCGCGTGTGGTCTACGAGCGGATCCTCGGCACGCCAACGGCAGTCGGCCACCTGGCCGCCGATCGCTATGCCCTCGCCCCGACGTACAAGCGGCTCGGCGAGCTCTACGAGGCCAAGGGCGATCGAAAGAAAGCGGCAGCCTACTACAATCAGTTCGTCGAGCTGTGGAAAAATGCAGACGCCGAGCTCCAGCCCGGCGTGAAAGAAGTCCGCAGCCGCCTCGCCCGCCTCGCCCAGGAGCCGGGAACCTGAACACCTCAGCCGAGCGGGAGAGTGCACTCCTGATCGCCGCGAACCGGGCGGCGATCTACGGCACCATCTCGCGCTGGCTGATGCACGAAGTGCGCGGACCGGCCCAGGCCATCTCCCTGGTGGACGACCTGCTCGACCAGGGCGACAGCCTGGTGGACCCGACCCTGCAGAACACGCTGCACACGGCGTCGGCCCGGCTGCGCGACGTGCTCGACCTGCTGGACCGGGCACTCCGGCCGCCCGCGACCCAGCGGGAGCCGGAGCCGATTCCCATCCGCCAGCTGCTGGAGCTGCTCGCCGCCGTCCATGCCAGCAATCACGGTCCGCTCGATTTCGATCAGTCCGGCGCCCTCGCGACCGCGCTCCCGGCGGTGCGCGGGGTCGAGGACCGGCTCGCCCACGCGTTGCTGAACCTGCTCATGAACGCCCACGAGGCGCTCGCGGGCGGGGTCGGCACCACTATTCGGGTGAGCGCGCGAGTGGTGGCGGGCGGACGGATGGTGGAGCTGGCGATGGAGGATGATGGCCCGGGTGTGTCGGCGGCGGTACGGGATCGGCTGTTCCAGCCGTTCGTGACGACCAAGCAAGGCCGGCCACTGACGGGCCTCGGTCTGGCGGTGACGCGAATGCTGGTCGAGGAGGCCGGTGGAGCGGTCCGCCACGAGCCTACCGGCTCGGGCGCGAAGTTCGTGGTCGAGCTGCCGGTCTGGTAGGCTACTGGTCCGCGGCGCCGGGCTGGGCTGCCGGTTGTCCGTGCACCAACTCCTCGCGAAAGATGCCGGTCTCACCCGGCGCCTCGATACCGAGTCGCACGCTGCGGCGGTCGCACTGGAGCACGACGACACGGATACCGCCGTCTATCACGATCGCTTCGCCAAGTCGGCGGTTCAGTACGAGCACGTGTCCGCCTCTTTGCTGGAGAAGAGCCGCTGAAGGAAGGCGTCGCCCTCCTCGAGCACCCGCCGCAGGATATGCTGGTTAATGGCCACTTCGCGGGCGGCTCGGTCGGCCGCCCGGCGCACCTGCTCGCGGGCCTGGGCCAGCGGCGCAGGCAGACTCCGGCGCAGCCGGCGCTCCAGATCGGCCAGCGGCGTCTCCGCGTCCCCGGTG
>DASQPE010000153.1:0-11634 GCA_035644115.1 Gemmatimonadales bacterium
GCGCCAGAGCGACCCTCCCATGGAGTAGACCAGCTCGCGACCGTCCGGCGACCACGTGGCGCTGCTCGGCCCGGTGGTGAGCTGCGGGAGATACATCTCCCGGTAGTAGTAGCTGTGCGGCTCGTTGATCTGCTTGAGGACTGGCTCGCGCTGCGCGGCTGCTTCCCGGACCAAGCCAGAAAAGCAAAAGAAAACCACAGAGGCGCAGAGAACGCAGAGGAACAACACTAGGGTGGTTTCTCTGCGCCCTCTGCGCCGCTGCGGTGAAAACATGATCACGCAAGCCGATTGAGGGCGAACTGGGGCTCCGGTTGACCGGTGCCGAGGACGAGAGCGGCCACCAGCTCGCCGACCGCCGGACCCATCTTGAAGCCGTGGCCCGAGCCGCCGCCGGCCAGCCAGACATTGTCGGCCGCCGGGTGACGATCGAGAATGAAATGCCCATCCGGCGTCTGCTCGTACTGGCAGACCCGAGTCTCTAGGACCGGCGCCCCGGCCAGCGCCGGAAACCGGCGAGCCAGCAGCTCCCGGGCGCGGGCTATCGCGGCGGGGGTGGGGAGCCGTTCTTCGGTCGTGGGGTCGATCGCCGGGCCGCGGGTGTCGTCCGCAACCTTGAAGCCGCGACGGTCGTTGCCGGGGATCCCGTAGACAAAGCGCTCGCCGAAATCCATCCACACCGGACAGTGGCCGTCGTCGAACCGGGTGTCACCCGGCGGAGGCCCGAAGAAAAAAACCTCCTGGCGGGTGGGTGTCACCCGGGCGCCGATGACGTCAGGGAAGAGCTGGCCGAGCCAGGGCCCGCAGGCAAAGACGAAGCGGTCGGCCTCGAGAGTGGTGCCGTCGGCCAGCGCGAGCCGGCGCATCCCGCCGCCGGACATAGGCGTGGGTCGAACGCTCAGGACCCGGTACTCGCCGCCTTCGGCCACGAAGCCCTCCACCACCGTCTCGCACGCCTGCCGCGCCCGGAGATACCCCGCCTCGATCTCGTAGAACGCGCTGCGCACACCGGCCAGGTCGATCTGGGGAAATCGCTTCGCCGCATCGGACGGGGCCAGCTCCGCCACCTCGAGGCCGATCTCCCGCATGAGCGGCAGGGTCGACCGGGCATAGCCATCGTCGCCGGAGAACATCCACAGAGCGCCGGTGCGGTGATACAGCCGCCGCTGCCAACGTGCCTCGTGCTCCCACCAGAGAGCGAAGGAGCGCGCCGCCAACTCGACGTACCTCCGATTGCCGCCGTAGATGCCCCGGATGACGCGGGTTTCGCCGCCCGAGCTGGCCCGGGCATTACCGGGTCCCCACGCGTCGAGCAGCGTGACCCGTGCACCGGCGCGCAACAGGTGGAGCGCCGTCCAGCCCCCGAAAGCGCCTGCCCCGATGACCGCGACGTGTGGTGCCATCAGGCCTCCTGCCCGACCCGCGCCGCGGCTATGGCCGCCGGTGTCTTCGCGGCCGCGCGAGCCGCGCGCCAGTAGAGCAGCACGCCGGCCGCCACGAATGCCCCCGACCCACCCAGGACCTTGAGCTCGAACAGCCAGGGCTCGGTCGTGCCTCGCGGCGGAATTGCGGCCACCACCATCGCGAAGAGCGTGACGGCGAGTCCGGTCACGCCGACCACGAGCGTGCGGAGGCGTCGGACGGGCACGCTGTCCGCCGGCCCGCCTGCCCGCCTGCCCACCCCAAAGACCAGGAAAGCCAAAAACATGTAGCAGTACGGGATGAAGTAGACCAGGATCATGGTATCGAGCAGGACCAGATACGCCTTCTCGACGGTGGTTCCTTTGCCGATTACCGATACGAAGAGAAAGATCGTGGACAGGGCCGCCTGCACCAGAATCGCCACGTACGGCGTACCCCACCGGGGATGGATCCGGCCGAAAGCCGGCGGCACGTAGCGGTCGAGCCCCACGACAAAGGCTACTCGCGCGCAGCCGGTGAGCCAGGCCCCGACGCAGCCCATGTTCCCCAGCGCGTTGGCCGCCGCGGCGAGCGGGACCACCCACGCCACGATGGGGCCCAGGCCCTGCGCTCCCGCCGCGATGCCCTGGAGCACTCCCGAGACCAGGTTCACGTTCTGTTGCGGTACCAGCCAGAGGATCGCGCCGGTCCCCGCGATGTAGATGAGCGCGATGAGCGGTGCCGCTACGAAGATCGAGCGGGGGAGCATGCGCCGGGGGTCGCGGATCTCCCCACCTAGCGTCGCCGAGAGCTCGAGACCCGCGAACGCGAACGCGATCGAGGCCCAGAGATTGAGCTCGGGGATCTTGCTCAGGTCCGGCGTGAGGGTCACCCGAGTGAACGCGTTCGCCGACGGCCGCGCGATGAAGGCCGCCACGCCCAGCACCACGATCGCGATCCCCGGGAGGTAGGAGCCGATGGCCCCGATGTTGTGGAGCCATCTGCCGACCTTGAGCCCCACGACGTTGAGCCACACGGCGAGCCACATGGCCCCCAGTGCTACCGGCAGCACGTAGGCCAGGCGATCGCCCAGCCCGCTGTTGCCCATTCCGAAGGCATAGGTCGCGATCACGGCGCCGGAGAGCAGCAGGCTGGGATAGTAGAGAACGTTGTTGATCCAGTAGCACCAGCCGCAGAGAAACCCGTGCCCCTCGCCGAAGGCCCGCTTGGTCCACGCGTAGATCCCGCCCTCGTCGGGAAACCGGGCCGCGAGATCGGCGACGGCGAGCCCCTGCGGCACGAAAAAGAACAGCGCCGCGCAGACCCAGAGCACCAGGCTCGATGGGCCCGCGGCGGCGGAGGTGGCGAGCCAGCGGATGCTGAGCACGGCCACGACGTTGAGCAGAACGAGGTCCCGCAGCGTGAGCGTGCGCGGGAGCTCCGGTGGTGCGCCGAGGGCCGGCTCGATCATCCCTTGAGGTAGAGCCGCTGCGGGTCGAGGACCTCCCGAAGCAGATGGAGTGCGCCCGCATCCGGCGGCTCGACGCAGCCAAGCTCGGGGCGGGCGCGGAGCGGCCAGCCCACCCCGGCGCGAACCTCGTCAGCTCGGACGCCGGGATAGAGCGCCGTGAGCACCAGCTCCCCGGTTTCCGGGTCGGCCTCGAGGATGCCCTTGTCGGTGATCACCTTGACGGGGCCCGCGCCCGGCATCCCCAGCTCCTTCCGGGTGCCACCACGAGCGCGGTGCCCCGGACTGGTGATGAAATCCACCGCCTCGGGAAAGGCCCGCGGGTTGAGCCGGCTGATGATCACGGTGCGTTGCGCGTGAATGGCGATCTCGGCCGCGCCCCCGCTGCCCGGTAGCCGGACCGAGGGCCGCTGGTAGTCACCGATCACCGTGGTGTTGATGTTGCCCCAGCGATCCACCTGGGCGCCGCCCAGGAACCCCACCTCGATCAAGCCGTTTTGGAGGATGCACTGGAACACGTCGGCCATGCTGCAGACCATGAGCGACCCCGTAACCAGCGCGGGATCGCCGATGGATACCGGAAGCCGCTCCGGCAGAGCGCCAACCGCGCCGGATTCGTAGATGAGCACGAGGTTGGGCGCATGGGTGGCCCGCGCGAGATTGCAGGCCAGGTTGGGGAGCCCGATACCGACGAAAACCACCTCGCCGTCGCCGAGCTCGCGCGCGGCGACGGAGGCCATGATCTCGCCGGGCGAATAGGCGATCATGGCTCAGGTATCCTTTGGTTTTACCGCAGAGACGCAGAGGACGCGGAGACAAACCACCTCTCTTGTCCTTCTCTGCGTACTCTGCGCCTCTGCGGTGAAAAACGGGACAGACCGCCGTCTAATAGCCATAGTTCACCCCCGCGCACACCCGCTCGTCGGCGCCTAACCGCTCCATCAGGCCCGGCTGCTTCGCCAGATACCCCTGCCGGTCAGCCACACCGTATACGAACTCATCCAGGTAGCCGCGCAGCTTGGCGGGGTCGCGGGAAATGCCCTCCCAGGCCACGTAGAAGTCGTTGTCCCGGTCGTAGAACCCCTGGGCATACGAGGGGTGGGCGCCCCAGGGCTCGACCACGATCGCGTCCACGATCAGGCCCGGGATGAGCGTGCGATTGGGATCCGCCCGAATCACCGACTCATCGACCAGCTCTTCGACCACCACGATTACGTGCCGGGACGCGAACGCGGCCTCTTTCTGGACGCCGAGCAGGCCCCAGATCTGCGCGTTGCCATTCGCGTCGGACCGCTGCGCGTGCACGATGGTGACGTCGGGGTTGAGGGCGGGAACGGTGGCAAGCTGTTCGCCGGTGTAGGGGCAGGTCACCGTGCGGATTCGCGGATTCACCGCCGGGATGTCGGTGCCGGCGTAGTCCCGCAAAGGCCAGAACGGCAGCTTGGCCGACCCGGCGCAGAACCGCGCCACCATTCCGAAATGGGAATATTCCTCGATCTCGATCGGGTCGCCCTTCCCTTCCACGGCTCGCCGAAACGCATGGAGCGATCCCGCCCCGGGATTCCCGGCCCAGGAAAACACCAGTTTCCGCGCGCAACCGGCCCCGATCATCTGATCGTAGATCAGATCCGGGGTGAGCCGGCAGAGCGTGAGATTGCGGCGGCCCTGCCGGATGATCTCGTGCCCGGCCGCGAAACAGATGAGATGGGTAAACCCCTCGATGACCACGGTGTCGCCGTCGTGGACGTACCGGGCCACCGCGTCGCTCATCGAGACGACCTTGGAATCCATCACAGCTCGCATGCGTGAGGGTTGGGGCTCTAATCCTAGCGAGCGGCGGTTTCCTCGGCCACGGGCGCCGCGGTGCCGTCGCCGGCCGCGAGCTCCGCGACCAGCCGCCGGCTGGCGCCGGCCAGGTGTCGTTCCAGCAGCGCCGAGGCGCGCTCGCTATCCCGCCGCTCGAGCGCGGCCAGCAGGGCCCGGTGCTCCCGCTCGAACTCCTCCCGATACTTGAGCATGAGGCCGTGAACCAGCCAGTACCGGTCGACCCGGCGCAGCAGCCCGGTAATCATCTCGCCCAGCCGTGGTCGGGCGCCCAGATCGTAGATCAACTGGTGGAAGTCGACATCCAACGAGCCCCAGGTGGCGCCGTCGCCGACCTGTTCCGCCCGATCGAGAATCGCCCGCGCTTGCTCGAGCTGGGCCGCCGTGAGCCGCGGCGCAGCCTGACGGATGGCCGCGGTCTCGAGGATCGCGCGGATCTGGTAAATCTCCGTGATCTCGGCCGGGGCGAGGGCGCTTACCGTGGCACCCCGATTGGGCTGATAATCCACCAGACCTTCGGATTGGAGCTGCCGCAGCGCTTCCCGCACGGGGATATGGCTCACCCGCAGCTGGCCCGCAATCTCATCCTGGGGCAAGGGCTGGTTGGCCCGGAGCTGGCCGGTAGTGATCGCTTCGCGGAGCACCGCGGCGACCAGCTCGTGGGTGGCCTGACGGCGGCCGGCCGACAAGGTACGGAGAATCTGATCCAGGTGCACAGGCCCTCGGCAAGTGAGCGAGCGGGAGCGGGTTGCGAGATAATATATTATATATTAGCTTTGCCATCGTCAATCCTGGCAGTCGCTTGACCGCCGCCGCTCCCCCGTGCGAACCCCGAGGCCGCGCATGGAAGCCCTGACCCATCTTCCCGACGGCCTGAACACCGGCCAGCCGCTTCCGTACCCCCCGCTTCGCGAATTCGCCGAGCCCGATTGGACCCGCATCCCCGGCTATCGCGGGGTCAGCCCCGAGGATTGGGAAAGCGCCACCTGGCAGCGAAAGCATACGATCAAGAACCTGCGCGAGCTCAAGGCCGCGCTGGGCAGTCTGCTGCCGGATAGTCTCGCCGCGAGCATCGCGCAGGATCAGGAGCTCCGGGCCACCATGTCCATGCTCCTCCCGCCGCACATGCTGAACACGATGAACCTGTCGGACCTGTGGCAGGACCCGGTGCGGCGCTACATGCTCCCCGCACTGGCTGATCGGCGCACCGAGTGGGCTAACCACCCCAAGGCGTCGCGCGACAGCCTGCACGAGGCCGAGATGTGGGTGGTCGAGGGACTCACCCACCGGTACCCCACCAAGGTGCTGGCGGAGCTGCTCTCCACCTGCCCCCAGTACTGCGGACATTGCACCCGGATGGATCTGGTGGGCAACGACGTCCCCCAGGTGGACAAGCTCAAGTTCCACGTCCCCCAGAAGGACCGGCACCAGCAGATTCTCGACTACCTCCGCCGCACGCCCAGCGTGCGCGACGTGGTCGTCTCGGGCGGCGACATCGCGAACCTGCACATCAGCCAGCTCGAGCCGTTCGTGAGCGCCCTGCTGGACATCCCCAACATTCGGGATATCCGGCTCGCGTCAAAGGGGCTGATCGGGATTCCGCAGCACTTCCTCCAGGCCGATGTGCTTGCCGGCCTGGAGCGGCTGGCCAAGAAGGCGTTCGAGCGCGGCGTAGACCTGGCGCTGCATACCCACACGAATCATGCCCAACAGGTCACGCCGCTGGTGGCGCGGGCGACCCGCAAGCTGCTGGAGATCGGCTTCCGCGACGTGCGGAACCAGGGGGTCCTGCTGCGCGGCGTGAACGCGACCGCGCGCGACCTGGTCGAGCTCTGCTTCATGCTGCTCGACCATGCCAAGATCATGCCCTACTACTTCTATGTCTGCGACATGATCCCGAACTCGGAGCACTGGCGCACCGGCATCTTCGAAGCGCAGCAGCTGCAGCACGACATCATGGGCTATCTGCCCGGCTTTGCAACGCCGCGGATCGTGTGCGACGTCCCGTTCGTCGGCAAGCGCTGGGTCCACCAGATCGCGTCCTACGACCGGGAGCTCGGCATCTCTCGCTGGACCAAGAACTACAAGACCGGTATCGAGCTGGACGATCCCGAGGCGCTCACCCGGCTCTACGAGTACTACGATCCCATCTATCTGCTGCCGGAGTCCGGCCAGGAGTGGTGGCGGGCCTATCAGCGCGAGCTGGCGGGGAGCAACCCATGACCGTCCGCGATTATCCCCGCATCGTGGTCCCTCCGCCGGGCCCCAAGGGGCAGGCGATCATCGCGCGCGATGAGGCGTGGACCTCGACGTCGTATATCAAGGAGTATCCGCTGGTCATGGCCGGCGGGTCGGGCGCGATGGCGGAGGACGTGGACGGCAACCGGTATATCGATTTCATGGCCGGCATCGCCGTGAGCTCGACCGGCTACAATCACCCTCGGGTGGTCGAGGCGATCCGAAATGCGGCGTCCCGGTTCCTCCACATCTGCGGCACCGATTTCTACTTCGACGGATTTGCCCGGCTGGCCGAGCGGCTGGCCCGCTCCCTGCCCGGCCCGAGCAAGAAGCGGGTGTTCCTCACCAACTCGGGGACCGAAGCGGTCGAGGGCGCGATCAAGCTCGCACGCTATCACACCCGCCGCCCCGCGCTCGTCGCCTTTCACGGATCGTTTCACGGGCGCACCTACGGGGCGATGAGCCTCACGTCGAGCAAGGTCAAACAGCGGGGCCATTTCGGGCCGTTTCTGCCCGAGGTGTACCACGTGCCGTTCTCCAACCCGTACCGCTGCGACGCGTGCGCTGCCGGCAATGGCTGCGGGCTCCACGGGGTCGGCGCCATCGAGGAGCTCTTCGCCCGCCAGCTGCACCCCACCGACGTCGCCGCCATCTTCGTCGAGCCGATTCAGGGAGAGGGCGGCTATATCGTGCCGCCCATCGGTTTCGTCCGCTCGCTGCGCGAGCTCTGCGACCGGCACGGTATCATGCTCGTAGCCGACGAGGTGCAGAGCGGCGTGGGCCGTACCGGGAAGACCTGGGCCTGCGAATGGGACGGAGTCGAGCCGGACATCCTGGTCACCGCCAAGGGGCTCGGGTCGGGGATGCCGATTGGAGCGTTGATCGCGAAAGATTCGGTGATGACCTGGGAATCCGGGGCCCACGGCTCCACCTTCGGCGGCAACCCGGTCAGCTGCGCTGCGGCCCTCGCCACGCTCGACGTGGTGGACGGCCTGATGCCGCACATTACCGCCATGGGCGACCGCATGATGGCGGGCGTCCGGCGGCTTCAGGAGCGTCACGGCTCGATCGGCGACGTCCGCGGGCGGGGCTTGATGATCGGGGTGGAGCTCGTAAAGGATCGGGAGACCCGGGAGCCCTACCCTGAGCTGGTCGATCGTCTGACGGAGCGTGCGTTCAAGAAGGGGCTGCTGCTGCTTGGCGCCGGCAAGAGCGTCATCCGCCTCGCGCCGCCGCTGGTCCTGGACGAGTACGACGTGGACACGGGACTCGGAATTTTGGATGAATGCTTGGGGTTGGAAGACTGACAACAGCGTGAAAAGTAAAAAGTGAAAAGGGGGCTCCGTGGATCATCGGAGCCCCTTTTTACTTTTCACTGTTCACTTTTCACGCAGTTTCTATCACAGTCCTGCTCTGCTCCCGCATGAACTGGGCTACGTAGTACGGCCCGCACCCGCCCTTCCCGGTCGATCCCGAGCCCTTCCACCCGCAGAACGCCTGCGCGCCCGGCCAGGCGCCCGTCGTAGCGCCGGTGCGCTTGTTGGCATAGCACACACCGGCCTCGACCTCGTCGAAGAAGCGCTCGACCTCTTCCGGCCGCTGGGAAAAGATCCCGGCGGTGAGCCCGAATTCCACCTTGTTCGTCTCGGCCAGCGCCTCGTCGAGGCTCCCGACCTCGCCCAGCGCGACGAAGGGCACGAACAGCTCTTCGCCGTACAGCGAGCTCGAGAGCGGAAGCCGCGCGATGGTGGGCGCCACGAAGTAGCCCTTATCGAATACCCCACCCTTGAGGCGCGCCCCACCGGTGAGAATGGTTCCCTCGCGCCGGGCCTGCGCCACCGCCTTCTCGTATCGCCCCACCGCCCGCTGGTTGATCACTGGGCCGAAGTACACGTCGCGCTCGGTGGGATCACCCATCTTCATCGCCGCCGTCTTGGCCAGCAGCGCCTCGACGAACGGCTGCGCGACCTCCCGGTGGACGTACACCCGGGATGTCGCGCTGCACTTCTGGTTCTGCAGGCTGAAGGCCGATCGCATGACGCCCTCGGCCGCCGCGTCCACATCGGCGGTGTCCATCACGATCGCCGCGTTCTTGCCGCCCAGCTCGAGCAGCGCCGGCTTGATCCAGCGCTCGGAGATGCCATGATGGATCCGGAGCCCGATCGTTTTGGAGCCGGTGAACACCACCCCGTCGACGTCAGGGTGCTGCCAAAGCGGGTCGCCGATCTCGGTGCCGTGTCCGAACAGGACGTTGAACGCCCCGGCCGGAATGCCGGCGTCACGGTAGACCTCGTAAAGCTTGAGTCCGGTCCAGGGTGTGTCCTCCGCCGGCTTATAGACCACCGCATTGCCGGCCACCAGCGCCGCGGATGACATCCCGGCGGAAAGCGCCAGCGGGAAGTTGAACGGGGCGATGCAGACGAACACACCATAGGGGCGGAGCACGTCGGTGTTGCGCTCGACCGGAGTGACCCGCGCCATGGGGCGGACGAAGCCGTCGGCATCCTCGACCTGCTGCGCGTAGTAGTCGATCAGGTCGGCGGATTCCTCCGCGTCGCCCATGGCCTCGAGCCGGCTCTTGCCGACCTCGAGCGCCATGATGGCCGCCAGCTCGTACTTTCGCTCGCGGACCAGTCGCGCCGCCTGCCGCATGATGGCGACCCGCTCCCGCCAGGGCAGCCGAGCCCAGCCGCGCTGGGCCGCCTTCGCGGCCCGCGCGGCCTCGTCCACCTGCGCCGGGCCGGCGCAGGCGAAGGTGCCCAGCACCAGAGAAGTGTCGATGGGAGAGCGGTCCACCAGCGGGTCGGCCCGCGACTCCACCGCCCGGCCCGCGATGAAGCAGGGATGGCGTTGGCCGGCGGCGGCCCGCACCCGAGCCAGCGCCGTGTCGAACTGCTGGTGGAAGGCGTCGAGGTCGCCCGATGCCGAAGTGTATGTGATCTTGCCGGGAGCCGTTGCTGTCATACCGTCTCGGTTGCCTTTCCGGAGATTCTGCCCGCGGTCCGCTCGACGGCGCGGCCGAACCGCGCGACCAGCTCGCGGATCTCTTCGTGGGTGATGATGAAAGGCGGCGCCAGCATCGCCAGATCGCCGTTGGTGCCGTCGGCCTGACCGACATTGGGCCAGACCAGCAGGCCCTCCTCGAGGGCCGCCGCGGTGAATCGTTCCGCGAAGCCGAGACTCCGCGGGAAGGGCGCCCGCGTCTCCAGGTCAGCCACGAACTCAACCCCGGCGAGCAGGCCCCGGCCGCGCACGTCGCCCACGTGGGGCAGACCGCGCAGCGCTTGCAGCTCCCGGTGCAGCACCTGCCCCATGGCGGCGCAGCGGTCGATCAGCTGATGCCGCCGGAGATAACGCACCGCCGCCAGCGCGCCGGCGCACAGCACCGGGTGATGGGAGTAGGTCTGGGCATGCAGCAGCGCACCCGAGCCCTTCGCCAGCACGTCCACCAACCGATCGGGCGCGACCAGGGCGGAGACCGGGGCGTAGCCGCCGCCGAGACCCTTGCCCAGGGTCATGAGATCGGGCACGACGCCGAACTGGGCGATCGCGGCCCAGCTGCCGGTGCGCCCCGCGCCGGTCAGGATCTCATCGGCTATGAAGAGCACCTGGTGACGATCGCAGATCTCCCGAATGCGCCGGAAGTAGTCGGGGTGGGGCACGGTCGCGCCGCTGGAGGAGCCACCCACCGGCTCCACGATGAACGCGGCGACGGTCTCGGGCCCCAGCCGGAGGATCGCGTCCTCCACGGTGGACCCGTCACACGCGGGGCAGAGCGGCGGGCGGCCGCGGCACTCGCACCGATAGCCGTAGGGCGCGGGAACCCGGGCAACGTCCACCAGCCACTCGCGGTAGTAGGTCTTGTAGTGCTCTCGCGCGGACGCCGAGAGTGCCAGCAGGGTATTCCCATGGTAGGCCGGGGTCAGCGCGACGATGCCGTGTTTCCGGGGCTTCCCGGTCTCGACCCAGTACTGGCGGGCAAACTTGAGGGCTGCCTCCACCGCCTCGGAACCGCTCGAGAGCGGGTACACCCGATTGAGGTCGCCGGGCGAGAGCGCCGCCACCTCCGCCGCCAATTGCTCGACCGGCTCGTGGGTGAACGCGGTGCCGTTGGCATAGGCGACCCGTCCCGCCTGCTCCGCCATGGCGTCGCCAATCTCCCGAAGCCCGTGACCGAGGTTGGCGACGAACGCCCCGCCACAGCCATCGAGGTAGCGCTTACCATTGTCGTCCACCAGCCAGCATCCCTCCCCCGAGACGACTAAGGGGAAGTGCTTGTTCAACTTACGATAGAAGACGTGGCCCTGCGGATAACGATGCTCGGACATGTCGGCCGAGTGTTGAAGGGAGCCGGAATGTCACCCGGAAGGCGGGAAAACGCCAGTCACAGCGGGGCCGGGTCGGGCGCCAGTACATTCCGTGGCAACCCCTTAGGGAGGATCCATGGGTATCATCGTTACGCTCGTGATTGGCTTGGTCGTCGGCCTCATTGCCAAGCTCCTGATGCCCGGCAAAGACCCCGGCGGCTTCATCGTGACCACGCTCCTCGGCATTGCAGGCGCGTTCGTCGCCAAGTTCCTTGGCCAGGCGGTTGGCTGGTACCACGAGGGACAGTCCGCGGGCTTCATCGCGTCCGTCGTGGGCGCGATCATCCTCCTGGCGCTGTACCGGGTGTTTGCCAAACGGCGGGCAGCCGTTTGACGGCG
>DASQPE010000154.1:0-7283 GCA_035644115.1 Gemmatimonadales bacterium
ACTTCGGGGAGCTCGGGCATGCGCGCCCGGAATTTACCTAGCCGCCCCCATGCCGTGTTCCGTCACGGCCTAAAGGCGCCCGGCTAGGTCAACCGGGGGGAGTGGCTTGGCGGCTGGCGCGCTGCCGGGGGGCCGGCGCTCCGGCGTCGCGACCGGCCCGTTCCGGTCAGGGAGTCACCTGTATGGTCCCAACCATGTTGGGATGGATCGCACAGTGATAGGCATAGGTGCCGGCAGCAAGCTGAATGGAGTACGTCGCGTTGCCACCCAGGTTTCCTGAGGCTGCGAATGCGCTGTTGTCCGACGTGATGTTATGGGTCACGGCGGTGCCCATCGTGTAGTCCCCCCCGCTGATGTCGCCGTTAACCCAGCGTATGGTCGCTGTGGTTCCCCCGGCCAAGGAGACGGACTTGGGGTTGGGGGAGAAAGCAGTCGTGGTCTTGGTTGAAGCGCCCACCACGATGTTGACGTCGGCCGACGGGTTCGCGGTGGGAGGGGGTGGAAGTGACGAGCCAGAAGGAGCGGTATAGCTGCTGCACGCGCTTACGATGCAGAGCGCGGCGGAGCCTGCGATGAGCCGAAAACCTGGCATGGATGCGCCTCTAGTTACGGGAATACGGAGCCCCCCAAGGCCATGAGCCCCGGGGCGGGTGGCGGCTTGCAACACACCTGACTTATGTGGGACGCCGGGTCTCGAAGGAGACGCACAGGCCCGTCTGGTTGGAGCCGGCGGGTTGGGCAGGAAGCCGCCCCGCCTCGCGCCACCCGATGTCCCCCCGGAACACTTTGCCTTCGAACCCGATCCGCTCCGCGGCTTCCCGACTCAATCGCTGGGCTTCGGCGAAGGCGGGAGCCACGGCCGTTACGTTGAGCACCCGCCCCCCCGTGACTCGAAGGGTGCCGCCCTCGTCCCGGGCCGTCCCGGCGTGGAATACAGTTACCCCGTCCGGCAGGTCACCGGGAATCGTGATCGGAGCTCCCCTCTCCGGATGCTCAGGGTACCCCCGTGCGGCCAGCACCGTGGTGACGGCGGCGGCTGGTTGGATCCGAATCGGTGAGGGAGCCTCGCCGTGCGCGATCCGCCAGCAGGCGTCGGTGAAACCGTCATTCACGAGCGGGAGCACGGCCTGGGTCTCGGGGTCACCCAGGCGGCAGTTGAACTCGACCACCCAGGGCGTCCCCGAACGATCCACCATGAGCCCGGCGTAGAGCACACCGGAGAAGGGCGCGCCGCGCCGCCGAAGCTCGGCGAGCACCGGCAGGTAGACTTCCCGCCGCGCCCGCGTCAGGAACTCGGGCGTGGCCAGCGCGACCGGGCTGTAGGCCCCCATGCCTCCGGTGTTGGGGCCGCGGTCGCCCTCGAGCAGTCGCTTGTGATCCTGGGCGGCAGGGAGGAACTCCACCTCGTCTCCGTTCGTCAACCCGAACAGCGACACCTCCTCGCCCTCGAGAAAGGCCTCGACGACCACCACGCGCCCTGCCTCGCCGAACTTTCCTTCTCCCAGCATCGCCCGTACGGTGTCCGCCGCTTCCTGCCGGGTGGCGCAGACGACGGCTCCCTTCCCGGCCGCCAACCCCGACGCCTTTACCACCAGCGGCTCGTCGTGCCGTTCCACCCAGGCGAGGGCCGCTCGGAGATCGGTGAAGGTGCGGCTTGCCGCGGTGGGAACACCGGCCGCCGCCATCACGTCCTTTGCGAAGGCCTTGGATGCCTCGATCTGTGCCGCCGCGGCGCTCGGCCCTACGACCGACCGCCCCTCGGCCCGCAAGCGGTCTGCCAGCCCGCGGGCGAGCGGCACCTCGGGTCCGATGATCGTGAGGTCGATACCGAGCATGTCGGCCGCATCGGCAATGCGATCGACGTCATCGACCGGGATGTTGACGTTGTGAGCCAGCGATTCGGTGCCCGGGTTCCCCGGGGCGCAGTGCAGATCGGCGTCAGGATTCTCGCGGCGGAGGGCCCAACAGATCGCGTGCTCGCGCCCACCGCTCCCGACGACCAAGATCCTCACCGACGCTGAGCGGACCGGAAAGCGTCGGCAGCGCGCTCGGCAGCCCGCTTGGCCGCTTCGGCTACGGCGCCTGCGAATTCGCGTGCTTCGGCCGTATAGTGACTGCCGGCGGCGCTCAGATCGTCCACCAGCGGCCGGGACTGAGCGTCGGCCCCGCGCCGGATGTACTCACCCCGCAGGATCCGGTCGTACTCTCCGCCGGCAACCCACTGCTGCAGCTCTGCGGCCCGGATCGTGTTCATCGGGTGGGTGAGGCCGAGGGTGTTGAGGATCTTGTAGATCGCGTCGAAGCCCTCGCGGCTCCCGAGATATTCGTTGGCCTGGGCCATGAACGCATCCACGCTCATCTGCCCGTTGCTGATCTGCCCTCGGGTGCCGCCGGCCATCTTCATGAAGAGGCGCTGCGAGGCGACCACGTCCTGGCTCCCCAGCAGTCCGGCGCGGTCGGCCGAGAGCTCGGCTTTGCGGGCCCACTCGAGTATCGCGAGCCGGATCGGGAACAGCACGATGCCGGCGAGGATCGGCAGCGCCGAGAGGCCGACGCTCAGCAGGATTTCGGCGATCGTCCGGTAGAGCGCGTGCCCGCTCACGACGTGCCCCATCTCGTGCGCCAGCAGAACGCGCAGCTCGTCGTCGTCCAGCATCTCCAGCGCCGCCGAGTGGACCACGATGAAGGGGTCGTCCACTCCGTAGGCGCCGGCATTGAACACCGGAGTCTGTGAGACGTAGAGCTCGGGGACCTTGGGCCAGTCGAAGGTCCCGGCCACTTCGGTCTGGAGGGTCCAGAGCTTGGGGAACTGGACCCCGTTGGCCCGGACGGCGTTCCCCTGGAAGAGGAGCCGGATACCGCGCTCGCCGCCGAGGAAGCTGATCACCTTGCGCACGACGTCGTCGAACCCGGGCACGGCTCGGAGCGACTGGAGGGCGGCGCGGTCAGCCGGATGCTCCCAGGAGACGCCGGCGATCTCGGGAAACCTCATGCGGGGCCGGGCGGTCGGGACTGAGGTGGTCATGGTCGGCTCAGGTGTTGTGGGTACGCGGCCTTACGACGCGTAGACTGGTTTGTTTCATATTGAACCTCTGTGGTCCGCAGTTGGGATCACCGGCTGGCCTCGAAGGCCTGCTCGAGGTCCGCCATCAGATCTTCGGTATCCTCGCAGCCGCAGCTCAGGCGGACCAGGCTGTCGGTAAGTCCCATCGAGTCCCGCAGCGCGGCCGGGACTGACGCATGGGTCATTGATGCCGGATGCCCGATCAGACTCTCGACGCCGCCGAGCGACTCGGCCAGGGAGAACACCCGCACCCGCTCCACCAGGCGCCGCGCCTTGCCGACGTCGCCCAGATCCAGCGAGATCATCCCACCGAAGCCGGTCATCTGCCGGCAGGCCAACTCGTGCTGCGGATGAGAAGGAAGCCCCGGGTAATAAACCTTGACGACCTCGCGGCGGGTCGTGAGCCACTGTGCGATCCGGCGGCCGCTGGCGTCGTGCTGGCGCATCCGAAGGGGCAGCGTCTTGATGCCGCGCAGCGCGAGCCAGCAATCCATCGGCCCCGGCACCGCTCCGGCGGCGTTCTGCAGAAAGCCGAGTCGCTCGGCGAGATCGTCCCGCTGGGTGACCAGCAGCCCGCCCACCATGTCGCTGTGGCCATTGAGATACTTGGTCGTCGAGTGGAGCACGATGTCGGCGCCGAAAGCGAGCGGTCGCTGGAAGAACGGCGTGGCGAAGGTGTTGTCCACCACGTAGAGCAGACCCCGGGCCTGAGCGAGGTCGCCTACCTCGACCAGGTCGGTGAGGAACATCATCGGGTTGGTCGGGGTCTCGCAGTACACCATCCGGGTGCGCGGTGTGATGGCGCGCTCGATGGGGCCGATCTCCCGCATGTCGACGAACGAGAACTCGAGCCCGAGCTCGGCGTAGACCCGGGTCATGAGGCGCATGCTGCCACCATACACGTTTTCGCCACAGACGACGTGGTCGCCGACCTTGAGCAGCTTGAGCACGGCGTCGAGCGCCGCGAGTCCCGACCCGAACGCGAATCCGTGCGTCGCCCCCTCGAGGCTCGCCACGTTGCGCTCGAGCGCCTCCCGTGTGGGATTCTGGGTCCGGGCGTACTCGTAGCCCTTGTGGCGCCCGAGCGCATCCTGGATGTACGTGGATGTCTGATAAATCGGGGGCATTACCGCGCCGGCCAGAGGGTCAGGCACCTGTCCGGCGTGAATTGCGCGGGTGGCGAAGCCGTGGTCAGGATCGGGGGAGAGCACGCGGGTCATCGGCGGAAGCCGGTAGAAGTGTGGGAAGCGTAACGGCCTTAAACGCGTCCCGGCAAGCGCCTGGTTGAACATTTGAACATCGCCCTCTACTTTCGCGGTGTGACCACCGCATCACAGCGCGGTCCCGTCGCGGCCCGCTGCCTGGTCGTGGACGACGATCCTCAGGTGCGCAGCGCCCTCGTGCGCGTCATCGAGTCGCAGGGTTTGTCCTGCCTCGAGGCCTCGTCGGGCATTCACGCGCTCGACGTGCTCCGGCGGGAGGGCGAGGTGCCGGTCTGCATCTCCGACATCTATATGCCGGAGATGGACGGGGTGACCTTCCTTCGCCAGGCGCTGCAGCTTTATCCCGACCTCGCCATGATCATGCTCACCGGCGTCGCCGAGGTGAGTACGGCCGTGGAGTGTCTTCAGATCGGTGCCCTGGATTACATCTCGAAGCCGGTTCTCATAAACGAGGTCAAGGCGCGGGTCGAGAAGGCATTGGACAAGCGACGCCTGATCCTGGAAAACCGATTTTACCAGGAGAATCTCGAGAGCCGGGTGCGGGATCTGGATCGGCTCAACAAGCAGTCGCTCATCAACGGCGTGCAGATGCTGGTGCACGCCCTGGAAGCCAAAGACGTCTACACCAACCTGCATTCCGCTCGGGTCAGCAAGTACGCCGTCAAGACGGCGGTCATTATGGGCTTTACCGGCGATCGAGTCGAGCAGGTCAGGCTGGGCGGGGAGCTCCACGACATCGGGAAGATCGGGACCCGGGAAGCCGTGCTCAACAAGCCGGGCCCCCTCGACCCCGACGAGTTCGAGCACATCAAGGAGCACGTCACGCTCGGAGAGCGCATTCTCGCGCCCTTCCTCCACGAATCGCCCGCCGTGCTGCGCATCGTCCGCTCGCACCACGAGCGCATGGACGGGGGTGGCTTTCCGGACGGCCTGACGGCGACTGACATCCCGTTGGAGGCGCGCATTGTCGCCGTGGTGGACGCCTTCGACGCGATGACCACCAGCCGGGCTTACCGGGCCTCCCGCACCCCGGCAGAAGCGGTGGACGAGCTCCGCGCCTGCACCGGACTCCATTTCGACTGCGACGTCGTCGACGCGTTCCTGACCGCCTTTCCCGACGTCGCGGCGCTTCCGCTTCGGGTCTGATCAGCGGCTCGTCGTGTCTTCCACCCTGATGGTCAGCGTGTCCGGCATGCGGGGGCTGGTCGGCACCGACCTCACCCCCGAGCTGGTCGCGCTCCACGCGGCGGCGCTGGGCGCATGGGCCCGGCAAGCCGGCCGACCGCTGGTGGTTCTGGGGCGGGACGCGCGCACCAGCGGCCCCATGTTCGAGAGGGCCGCGACCGCGGGCATCATGTCGACCGGGGCCGAAGTGATCGATCTCGGCGTAGTGCCCACGCCGACCGTGCAGTTGGCGGTGGAACACCACCGGGCCGGGGCCGGGCTCATCCTGACGGCAAGCCACAACCCGATCGAGTGGAACGCGCTCAAGTTCGTCGGGCCCGACGGCATCTTTCTGGATGCGGAGGCCGGCCAGGCCGTTCGCGCCCTCGCGGAAGCCGGGCCGCCGCGCGCGGATTGGAGTGGGATCGGGGCGGTGCGGGCCGACCCGGCGGCGGTGGAGCGCCACCTCGCCGCGGTTCTCGCTCTTCCGGTGATCGACGTCGCGGCCATTCGAGCCCGGCGGTTCCATGTTGCGATCGATTGCGTGCGGGGGGCGGGAGGTGTCGCGCTGCTGCCGTTGCTCGAACGCCTCGGCGCACGGGTCAGCGGCATTCACCTCGAGCCCGATGGGCGGTTTCCCCACCCTCCCGAGCCGGTGGCCGAAAACCTGGGCGATCTAAGTGAGCTGGTTCGAGAGACCGGGGCGGATCTCGGCCTCGCGGTCGATCCGGACGTCGATCGGCTGGCGCTGGTGGACGAGACCGGCACCGCGATAGGTGAGGACTACACCCTGGCGCTGGCGGTGCGAGCCGTGCTCGCGGAGATCCGGAACCCCGTTGGCCGTGCGCCGGTTGTGGTCGTGAACTTGTCCACCAGTCTGGTAGTGGAAGACGCGGCCCGCGACTTCGGCGCCAGATTCGTCCGGGCACCGGTGGGCGAAGCCAACGTGGCTCGCGCGATCCGGGATGAAGGGGCGGTCATCGGGGGCGAAGGCAACGGTGGCGTGATCCTGCCCGCTCTACACATCGGGCGTGACGCCCCCCTGGGGGTGGCCTTGATTTTGCACCATCTGGCCAAGGTTAAGGCCTCGCTGTCCAGCGTGGTCGCGGCGGCACCGCGATACACTATTCTCAAGGCCAAGGCGCCGCGCGGCCCCGACTTAAGGCCGCTCTTCGATCGGATGCGCCGCCGTTTCCCGGATGCAACCGCCGACGAGCGAGATGGGTTGAGGCTCGCCTGGACCGACCGATGGCTTCACGTCCGGCCCTCGGGAACTGAGCCGATCGTCCGCCTCATTGCCGAGGCTCCCACCGCCGTCGATGCCGAGAAGCTGGTGGCGGCAGGGCGAGAACTCCTGAACTAAAAGGACCGCGCACGGATGTGTGGCATCGTCGGATATATCGGCCCCCGCCCGGCGGCAGGACTGCTGCTCGAGGGCCTGAAACGGCTGGAATACCGCGGTTACGATTCCTCCGGTATCGCCATCGTCAACGGCAAGGGTCTCCAGATCGCCAAGGCCGCGGGGAAGATCTCCGCGCTCGAGCAGCAGCTAAACGGTGATCTTCCGGCCGGCACGGTCGGGATCGCTCACACGCGCTGGGCCACTCACGGCGCGCCCACCACACCCAACGCTCACCCGCACACCGACCAGTCGGGGCGGATCGCGGTGATCCACAACGGGATCATCGAGAACGCGTCCGCCATCCGGAAGGCGCTCGAGCAGCGGGGGCACGGCTTCAAGTCCGAGACCGATACCGAGGTGCTTGCCCACCTGGTGGGTGAGTTCTACCAGGGCAACCTGGAAGAGGCGGTCGCCGCGGCTTTGCGCGACG
>DASQPE010000155.1:0-3739 GCA_035644115.1 Gemmatimonadales bacterium
TGGCCGGGCACTATCCGGCGATCCTCGACGACCCGACCACGGGCAAGGCCGCCCGCGAGCTGTTCGCCGACGCGCAGCAGATGCTCCAGACGATCCTGACCGATCGGGCGCTCACCGCCCGCGCGGTGGTCGGGTTCTTCCCGGCCAACGCCGTGGGTGACGATATCGAGCTCTACCCCGACGATTCGCGCCGGTCGGTGCTCGGCGTGATCCACACGCTCCGGCAGCAGATGGCCAAACGGGATGGTCGCCCGAATCTGGCGCTGTCCGACTTCGTGGCGCCCAAGGACACCGGCGTGCGAGACTACGTGGGGGCCTTCGCGGTAACCGCGGGCCACGGGCTCGATGCGCTGGTCGCCCGGCACGAGGCGCTCCACGACGACTACAGCGCGATCCTCGCCAAGGCCCTGGCCGACCGGCTGGCCGAAGCCTTCGCCGAGCGGCTGCACGAGCGGGTGCGCACCGAATTCTGGGGATATGCCCGGGGCGAAGCGCTGGATAACACCGCCCTGATCAAGGAGGGCTACCAGGGCATCCGTCCGGCCCCGGGCTATCCCGCCTGCCCCGACCACACCGAGAAGCGGACCCTGTTCGACTTGCTCCAGGCGGAAGCCAACGCCGGGATCACGCTCACGGACAGCTTCGCGATGTTGCCGGCGGCCGCGGTGAGCGGTTGGTACTTCTGGCGGCCCGAAGCGGCGTACTTCGGCGTGGGGAAGATCGAGCGCGACCAGGTCGAGGACTACGCCCGGCGCAAGGGGATGGATGTCCCGACCGTGGAGCGCTGGCTGGCGCCAAACCTGAACTATGACAGATGACTCTATCAATGTTATTCACCGCAGAGGCGCAGAGGGCGCAGAGTTTGCTCGCGGAAGCGGGGCTCCGCTCCCGCGACCACCAACATTTTGGTGGGTCCGCGCGCGGAGCTTCGGTGGTCCAAGGTGTCCTCTGCGCCTCTGCGTTGAAAACGAAAAACAATGCCCACCTTAGTTGACCTGATCGCCGACGGCCAAGTCCACGTCTTCGACGGGGCCATGGGCACCATGCTCTACGGCCGCGGCGTGTTCGTGAATGTCTGCTACGACGAGCTCAATCTCTCGCAGCCGGGGCTGGTGCAGGAGGTGCACGAGGCCTACGTCCGCGCCGGCGCCGAGATCCTGGAGACCAACACTTTCGGCGCGAATCCGGTCAAGCTCTCGGCCTACGCCATGGAAGACCGGACTCAGGAGATCAACCGGGCAGCCGTGGAGATCGCGCTCCGGGGAGCGCACGGGCGGGCCACTGTGGTAGGCGCCATCGGGCCCCTGGGCATCCGGATCGAGCCCTGGGGCCCGACCGCCAAGAGTGAGGCGATCGAGCACTTCGCCCGGCAGGTGGCCGGGCTCATCGAAGGTGGCGTCCAGGGGTTTACCCTGGAGACGTTCAGCGACCTGGAGGAGCTCCATGCCGCGCTGCTGGCGGTCCGCCGGCTCTCGAGCCTGCCGGTGGTCGCACAGATGACGGTGGGCGAAGACGGCAGCACGCCCTACGGGACTTCGGTAGAATCGCTGGCGGCGCAGCTCACCGAGTGGGGCGCCGATATCGTCGGGCTCAACTGCTCGGTCGGACCGGCGCCGATGCTCGACGCGATCGAGCGGATGGCGGCGGTCACCACCAAGCCGCTCTCGGCCCAGCCCAACGCGGGCCTGCCCCGGGCCGTGGGCGACCGGCGGATCTATCTGGCGAGCCCGGAGTACATGGCCCAGTACGCCCGCCGCCTGATCCAGGCCGGGGTCCGGTTCATCGGGGGGTGCTGCGGCACCACCCCGGAGCACATCCGGCGGATCCGCGAGCAGGTCGCGAGCGCTCAGCCGCGCCGGGTCCCGCCGAGCCGTCCCAGCAGCGAGGTCGAGAGACCGGCGGGAGTGCAACCGGTCCCGCTGGCCGAACGGTCGCGCTGGGGTCGCAAGCTGGCCGCCGGCGAGCTCGTCGCCAGCGTGGAGCTGGTCCCCCCCCGCGGCTGGCACGCCGGCGAAATGCTGGACCACTGCCGGACCCTCAAGGAAGCGGGCATCGACGCAGTGCACGTGCTGGACAGCCCCCGCGCGCGGTCGCGCATGGGGGTGCTGCCGGCGGCACTCATCATCGAGCGCGAGGTAGGAATCGAGACCGTCTTTCACTACAGCTGCCGCGACCGCAACATGCTCGGCATGCTGAGCGATCTGCTCGGCGCGGCGGCCGGCGGACTGAGGAACATCCTGATCGTGACCGGCGATCCGCCGGCCGCCGGGCCCTACCCCGATGCCACAGCCGTGTTCGACATCGACAGCATCGGGCTCACCAACGTCGTGCGCCAGCTCAACCAGGGGCTCGATCCGGGCGGCAACTCCATCGGCGATCCCACTCAGTTCGTGACCGGGGTCGCGCTGAATCAGGGTGCGCTGGAGCTGGAGCGGGAGCTGGAGCGCTTCGTCTGGAAGGTCGAGGCCGGGGCCGAGTTCGCCGTCACCCAACCGGTGTTCGATCCCGACGCTCTGGCGCGAGTCATCGATCGGACGGCCCGATGGCGGATCCCGGTAATTGCGTCGCTGTGGCCGCTCACCTCGCTCCGCAACGCGGAGTTCCTGGGCAACGAGGTGCCGGGATTGCACGTGCCGGTCGCGGTGATCGAGCGGATGCGGCAGGCTCAGGCCCGAGGTCCCGAGGCCGCCGAGGCCGAGGGAGTCCGGATCGCGCAGGAGATGTTCGAGGCGGTACGTGGCATGGTGCAGGGCGTCCAGGTGAGCGCGCCCTTCGGCCGGGTGGGCCAGGCGCTCGAGGTCCTCGAGGTACTCTCGCCGGCCGACCCGCTCAGCTGATCAGCTCGAGAATGCGCCGATAGCGGGCGTCCGGCCGGTCGAAGCCGAGATTGCTGAGATAGATCTTGTCCACCCCGATCTCCCGCAGTGCGCAGATGCTGCGGGCGCAGATCTCTTCCGCCGAAAGCCCCGCCTCGAAATCCCGCGTGACACCCTCGGCCGGCACCGGAAAGTACTCGCCGAGCTGAGCGAGCGTCCGGGGATTCGCACTGCGATAGAGGAACACCCCGAACACGCCCGGATAGGAAACACCCCGCCGGCGAGCCTCGCTCAGAAAGCGTTCCAACCGGTCGAGATGGTGGTGGGAGACGATCTGAGTCGCGTAGTAGTCCGCGTCGAACTCGGCGTCCAGCAGAAAGTCCACTTGCCGCTCGGCGTCGGCGTGAGGGTTCACCCAGCCGCCGAGATTCAGGCCGGGCACCCACCGCCGCATCAGGCGGCGGAGCTGGTAGGCGTGGGCGACCGCGCGCGCGCTGCCGCCGGTCTGATCGCCGCCCACGACCGTGAGCGCCTCGAAGCCGTGGGAGGCAGCCCGCACGGCATAGAGCTGCAGGTACTCGAGCGAGTGCTTGCAAGTGAGAAACGGCACCAGCCGGGCGGCCGGCAGCTCGCCGGCGAGATTGGCGATCAGGTGGGCCAGATTCTCTTCCTCGGAGCGACCCACCGCATTGTCGGTCAGGAAGATCAGGGTGTCCTGGCGAGCGAGGTGGCGGACCGAGTGGTACATGTCGATCCAGGCGTCCACGCTATCGGCATAGGACATCCCGCTCCGGGGCGGGCGGAGCTCGACCCCGACGAGGGGCCGGTCTTCCCGCAGGCGGCGCAGGACGGAGGTGACGGGCGGGGAGGGCGGGGTCGACATTGTCGTGGCCGGGAAACGTAACAGGACGGGCCGTCCCCGT
>DASQPE010000156.1:0-11412 GCA_035644115.1 Gemmatimonadales bacterium
GCTTGGCCGAGGAGGCAGCCGGCGAGACGGTCCGCGAGGGAGAGAGGCATCGGAAAGGGTGACAGATAGAAGGTGAGAGGTAAGAGGTGAGAGGTAAGAGGTAAGAGGGGGGCTCCCATGCGAAGGAGCCCCCCTCTTACCTCTCACTTCTCACCTCTTACCTGTATCACCGGACAGGGAGGGATTCGAACCCTCGAAGCCCTTACGAGCTTACCGGTTTTCGAGACCGGCTCCTTCAGCCACTCGGACACCTGTCCCGGACCTGCTCAACTGGTTTCGGGCCCGAAGTTTACACGGAAAGGGGAGCCGATGGGAGAGCCCGCCCGTCAGCCACTACGCGCGCTATCGATCACGCCGCGTACGCGGGCCGCGGCCGCGCGCCACTGGCCGCGGGCCAGGTCCCGGATCAGGAGCACGACGGCGCGCGCGGGCGCCGCAACCGCAAAGCCCAGCCACTCGAGCGGAGTCGCGTGGCGCCGCATCAGGCGCAGGTAGTTTGCCGTCTTGCCGCGCTCGTACTCCGGCACCGGCCGGCCGCGGCCGCGAATCCCGCCGGCGTGGTATGCAATCGCCGACGGGACATAGCGGATGGCATACCCCGCACGCCGTGCGCGGAGCGAGAGGTCCACCTCCTCCCAGCCGTACGGGTTGTACGCCTCGTCGAGCCCAACCACCGCGTCGAGCGCGTCCCGGCGGATCAGGACCGCGAACCCGACGCACGAGTCAACGTAGCCTGGCCGGTCGAACTGGCCGGTGTCGCGCTGACCGGCCCCGATGTCGACGATCGACCCCCGCCCGAGCTGGATGCGCATACCGCCCGCCGATGCGATGACGCCGGGTAGATCCGTGCGATAGGCTTTGGGTGTGGCGAGGCCGGCCTTCGGGTCGGCGCGGAGGGCCGCGACGAGTGCGTCGGCCAACTGCTCATCGGCCTGCGCGTCGTCGTCGAGCAACAGAAGGTAGGACCATGGAAAGCGCGCCGCGTAGCGAATCCCCAGGTTCCGCCCGCCGGCGGCGCCCAGGTTGTCGGCGCTCCGCACCAGGTGGACACCGGGATGGGCGGCCGCGATCGCGTCGGCGGAGCTGTCCGCGGAGCCGTTGTCCACCACCACTACCTCGCGCGGCCGGTACCGCAGCGCCGCAACGCTCGCCAGGCAACGCAGCGTATGCTCCCGCTTGTCGTGGCTGAGCACCAGCACGACCAGCAGCTCGTCACCTTGACGCAGATCCGGGGCGGCACTTATTCCCCCTCCATGCCCGATACCCATCGCCGTGTTCTCCTCATCGGCCTCGACGCCGCCGATATCGAGCTGGTAGACCGCTGGACCACCGACGGTACCATGCCCGCGCTCGCGGCGCTCAAAGCGGCAGGCGCCTGGGGCCCGCTCTCGACCGCGGCACGGTATCTCACCGGGTCCCCGTGGCCCACGTTTTACACCGGCCGGCCGCCATCAGATCACGGCATCTACCACGACTTCCAGTGGCGCCAGGAGCGGATGGCATTCGCCGCGCCCGCCGCCGACTGGCTCCCGGTCCGCCCGTTCTGGCGCACGCTCGGCCCGGGTGTCACCGCCGTGGTGCACGACGTGCCGATGACTCCCGGCACCGAGCCGTTCGACGGAGTCGAGACCACCGGCTGGGGAAGCCACGACAAGCTGGTCCCCCCTGGGAGTTACCCGGCCGACGTACTGGTGCACATCCGCGAGCGCTGGGGCGACTCGCCGATTCGAACGGACGAATACGGCCGCGCGCCGCTGGCGAGTTTGCGCGAGCTGCACGAAGAGCTGGTGACGCTGACCCGCCGGTCCGCCGAAGTGGCGACCTGGCTGCTCGAGCGGCCCTGGGATCTCGGCATCGCGGTCTTCGGTGCCTTGCACCGCGGCGGCCACCGGTTCTGGGACCGAACCAGTGTGGATGGTCCCGTCCCATCCGACCTGAGCGAGTGGTACGACGGTGCGCTGCGCGAGCTGTACCGTGCGGTCGACCATGCGGTCGGACGGCTGGTAGCCGCGGCGCCGGACGCGACGATCTTCGCCTTCGCGCTGCATGGGATGATGGTCAACTCAGCGCGGGTGGACCTGCTGGACGACATGCTCGCGCGGGTCCTCCACGGACCGGAGGCAGCCAGGCCCAGGCGCGGCCTGCTCCGGCGAATGGGCGAGGCGATTCCGCTCCCGGTGCGCCGCCGGCTCACCAACGCGGTGCCCTCGGCACTCAAGGACCGGATCATGACCCGTTGGGCGACCGGCGGCACCGACTGGTCGTCCACCCCCGCGTTCACTCTCCGCGCCGACCTCAACGGGTACGCCCGGGTGAATCTCGCCGGGCGGGAGCCGCTAGGCATCGTCGCGCCTTCGGAGTACGACGCCCTCTGCGAGCGGATTTCCTCAGGCCTCCTCTCCTTCCGCGACGCCAGCACCGGCGAACGGCTGGTGACCGAGGTGTGCCGCACCCGCGACGCCTTTCCGGCGGGCGAGCGGTCGGACCGCCTGCCCGACCTCATCATCCGCTGGGCGGAGTCGTCGGGCGCGCCCCATGAGGCGATAGAATCGGCGGCGCTGGGGCGGATCGAGCGGGCCACGCCGGGCCGGATCCCGAACGGGCGGAGCGGCAACCACCGCGCGACCGGTTTTCTGATTGCGTGCGGCCCCGGGATCGCGCCGGGCAGCTCGCTCGAGGCCGGCGCGGACATTCTCGACCTCGCTCCGACCGTGCTCGCGAGGCTCGGTGCTCGCGCCGGCGTACCGCTCGCGGGCAAGGTTCTGCCATCGCTCGTCGGCGGCTAGGCAACCCGCTCCCAAGTTCCGGTCTTCACGCTCCGGCGGCACGCGGCCACGGCAGCTACCGCCGCGTAGCCGTCGTCGCCGGTCGCTCCGGTCGCCGGAGCGCCGCGAACCGCACCCACGAAATCGCGGAGCTGCTGCGCAAAGCTCTCGGCGGTCGCTCCGGTCCGGCCGAACAGCTTGTCGCGGGCGAGCGCCACGCGGTCGGCGAGCCGCGCAGCGAAGCGTCCGCCCCCGGACCGGCGGCGCCGGAAGGCACTGCCGCTCGCCGTGAGCGCAGTGCCGTCCGCAACGCCTACCTGCAACAGCTCGGTGTAGGACCCGTGCGCCGCCACGCAGCGGGCGACCAACCCGTCATCGAGCTCCACCTCGACCTCCGCTCTTCCGGCATGGTGCGCGGCGACTCGTACCCGCCGCAACTCGCGACCGAGCACACAGCGAAGCAGGTCGGCCTGGTGGGAGAATACGTCGTCGAGCACGCCTCCGCCTCGGCTGTCGTCGCCGAGGAACCCGTCGTGTGCGCCCCACGGGGCGGTCGGGAAGGCCAGCTCGAAGCTGACCCAGGCGGGCGCGCTGGATGACCCGAGCGCCTCGCGCAGCAGCCGATACGGTTCGCGAAACCGGCGGGTGAATCCGACCTGAAGCCGGGCGGGCGCCGTCCGCGCGGCGCCGACCATTGCCGCGGCCTCGTCAACGCTCAGCGCCATCGGCTTCTCGACCAGCACGGCGATGCCGCCGGCGAGCGCCTCGCGCGCGAGCGGGGCGTGCGTGGGTGGCGGGGTAAGCAGGAGCACTGCATCTGGGCGGGCGGCGAGCAGCTCACCGGCGGACGCAACGGCGAGGCATTCGGGCAGCCGGGTGCGAGCCCACGCGAGCCGCGCGGGATCGGCGTCGGAAACCGCGATCAGCCGAACGCCCGGCTCGCGCGCGAGTGCCGGAAGGTGGAAGCGCTCGAAGACGCGCCCGCAGCCGATGACCCCCACGCGCAGGGCCGGCGCCTCGGGGGTCACACCGGCGCGTCGTTTATCGCCGGGCCATGAAGAACCGCTTCAGCACCGCCCCGCACTCCTCCGCCATCACACCGCCCACCACCTCCACCCCGTGGTTCAAGGCGGGATGCCGCAGGAGATCGAAGATCGACCCGGCCATTCCGGCCCGCTGGTCGTAGGCTCCGAACACGACCCGACTGATCTTCGCGAGCACCATGGCGCCGGCACACTGGGCGCACGGCTCAAGCGTCACAAACAAGCTCGCATCGCTGAGGCGGTCGGTGCGCACCTTGGCGAGCGCTCGCTGGATGGCGAGCAGCTCCGCGTGGGCGGTGGGGTCGCCCCGGTGCACCATCTCGTTGTGGGCCTCCGCCAGGATCTCGCCCTCGCGGACGATGATCGCGCCCACCGGCACCTCATCTCGCACCGAGGCGGCGAGGGCGAGCCGCAGGGCGCCTTCGATGCCGGCGAGGTCGCCCGGCGAAGGCTGGCCCCTACGCACTCACCAGCTCCGCCACGCCGGAACGGCGGGAAAACCGCAATCCATCACCTTGCCGCTCCACCCGAATGACGTCACCCGCACCGTAGCGTCCCTCCAACAGCTCGAGCGCAATAGGATTCTGCAGCAGCCGCTGAATGGCCCGCTTGAGGGGCCGGGCCCCGAAGACCGGATCGTACCCCTGCTCGGCGAGGAGTTGCCGGGCCTCCGCCGAGACCTCGAGCCCGAGGTGGCGGTCGGCGAGCAGCCGCTCGAGGTGGCGCAACTGGAGCTCGACGATTCGCAGGATGTGCTCCCGGCTCAGCTGATGGAAGACGATCACGTCGTCCACCCGATTCAGAAACTCGGGCCGGAAGTAGTTCCGGAGCTCGTCGCGCACCCGCTGCTCGAGCCGGTCCCAGGCGGCCTCGCTCGGCTGAGCGCCCGCATCCACGATCAGTTGGCTCCCGATGTTGGAGGTCATGATGATGACCGTATTGCGAAAGTCCACCACCCGCCCCTGGCTGTCGGTGAGCCGGCCGTCGTCGAGAATCTGGAGCAGCACGTTGAACACGTCCGGGTGGGCCTTCTCGATCTCGTCGAACAGCACGACGCTGTAGGGACGCCGCCGCACCGCCTCGGTCAGCTGGCCTCCTTCCTCGTAGCCCACGTAGCCGGGAGGAGCGCCGATCATTCGCGCGACGGAGTGTTTCTCCATGTACTCCGACATGTCGAGCCGCACCATGGCCCGCTCATCGTCGAAGAGAAACTCGGCCAGCGCCCGCGCGGTCTCGGTTTTCCCCACTCCGGTGGGCCCGAGAAAGATGAACGAGCCGGTGGGCCGATTGGGGTCCTGCAGGCCGGCGCGGCTCCGCCGCACGGCGTTGGCGACCGCGGACACGGCGGGTTCCTGTCCCACCACCCGCTGCGCGAGCTCGGCCTCGAGCTTGGTGAGGCGCTCGCGCTCGGACTCGAGCATCTTGGTCACCGGGATCCCGGTCCACTTGGCCACGATCTCGGCGATGTCCTCCGCGTCCACCTCTTCCTTCAGATATTTGGCCTTGGCCTGGACCTCCTGGAGCCGCTTCTCGCGGGCCTCGAGCTCGCGCTCGAGCTCGGGGATACGGCCATAGCGGAGCTCGGCGGCCCGCTGGAGATCGCCCTTCCGGGTCGCCTGATCGGCCTCGTTCCGCAGCTGCTCTACCTCGACCTTCCGGGTCTGAATCTCCTGGATGGCCGCCTTTTCCGACTGCCACTGCGCTTTCATCCCCGCGCTCGCCTCCTTGAGCTCGGCGATCTGCAGCTCCAGCGCCTCGCGACGCTCGACGGCGGCCCGGTCCTTTTCCTTGAGCAGCGCCTGCCGCTCGATCTCGAGCTGCAGAATGCGCCGCTCGACCTCGTCGATCTCCTGGGGCAGGCTGTCGATCTCGATGCGGAGCCGGCTGGCTGCTTCGTCGACCAGATCGATCGCCTTGTCGGGCAGGAAGCGGTCGCCGATATAGCGGTCGGACAGGGTCGCGGCGGCCACCAGCGCGTTGTCGGTGATCCGCACGCCATGGTGCACCTCGTACTTTTCCTTGAGCCCGCGCAGGATGGCGATGGTGTCGGTCACGCTGGGCTCACCCACCAGCACCGGCTGGAAGCGCCGCTCGAGAGCCGGATCTTTCTCGACGTGCTTGCGGTACTCGTCGAGCGTGGTCGCGCCCACGACGTGCAGCTCGCCCCGGGCCAGCGGCGGCTTGAGCATGTTGCTCGCATCGACCGCGCCTTCGGCCGCTCCGGCGCCGACGATGGTGTGCAGCTCGTCGATGAAGGTGATGAAGCGTCCTTCGCTCGAGGTCAGCTCTTTCACCACGGCCTTGAGCCGCTCCTCGAACTCGCCGCGGTACTTGGCGCCGGCCAGCAGCTGGCCGATGTCCAACGCGACCAGCTCCTTGTTGCGGAGCGAGTCGGGCACGTCACCGTTCACGATGCGCTGCGCCAGGCCCTCGACGATGGCGGTCTTGCCGACGCCCGGCTCTCCGATCAGCACGGGATTGTTCTTGGTCCGGCGGGACAGCACCTGCATGACCCGGCGGATCTCCTCGTCCCGTCCGATCACCGGATCCAACTTTCCCTTGCGGGCCTGGTCAGTGAGGTTGCGGGTGTAGCGCTCAAGCGCCTGGTATTGGGTCTCGGGCGCCTGATCGGTGACGCGGTGCGATCCGCGCACCGCCTCGAGGGCAGTGCGCAAATCGTCGGCCGAGATGTTCTGCGCGCTGAGCAGTGCGCGGGCGGTGGTCCCCTTCTCTTCGAGCAACGCCAGCAACAGGTGCTCGGTAGACACGTAGGCGTCGCCGAGACTCTTGGCCTCCTGCTCGGCCCGGTTGAAGACCCGGTTCAGCTCCCGGCTGAACGTCGGCTCGGCCCCGCCGGACTGGGTCGGGAACCGGGCGACCTCCCGCTCGGTCGCCTCGCGAAGCTGGGCCACGTTGAGCCCCGCCTTTTGGAGCAGCGGCTGCACCACGCCCTCGTCCTGCGCCAGCAGCGCGGCGAACAGGTGGGCGTCGTTGATGACGGGATTGCCCCGGCGGCGGGCGTCGTCGCCCGCGTCGCGGAAGACTTCCTGGGCTTTGATGGTCAGGCGTTCGGGTCGGATCATCGGTTCCTCACGTTGCCGCCCGGCGACGGTGATGCCGGGGAAAGATTTCTAGCATTAGATCCGGCGCGGCGATTGGCAAGGGGGATACCCGGAAGTGCTGCCAGAATGGCAGGAAGTAAGTAAGAGGTGAGAGGTAAGAAGTAAGAGGGGGTACCCCTGCACCGGGGCCCCCCTCTTACCTCTCACTTCTCACTTCTTACTGCTTTTTAGTGTTGCGGCGAGATGCGTCGCAGGACCACCATCTTCCGGGTGTACCGCTCACCGTCTACGGTCAACTGGTAGTAGTAGACGCCCGCACCTGCTTCGCGTTTTCCGTCGCGGTACTTCCCGTCCCAGTACGCCTGATGCTCTCCACAGGTTAGTCGGACGAAATCGATCGGCTGTCCGCCGCCGGACACGAGCACCGGGATCGCGACCACTTGCACCAAAGAATTGAAGATACGCAGGCTGACGACGGGTTGATGACCTCGAACGCACATCTCCGGACTGATCTTGAACGGCATCGTCGTCGCCGCGCCCAACGGATTGGGGTAGAAGTCCTCCAGCTCGACCTTCGGCGCAGGAGCTAACACCTGAGCAGCCACTGGCGAGCCTGCACCCACCATCAGACCGAGCCACCACCCCGCCCACCTGAAGCGGACCATGGAGACTCCTGTCGAACCAAGGGTTGACCGGTGGCAGCACCTCCGGGCTAATGGGGACGAAACCGGGTTCTTCGTGGGGTGAGGGTCGCGGAATATGCCCACGCGCGAAGTACCGTGTCAAGGAAAACGACATGAACACGGGGCCCTTGCAGCGCTAATGTGCGGCGCGACCAAGCCGTCGCGTCTCGCCAGCGCGCACGGTGATGCCCCTGGCATCGGCCCACTCGAGCAGCGGGATCAGGTACTTGCGGCTGATACCCAGGCGCTCGCGGACCGCGGCCGGCTGGATCTCGCCCGCGCGCCCGATTTCCCGCACGGTTTCGGCAAACCGGTGGAGCGCTTCGATAGCGTAATATCGATCGCGCTCGACCGCTTCGACCAGCCCACGACCAGCCGCCAGTCGCAAGGTCGCGGCGACATCGCGGCGCCCCGTTTCCCGCTCCAGCTCGGCCACGCTCGGCGGCATGAGCCCGGCGGTCTGGAGGATCTGGATGAGGCGCTGAACCTCCGGCTCACCGCCTTCGACCCTGGGCGTAAAGCCCGCCAGCCGAGCAATTCCGCCGTCCAGGGTGAGGGCTCGGGACCGCACGGCTCGTTCGATCGCGGCTTCCGCGACCCACTCGGGGACTCGAAGCGCCCGCCGCAGGGTTTCGAGGGGCATCCCCCGCTCCGCCGCGTGCCGACGGTGGAACTCGTCCACCAGACGCACCGCGGCATCGGTCGCGCGCTCCAGAATCGCGACCGCGACGAGTCGGGTGCCCACTGTGCAGACCGCGCCATCGGGTAGCGGCTGATCGAGACCGGCGCCGACCGCAGCTCCGGAGAGGATAGGAGCCGCGGCCGCGTCGATTCCGAATGGCCGCCGCTCCACCAGGGCCCGCAGCCGGCGGGCCGGCTCGGGTGCGGCGAGGTCGTCGGGCCAGGTGGCTCTACGGGCCGGCGGCAGCGGATCCAGGATCCGGCCGCCGCCGATCGTGGTCATCGGACTCCAGCTGCGCAGCACGAAGCGATCACCCCCCCGGGCCACGACCGGGGTCTCGAGCCGGAGCCGCGCGAGCCCGCGCCCGCCGGGCGGGATCGGCGCACGCGGTTGCACCCGGACCATGACCTCAGCGGTGCCGAGGTGAAGGCGCGCGCGGGTCCGCCCGACCAGGGGCCGAGGCGCGGTCGGCAGCAGCGCGATCTCGACGTCGAGCGCCCCCGTGGCGGACCAGGGAACGTCGGGTGCAACGACTACATGGCCGCGGCGCACCTGGGCCCGCTCGATTCCGGCGATGCCGAGGGCGGTGCGGGACCCGGGTTCGGCCCGCTCGACTGCCCGGCCGTGGGTCTCGATCGATCGAACCCGGCCCTCGAGGTCTCCCGGCAGGAGTCGCACCGGATCGCCGACCGCGATCGAGCCCGACCACGCGGTACCCGTGACCACGGTGCCGACGCCGGCGACGGAGAAGGCGCGATCGACCGGAAGCCGAAACGCATCCACTCGCGAGCGGGGCGCCAGTCGCGCCGCGTGGGCGCGCAGTCGAGCCCGCAGATCATCGAGGCCTTGCCCGGTCACGGCCGAGACCACGACCGGCGGATCGAACTGGACCGGCGAGCGGCGCAGCCGTTCCGCCAGCTCCGCGACCACCAGCTCCAGCCAATCGGGCTCGACCAGATCGGCCTTGGTAACCACCGGCACACCCAACGGAATCGCGAGCTGCTCGAGGATGGCAAGGTGCTCCTCGGTCTGGGGCATGACGCCCTCGTCGGCCGCAACGACCAGCAGGGCCAGATCGAAGCCTGAGGCACCGGCCACCATGGTGCGCACGAAATCTTCGTGTCCGGGCACGTCGACCACTCCGCCGAAGATCCCCTCTCCCAGGTCGAGCGGCGCGAAGTTGAGGTCGATCGTGATGCCCCGGCGGCGCTCTTCAACCAGCCGGTCGACCGGATGTCCCGTGAGGGCGGTGACGAGCGCTGACTTGCCGTGGTCGATGTGACCCGCGGTGCCGACGATCACGCGGTCAGCCAGGGGCGGCGGGTCCAGAACTCGAGCGCGGGCAGCTCGATGCCCTCGCCGAGATGGTAGCGAACGTAGCGGGCGAGCAGACGCTGGTGAGCCGCGAAGTGCGGGGGGTCCAGCGACGGCAACGGACAGGTGAGGTCGAGCAGCGCGGAGAGGTCCCACCGGGCGCGCTCAGGCAGCCGGGTGGCGGCGTGGGGACCGGCGCAGCCACCGCACAGGATCCCCCCCTCGGCGGTGCTGAAAGCGACGTCGCCCGCAGGCGGAGTGAACGTCCCGCACAGCGCGCACGCGTCCAACGAGGGGGCGAAGCCGAGAGCGCTGACCAGCCGCCACATAGAGCGCAGGCCAGTGGCGGGAAGCTCGGCCGAGGGGACGCCTTCGAGCGTGGCCAGGGTCTCGTGCAACACGGTGAAGCTGTCGGGATGGGGGTCCGCCGGCGCAAACCGCAGCATGACTTCGGCCAATGCGGTGGCGACCGCGTAGCGGTCGAGGTCGGCTGCGAGTCCCAGCGGCACGTGAGCCACGTCGAACGCCGCCAGGGTGTGCAGCTCGCGGGTGTCTTTCATGTAGAGCTGGGCCTGCCCATTGCTCAACACCTGGAGGGCGGCGCCGAAGCGGCTCCTGGGCCGGAGCGCCCCTTTGGCGATCGCGCTCTGCACGCCGATGTCCCGAGTCGCGAGGCGCACGATTTTGGAAGTCTCGCTGTAGCGAAGCGTGGTAAGGATGATGGCGGGGGTGGCGACCAGGGGCATGATGGGAAACTTAAGCCCCCCACTTGCCCTCGCCCGCCAGGTCTCCTATCATGTCCCGGTCGTACAACCGATTCATCACTCACGAGCGCAGATGCTCGGAAGCCGGTGCGAATCCGGCGCGGCCCCGCCACTGTAACGGGCGCACAATCCTCGCTCACGACGCCACTGGGCAACCGGGAAGGCGAGTGAGGGCCCGAAGCCAGGAGACCTCTGCTCTCGTGCCACTACGCAACCCCTCGGGGGAGGGAGCGGTGGCGACTCAGGCCCCGTCATTTCGGCCAGTGTCCGCCCATTCTCAGCGCCCCGAGGATGGGCGGTTTGATTGAGCGGCCTCCGCCTGGCGCTCCCGCTCCTCCTCGGCCTCGCAGCGTTGCGCCCCGGCGGTCCGGCGGGCGCGACCCAGCTTGGCGTGCGCCCGCCGCGCCCGGCTCGCCGCATCGTCTCCCTGAATCCCAGCACGACCGAGCTCCTCTTCGCGATCGGGGCCGGTCCGCAGGTGGTGGCGCGCACCCGCTGGTGTGACTGGCCCCCCGAAGCGACCCGTCGCCCCAGCGTCGGCGACGGCTTTCCGCCCAACATCGAAGCCGTCCTGGCGAGACATCCCGATCTGGTCGTGATCTATCCGACCGGACTCAACGATGGCGCAACCCGCCGGCTGGGCGAGCTGGGCATTCCCGTTCTCGCGTTGCGAACCGACCGCATCGAGGATCTAGCGGGGGCGGCCCGCTTGCTCGGCGCCGCCAGCGGCCACACCAGGGCCGCCGACTCGCTGGCCCGGGCCATCGAGTCCGCCCTGGTCCGGGCACGGCAAGCTGCGGCCGTCGGGGCCGTTGGTCCCCGGGTGGCCATTCTCGCGTGGACCACGCCGCCGCTCGTACTGGGAGCCGGGAGCTATCTCCACGAGGTGGTGGAGCTCGCCGGCGGGCGCAACGTCTTCGGCGACGTGGCCCGCGCGTCCGCCCCGGTCAGCCTGGAAGCGATCGCTGCCCGCGATCCGGACCTGATCCTCCTGGCCGGCGGTACTCCCTCGGCTCTGCTCGGCCGCCCCGAGTGGCGGGCAGTGCGCGCCGTGCGGGAAGGGCGCGTGGTCGCCCTCTCGGATCCTGCCCTCGCCCGC
>DASQPE010000157.1:0-21704 GCA_035644115.1 Gemmatimonadales bacterium
AGCTGGTCCAAGGAGCCTCCGTGAGGTAAGAGGTAAGAAGTAAGAGGTGAGAGGTAAGAGGAAACAGCGGACGGGCCTCCGCGTCGAGGGCCCTTTTACCTCTTACCTCTCACCTGTCACCGCACTACCTCTCACTGCCCAATAAGTTTCCGTACGATCTCCGCCCGCGTCAGCACCCCCCGCAGCACTCCTTCGCGCACCACCGGCAGACAGGGCACGTCCTTGTTGGCGAGCAGGGTGGCCACGTCGGAGAGCGACTGGTCTTCCGACACGCAGAGAACGTTGCGCGCCATCGCCTCGCGCACCAGGATGGGGCCGGCAGGCGCGCCGCCGGACCTCCGGCGCACCACCGGGTGTTCGCCGGTCTGGACCCGCTGCACGTACGCGGGCAGGATGTGGCGGAGCAGGTCCCGGCTCGAGAGGAGCCCGATTACCTCGTGGCCCGGTCCCACCACCGGCGCGGCGTCGAGGCCGCGCCGAGCCAGGAGGCGGGCGGCTTCTTCCAGCGGCATCTCGGGAGCCAGGACCAGCGTGGTGGTCGTCATGACGTCGCCCACGAGCAGCTCTTCCTCCAGCCGCACGTCGTGCAACCCCCGCACCGCGAGCACGTCGGCGGCGCTGGTCGCCGCATGGAGGCCAGCCACGACGTCCGGTTGAGCGAGCGCCCGCGCGAACGCTGCGACCGCCTGGAGATATCCGGCGGCCTCCCGCGGCGGCGCCAGCACCAGCAGCATGATCCGCGCACCCGCCGCGGCGTCTGCCTCGCTGCCGTGGCCCGTCATCGGACGGGGGGCGACGCCGAGCGCCGTCACCACGCCATCTACCGCATCGGTCCGGAAATGCGGCAACACCGCGTGCGGCCCCAGGCTCAGCGTGTCCTCCGGCCAGGCGTGCTCCACAGCGGCTTCGAGCTTGGCCCGATCGCGGACCCGACCGTCCGCCAGGCAGGCATCGAGCAGGAGACGGATCCCCTCGGCCCAGGTATCGGCCGCCAGCGGCACGACGACACGGCCGGGGCTGAGAAGGTCCGCGAGTCTCACAATCGCTTCCGCACCAGGTCCACCACGTCCGCCGGCCGGCGCATGACCCCGATACCAGCCGCCTCGAAGGCGGCCAGCTTTTCTTCCGCCGTTCCGGAGGAGCCCGAGATGATGGCCCCGGCGTGGCCCATCCGCCGGCCCTTGGGTGCGGTCTGGCCCGCGATGAACCCGACGACCGGCTTGGTGACCCTGGTCTTCACGAACTGGGCGGCGTTCTGCTCGTCGGTGCCACCGATCTCACCGATCAGGACAATCGCGTCCGTGCCGGGGTCCTCCTGAAAGGCGCGGAGGCAATCGATGAAGTTGGTGCCGATGATGGGATCGCCGCCGATCCCGACGCAGGTGCTCTGGCCGATACCTGCGCGGGTGAGATGGTTCACTACTTCGTAGGTGAGAGTACCGCTCCGCGACACCAGCCCGACCCGCCCGGCGCTGCAGATGTTGCCGGGAATGATGCCCACCTTGCCCTTGGCGCCCGGCGTGATCAGTCCGGGACAGTTAGGACCGATGAGACGCACGCCCCGGCTCCGCACAAAGGGCATGGTGCGGCTCATGTGCATCACCGGGATCCCCTCGGTGATGCAGACGATCAGCGGGATACCGGCATCGGCTGCCTCGACGATCGCGGCAGCCGCCGCCATGGGCGGAACGTAGATCACAGTCGTGTTCGCCTCGGTGGTCTGCACCGCCTGCGCGACCGTGTTGAACACGGGCACCTTGCCCTCGAACTGCTGCCCGCCCTTTCCCGGAGTTACCCCGGCGACGACGTTGGTGCCGTATTCGAGCATCTGGCGTGCGTGAAACGATCCTTCACGGCCGGTGATGCCCTGCACCAGGAGCCGCGTGTTGCCGTTGACGAAGATGCTCACGCGGCCTCCCGCGCCAGCTTCACCACGCGCTCGACCGCCTCGTCCATGTCGCTGAGCGCGGTCATCCCCACGGCGTTCAGAATGCGAATCGCCTCAGCCTCGTTGGTGCCGGTAAGGCGAATCACGATCGGCACGCTGACCTTGAACTGCCGGGTGGCGGCGACGATGCCGTTCGCCACGTCGTCGGTCCGGGTGATGCCGCCGAAGATGTTGAAGAGGATCGCTTTCACGTGAGGGTCGGCGGTGATGATCTTGAGCGCGTTGATCACCTTCTCCGGGCTCGAGCTGCCGCCGATATCGAGGAAATTGGCCGGCGCGCCGCCGTAATACTTGACCAGGTCCATCGTGGCCATGGCGAGGCCCGCACCGTTCACCACGCAGCCGACATCGCCGTCCAGCTTGATGAACGACAGGTTCGCCCGCCGGGCCGCGGCTTCGCTCGGCTCCTCGGCGGTGTCGTCGCGGAGCAGGCCGAGATCGGGCCGCCAGAACAGCTCGTTGTCGTCGATCACGACCTTGGCGTCCAGGGCGAGCACCCGCCCGTCCGGCGTGGTCACCAGCGGATTGATCTCGGCCAGCGACGCGCCGTTGGCCACGAACCCGGCGTACAGCTGCTCCATGATCTTCGCCGCCGCCTTGACCTGCGCGAAATCCTGATAGAGCGAGAAGGCCAGCGCGAGTGCCTGGTGGGGAAACAGGCCGTAGGTCGGATCGACCGGCAGCCGCATGATCTTTTCCGGGTTCTTCGCGGCAACGTCTTCGATGTCGATCCCGCCGGCCGAGCTCACCATGAAGACCGGGCGCTGGGTCTCCCGATCCATGATCAACCCGACGTAGCTCTCCGACGCGATCTCCGCAGCCGGCACGACGAGCACCTTCTGGACCGTGAGCCCCTTGATCTGCATGCCCAGGATCTCCGCCGCGTGGTCGAGCGCTTCGGAGGGGTTCTTGGCTAACCGGACGCCACCCGCCTTACCGCGCCCGCCCGCGTGCACCTGGGCCTTGATCACCACGGGGCCGCCCAAGCGGCGGGCGATCGCCTCGGCCTCGGTGGGAGTGGACGCAACGTCGCCGTCGAGCACGGAGATGCCCTGCGCCTTGAGCAGCGCCCGGGCCTGATACTCGTGGATGTTCACCTATGACCTCACGATGGTAGTCCCGGCCTCGCCGCGCAGGGCCGCGGGGCCGTCATTGAGTCGCGCGATGATGGCGCGGTCGCCGCCGCCTCGCACGAAATCGGCCGCCGCTTCCACCTTGGGTTTCATGCCGCCTTCGTTGACGCCGCCGGTCGCGATCATCCGGTCGATCTCGCCCAGCGTGAGACGGGATACCGGGCGCGCCGTCGGCGTCCCCCAGTCGGCATACACGGCGTCCACGTCGGTGAGGATCATCAGCACCTCGGCCTCGAGCTGACGGGCCAGGATCGCCGCGACCCGGTCCTTGTCCACCACGGCTTCGACGCCCTCGTAGCCGAGGAGCGGGTGGTCGTACACCGGTGAGCCGCCCCCGCCGGCCGCGACGACGATGACTCCCACGTCCAGCAAGCGACGGATCAGCCCGAGCTCGACGATGCCGATCGGCGCCGGGCTCGCCGCGAGGCGACGCCAGTTGCCGGTGCCGTCGCGACCGATCGCGATGCCTGCCTCTCGTAGCTCGAGCGCGAGATCGTCGGGTAGCGCGTGGCCGATGGGCTTGGTTGGATGGTTGAGGGCAGGATCATGCGGGTCCACCTCGGTCTGGGTGATCAGGGTGATCACGTCCCGGTGAACCTGTCCGAAGCGCAAGGCGTTCAGCAGCGATTGTTGGAGCATGTACCCGATCCAGCCGGCCGTGTTCGCCACCAGGACGCCCAACGGCAACGGCTCGACCAGCTTGCGGGCGACTTCGTTGCGCACGAGCTCGTCCCCCACCTGGGGCCCGTTCCCATGCACGATCGCAATCCCCCAGCCCTCCTTCGCGAGCTGGACGATCGGGGCGACACTCTCCCGCGCGTGGCGGAACTGGTTGGTGATCGTGGCGCGCTCACCCGAGCGGGCGAGCGCGTTTCCTCCCAGCGCCAATACCGCGATGCGCATGTCCCCCCAGATCCCCCGGGCCAAGGCGCGAGGAACCTAGCCCGGCGCCGAAGGCCGAGCAAGCTCAATGCGGCAGGCTGTCGCGCTCCGGTCCGATGACCTGCTTGAGCGCGTCGAAGGCGCGCCCGAAGCCGGCCCAGTCGCCGGCGCGGAGCGCGGAGTCGGCGATCCGCAGCCACTTGCGGGCTTCCTCGAGCGACGCGGTCGGCACAGTGGGCGGGAGCGGCGCGGTCGCGCCCCGGAGATTGTCCCAGGCTTCGGCCAGGGTGCGTCCGGCGCCCCCCACGGCGCGGCCGCTCTGGGCGATGCTCACCCAGACCAGCGCGAGCCCGGTCCCCCGCGGGGCGTACCAGGTGCAGTAGACGCCCAGTCCGGCGACCGGATCGAGCCATACGGTAAGCGGGCCCCGCAGAAGACTGTCGCCGCGGGCCGCGCCGCTCGATCGAACCGAGTCCGCCAGGCTCATGAACGAAGGAAAGCGACGCCAAGTCGCATCCAGCGTGCGGGGTGCCGGCAGCGCCTTGGTCGAATCGAACCGCACGAGATCGAGCACGGGCATCCCGGCGCGGGTGCCTCCCGCAAGCGCCGCGCTCACCCGCCCGGCGGACGGGCGCTCGTACAACGCAACCACCCGAGTTCCCCCCGTGTCGGCCCGCCAGCCACGGACCGGCGGCGCGGGGTCGCCGGGACCGTTCTCCGTCCGCCCGCTCAACGTCCCAGCATCCCATTGAGTCCGCTCGAGCGCGCGGGACTGGACTTCGAAGAGCTCGAGGGGATAAGGCAACCCCGCCGCGATGGCGGGCGCCAGGTCGCTCATGGGTCGCACCATCGCGCCCGCCACGGATGCCCACGCCTGCGCGAGCGCGCCAGCGGCCGGCTCCGCCCGAAGGTAGATCGCGGTCCGCCCGGTCCGGGCCCACGCCACGCCCAGGAAACCGGCCTGGACCAGGTTCACTGCCCGCCGCCGCCAGGGAAGCCGATCCACCAGCGGAAAGGTCTCGGAGGTGATGTAGCCGTCGGAGACCCAGACGAGCTCGTTGTCCACCACCACCGGCACCGGCTCACCCCATTCCGCGAAGGGTAGCAGCGCCTCGAAGCGCTCCTGGGGCGCGAGACGCCAGGCGAGCCGGGCGCCCTGTGGAAGCGCGCTCAGGAGCTGACCTGCCTGGAGCGCCCAGGCGAGCACCATTCGCTTCGACCAGGCCTCGAGCGAAATGCCGGGCCCGCTCTGCGCGACGTCGTAGGGCGGTCCACCGGGCTGCACGGCCGTCGAGTCGAGCTGCACGAGAGTGAACGGTGTGGGATAGGCCAGCGTATCGCCGATCCGGTAGTACAGCGGATCGCCTCCGGGCGCGACCCGATCCGCAGCCACGGCGAGGAGGCCCGGTCGGTCCGCCAGGCCTCCTCGATCCACCAGCCAGACCGGGAGCCGCCGCCCTTCGACCCCGAGGAGGCCGGGTTCGGCAACGACGGAATCACCATTCGGGTCGCCGCTCAGGCGATCCAGGGCGCGCTCGCCCCAGAGCGGCGCAACCCGGGGCGGCGACGCGTCGCGCAGAAGCCGGCTGCCGGCCGAGTCGTGCAGCCCGCGCATCCCGAACGCGATCCGCTCGAGCTGGCGGGTGAGCTCGGGCTCGACCGCCGGAACCCCGCGCTCCCGATTGAACGCGGGCAGCACGTAGTGCCCCCCGATCGACGTGATGGTGAGCACCAGCCAGCTCGCGGCGACGAGGGCATGCCGCGCGCGCACCGCCCAGATGGCCGACATGACCGCCACCATGAGCGCGGTGCCGGTGAGGGCGGGCGACACTACGGAGACCAGATCGACGGCGGGGCGGTCTGCCACGGCACCGAGTCCCGCGACCAGCTCGTAAGGCTCGAGCAGGTAGCCCCAGGCGAGCGTGAGGGCGAGGCCGACGAGCAGCCAGCCGAGATGGGCCCGGGCGTGGTCATTGATGGCCGGCCGGCCGCCGACCCACCGGAGGGCGCCCACCAGGCTGTAGAGTGCGATGCAGACGATCAGGCCCAGACCGCAGAGCAGCAGCGCGTAGCCGTGGAGCAGCCGCCAGAGCGGGAGCTGAGCGACGTAGAGACCCAGGTCATGCCCCAGGACCGGCTCGCGCATGTCGAAGGTGACTCCGCGCCACGCAAGCGCCACGGCAGGCGCCCACGCGGAGGCGCCGGCCCCGGCCAGGATACCGAGCACGAGACCCATCCCGATGGCAGTGCCCAGCAGCACCTCGGGGGTGAGCGCTTCGCGGATCTCCAGATTGGCGACGTGGCGGGAGATCTGCACCGACCCGATCGCGCGATAGACCACGAGGAGATGGCCAATGAACCAGCCGGCGCTGGCCAGAATGCCGCCGAGCTCGAGGATCAGCCCGAGCAGACGCCAGGAGGTGACGAATTCGACGGCGGCGGGGGAGATGCCTTCGGCCCACCAGCGATCGGCAAACAGCCCCGCCATCCAGCGCCCGGCGAAGAGGAGCACGCCGAGGACCAGCAGCAGGGCGATGATCTGGCGGGCGCGGTGGGGCATACCGGGCTAAAAGCGTGAAAAGTGAAAAGTGAAAAGTGAAAAGGGGTTTCCGCGAGAGGGCGGCCTCCGCTTTCTCGAGTCGGCGGCTCGCTCGTTTACCGGACGCGCCTTTTCACTTTTCACTTTTCACTTTTCACGCTTTTCACGTCTTCACCCCCTGCTCCGCCAACCACCCCATCACTTCGCCTTGATAGGCCGCGAGCGCGTCGGCGGCGGTGGCTTCGAAGCGGAGCACCAGCACCGGTTGGGTATTGGACGAGCGGATCAGTCCCCAGCCCTTGGGGAAGGTCATGCGGACACCGTCGATCGTGTTCACCGGATACTTGGCCGAGAAGTGCGCCACCGCGCGCTCCGCGATCTCGAACTTGAGCTGCTCGGGACACTCCACCCGGATCTCCGGCGTGGCAAAGGTCTTGGGGAGATCGGCCAGCAGAGCGGCGAGCCCGGAGCGGCCCGCCGAGACCACCTCGAGCAAGCGAGCCGCGGCGAAGAGCGCGTCGTCGAAGCCCAGGTAGTCGCCCCCGAAGAACATGTGGCCGCTCATCTCGCCGGCGAGCGGCGCGTGCATCTCCTTCATCTTTGCCTTGATGAGGGAGTGGCCGGTCTTCCACATCACCGGCTTGGCCCCCGCTTTTTCCAGCGCGTCCGGCAGTACCTGCGAGCACTTCACGTCGAAGATCACCGGCGTGCCGGGCCCGAACCGCCGTACTGCGTCGCGTCCGAAGATGACCAGCAGCTGATCGCCGAACACCACCTCGCCGTGCTCGTCCACGGCGCCGATCCGGTCGGCGTCCCCGTCGAACGCGATGCCGAGCTCAGCCCCGGTGCGCCGCACGGCGGCCTGGAGGTCGCGCAGGTTCTCCAGCACGGTTGGGTCGGGGTGGTGGTTGGGAAAGGTGCCGTCCGATTCGCAGAAGAGGGGCGTCACTTCGGCGCCGAGCGCCTGGAGCGTCGCCACCGCGACGACACTGCCGGTGCCATTCCCGCAGTCCACCACGACCCGCACGCGACGGCGCAGCCGGTGCCGCGAGACGATCCCGTCCTGGTACTTCCCCAGCACGGTGCCGTCAGCGATCTGCTTCCCGGCGCCGGTCCGCCACCGCTCCGTGGTGATGATCTCCCACAGCTTGAGGATCTCGTCGCCGTGAAGCGCGTCACCCGCCAGCACCATCTTGAAGCCGTTGAACTCGGGCGGATTGTGGGAACCGGTGACCTGGAGTCCGCCGTCGGTTCCGAGCGCCGACACGGCGAAGTAGAGCGCGGGCGTCGGCACCAGTCCGACATCCACGGCCGTCGCCCCGCTCTCGACAATCCCTTGGCGCACGGCGTCGGCGAGCCCGGGGCCCGACGGCCGGTTGTCGCGCCCGACCGCCAGTACCGGCGCTCTTCCCAGCCGCTCCCAGCCGATGGTCGCGTAGGCCCGCCCGAGCGCGCGGGCCAGCTCGGGCGTGAGCTCGGCACCCACGATGCCGCGGACGTCGTATTGGCGGAAAATCGACTTCGGGACGTTCATAGGACCTCTAACTGCGAATAAAAGCGTGAAAAGTGAAAAGTGAAAAGTCAAAAGGGGGCTCCGCTTTTACTTTTCACTTTTCACGCTTTTGACGTTTGTTCATTTCTGCCCCGTCAGCACCGCGGGGGTCCCCCGCCCCAGCGTCTCGGCGCTCTTGAGTGCGGTGGCCAGCGGGCCGGTGGGCCAGATGCCGAACACGAGGATCATGGCCACTGCGATCGCCACCGCGGCGCGGGCGGCCCAGGAGAACGAGACCTGGCGATGGTCCTCGGGGGTGCGGGTGGGCTTCATGGTCATCACCATGATCACCGGCAGGTAGTAGCCGGCGGACACCAGGCTGCCCAGCGCGAGCACCACCGGGAGGATGTACTGGCCTTCCGAGACGGCCGCGGCGATCAGGTACCACTTTCCGATGAATCCGAAGGTGCCGGGGAAGCCAAGCAGCGAGAGCAGGCAGATGCTCAGTGCCAGGGCGGCCCCCGGGCGCACGGAGTAGAGGCCCTCCAGATCGTCCACCAGCACCGTGCGCGACCCCACGTGCTCGATCGACGCCAGGATTCCGAAGCTCGCGAGGGTGGTGACCGAGTACGCGAGCAGGTAGAACGACACCGCCCCCGCGCCCAGCGTGGTCCCGGCCCACACCGCGACCAGCACGTAACCGGCGTGGGCAATCGAGCTGTAGGCGAGCATCCGCTTGAGCGAGCGCTGAGCCAGCGCCACCGTGTTGCCCAGCACGATGGTGGCGATCGCGAGCGCGGCGATGATCGGCTGCCAGAGGGCCGACGCGGTGGGAAAGCCCTCGAGCAGGACTCGCACCAGCGCGGCGAATGCCGCGGTCTTGACCCCGGTCGCCATGAACCCGGTGATCGGGGTCGGCGCGCCGTCGTATACGTCGGGCGCCCACATGTGGAACGGGACGGCGGCCACCTTGAACCCGAAGCCGATGAGCAGGAGCCCGAGCCCCAGGGCCGCGAGCAGGCTCAGCGGAGCGGCGGCGAGCCGCTCGCCGATGCGGACCAGGTTGGTCTCGCCGGTGGCGCCGTAGACCAGCGCGATCCCGTACAATAGAAAGGCCGAGGCGAACGCCCCGATGAGGAAGTACTTGAGCGCGGCTTCGGCCGAAGACCGGCGGAACCGGTCGAATCCGGCCAGCACGTATACGGCCACGGACATCAGCTCGAGGCCGAGGAACAGCACGATCAGGTCTTCCGCCCCGGCCAGGAAGAGCATGCCGACCGTGGCCAGGAGGATCAGCACGTAATATTCCGGCGCGAGCAGTCGCTGGCGATCGACGTAGCGCAGCGACAGGAGAATCGTCGCCGCGGCGACCAGGAGGATGACCGCGTCGGCCCCGAAGCGGAATCCGTCCAGCGCGATCATGTGGGGAACACCGACCGGCGCCGCCCCGCCCAGCCACAGGATCGCCAGCCCGCCGCCCGCCAGCAGCAGGCCCACGAAGCTCAGCCAGCCGGCGAGATAGCTGTCTTCCGGCCGCTCGTGCCGCCATGCCACCACCAGCAGCACGATCATGGCCCAGGTGGACAGGAGGATCTCGGGCAGCAGCGCCACCGAGACACCGAGCGGGGTCCGAAGATCCAGCGCGTTCATCGGCCGGACTCGGCGATCGGGGCGGCGGCCACCGGAGCCTGGCTGGGCTCGAGGTGTGGGCGGACCAGCTCCACATAGTGCCGGCTCGCCGCCTCGGTGCGACGGAGCAACGGGTTGGGATAGAGGCCCATCCAGATCATCGCCGCCACCAATGGCACCAGCACCGCCAGCTCACGGCTGTCGAGATCTCTGATGCCGGCGTTGGCCGGATCCGAGACCGGGTTGAAGAACACCCGCTGCACCGCCCAGAGCAGGTACGCCGCGGCGAAGATGACGGCAGTGGTCGCGATCAGGGTGGCTACCGGGAACCGCCCGAAGCTCCCCAGCAGCACCAGGAACTCACCCACGAACCCGTTCAGGCCCGGCAGGCCGATCGAAGCGAATGCGGTGACGGCGAAGGCAGTCGCGAGCAGCGGCGCCGCCCGCGCCACGCCGCCGAAGTCGGCGATCATCCGGGTGTGGCGCCGCTCGTACAGCATGCCGACCAGGAAGAACAGCGCCCCGGTGGAGATCCCGTGCGCAATCATCACCATGATCGCGCCCTGGACACTCTGTACGGTCGCGGCCCAGATGCCGAGCATGACGAATCCCAGGTGGCTCACCGAGGAGTACGCCACGACCCGCTTCAGGTCAGGCTGCACCAGCGATACCAGGGCGCCGTAGACGATGCCGGTCACGGCCAGAATCACTACCAGCCCGGAGACCGCCGGGCTCAGCGCGAACGCCGGGAAGAAAGGAATCGCGAAGCGAAGAAAGCCGTAGGTTCCCATCTTGAGCAGGATCACGGCCAGATCCACGCTGCCGGCCGTCGGGGCCTCGCCGTGCGCGTCCGGCAGCCAGGTATGGAACGGGAAGACCGGGACCTTCACCGCGAACGCGAGGGCAAAGGCCGTGAAGAGCCAGGGCGCCTGCGGGGTCAGCAGATCCTTCTGGGCGAGAATGTGGTCGTACGCAAACGAGTAGGTGCCGGTCTCGCTCCCGATGATCCAGACGCTCGCGATGATCGCCACCAGCATGAGCAGCGAGCCGGAGAAAGTATAGATGAAGAACTTCTCCGCCGCGTACAGCCGGTTGCCGCTCCCCCAGATGCCGACGATGAAATACATCGGGATGAGCAGCAGCTCCCAGAAGCAATAGAACAGAAACAGGTCCATCCCGACGAAGACGCCGAGCATCCCCGTCTTGAGCGCGAGCAGCAGGGCATAGAAGCCCCGCTGCTTGAACTCGATCTGGTTCCAGCTGCCCCAGACCAGAAGCGGCATCATCGCGGTGGACAGCAGCACCATGAACACCGAGAGGCCGTCCAGGCCCACGTAGTAGCTGACCCCGAACTGAGGCAGCCACTCGATCCGGGTGACGAATTGGAGCCCCGGCTTGGCCGGATCGAACGCCCACCAGATACCGAGCGACACGACGAACTCGAACAGCGCGACCACCAGCGCCACCACCCGGGCCCATTCCTTGGGCGAGACGATGACCATCGCCATGCCGATCAGCGGCACGACCAGGAGTACTTGGAGGATCCACCGATCGTAGCCGATCGACGCGAGCAGGGCCGTCATGCGGTCACCGGAGAATCGTGTGAAGGACCCAGATCGCTCCCACCAGGAACAGCAGCACGTAGAGTCCCAGCTGACCGCTCTGAAGTCGGCTGCCCAAGCGGCCCAACCAGCGACTCCCGACCACGCCGCCGTTCACCAGCACGCCATCGACCAGCGCCTGGTCCACCGCTCGCCAGAGCACCTTCTCGGACAGCCAGACCAGGGGGCGCACAATGAGGGCGCCATAGATCTCGTCCACGTAGTACTTGCGGTAGACCAGCCGGGCCAATCCGGTGTCCGGCGGCGCTTCCCGCGCGGGGAGAATCGGGCGGCCCAGCGCGGCCCGGAACCCGACCCAGAGGCCCAGCACACCGATCGCAACAGCGGCCCCGATCAGCCCCTTCTCCGTGGTTCCCGCCAGCCGGACGATGGGATGCAGCGACGTCGCGGCGCGGGTCACCGGCTCGAGCCAGTGCTCGAGCGCCTCGTGCCCTCCGGCGAACTCCGGCAGGTTGATCGCGCCACCCACGATCGTGAGAAGGCCCAGCACCAGCAGCGGGCCGGTCATGATGGCTGGCGCGTCGCGCAGATGCGACCGCTCCGCCTCGCCCACTCGGCTCTCGCCATGGAACGTCATCGCCATCAGCCGGCCCATGTACACCGCTGTGACGAACGCGGCGACGAGGCCGAGTCCGTAGAACAGGTAGTAGACCGGTTGCTCCGCTCCCCGCGCGAACGCCGCGGCCAGGATCTCATCCTTGGAGAAGAACCCGGCGAACGGCGGCACGCCGGCGATCGCCAGCGTGGCGATCCACATGAGGCCACAGGTCACCGGCAGCCATCGCTTGAGGCCACCCATGTTGCGCATGTCCTGGGCGTCTTCCTGGGAATGGGTGGCGTGATAGGCGTGGTGCATCGCTTGGATGACGCTGCCCGACCCGAGGAAGAGCAGCGCCTTGAAAAACGCGTGGGTCACCAGGTGGAAGAGGCCGGCGCTGTAGGCCCCGACGCCGACCCCGAGGAACATGTAGCCGAGCTGAGAGATGGTGGAATAGGCGAGCACCCGCTTGATGTCGTACTGGCGCAGTCCGATCGTCGCGGCGAACAGGGCCGTGAGCGCGCCGATCCCGGCGGTCACCTCGCCGCTGAGCGGCGCCATCGCGAACAGGAGGCTGGTCCGCGCCACCAGGTAGACGCCAGCGGTCACCATGGTCGCGGCGTGGATCAGGGCGGATACGGGGGTTGGGCCGGCCATGGCGTCCGGCAGCCAGACATAGAGCGGAATCTGGGCCGACTTGCCGGTGCAGCCGAGCAGCAGAAACAGCGTGATCCAGGTGGCCGCGCCGGTGGTGAGAGCACCGGGAGCGCGAGAGAACACCGTCACGAAGTCCAGCGAGCCCACCGTCTGCCAGAGCAGGAACATCGCGATCAGAAACCCGAAATCCCCCACCCGGTTGGCCAGAAACGCCTTCTTCCCGGCATCGGCGTTGGCCTTATCGTTGAACCAGAAGCCGATCAGGAGATAGGAGCAGAGCCCGACGCCTTCCCAGCCGATGAACAGCACCGGGAAACTGGACCCGAGCACCAGCACCAGCATGAAGACGATGAACAGGTTCAGGTAGGCGAAGTAGCGGGCATAGCCCGGGTCCTCGCCCATGTAGCCGACGCTGTAGAGGTGAATCAGACTCCCCACCCCGGTTACCACCAGGAGCATGACGGCCGCGAGCTGGTCGATCTGGAGCGCCAGATCGATCCGCAGCTCGCCGACATGGATCCAGGGCCAGAGGCTCACGATGAACGGCGCCTCCGGGGGACTCGCGCGGAGCTCGAGGAAGATCGCGACCGCCACGACGAACGCCGCCAGGAGGACGCCGGGGCCGATCAGCGAGACCAGGACCCGCGCCCGAGGCCGCACCATGGCGAGCCAGCCGTTCACGATGAACCCGAGCAGCGGGAGCGCGATGGCGAGCCAGGCCAGGCGCACGGCCGGCCCCGGGCCGGCCGCCCGAGCCTCGTCCACGACCTGGACCGCGAGCAGAGGCAGGGTCATCAGCCGTGCAGGAGATTGATGTTCTGCAGATCGATCGACTGGTTGTGCCGGAACACCGCGAGGATGATCGCAAGTCCGACGGCCGCCTCCGCGGCGGCCACGGTCATGACGAAGAAGGCGATCAGGTACGCGCCGACCCCGTACACCTGAGCCAGCGCCACGAACGCGAGGTTCACGGCGTTGAGCATGAGCTCCACGCACATGAACAGCACGATGGCGTTGCGGCGGAGCAGCACGCCCGCGACGCCGATGGTGAACAAGATGGCGGAAAGACCGAGAGCCGGGCCGAGCAGCATCAGACCTTCCGTTTCGCGAGCACGACCGTACCAACGATCGCGGCGAGGAGCAGCAGGGAGGTGATCTCGAAGGGAACCAGATAGGTATCGAACAACGGGGGCGCGACGCCGCCGACCACGCCGCGGGCGGCCGTGGCCTCCTGGGCAGCGCGTCCCCCGGCGAACGCCGCGCCGGCCTCCACCACTCCGGCCGAGGCCCGCACCTCGCGTCCGATCCGCGCCGGCGAATACGCCATGAGGCCACCCAGCTCGGCCGCGATGAGCCCGGCCAGCACCAGCATCGCCGCCACGCCCGCGGGGCCCCGGATGTCGGTGCCCACCCGCCCCAGGTTGAGGAGCATGATAATGAAGAGGAACAGCACCATGATGGCGCCCGCGTACACCAGGATCTGGATCAACCCGATGAACTGGCCCTGCAAGGTGACGAAGACCACGCCGAGGGAAAGCATGACCTGGACCAGCCAGATGAGCGCGCCCACCGCAGTCCTCTGCAATACGCACATGGCGGCGGAGAGCACCGCGATGCCGCCGAAGATGTAGAAGACGACTTCCGTCATCTACTCCCCCAGTGGATCGGTCGGATCCCAGAGGGAGGAGACCGGATGAGTCTGAGAGGAGAGCCGCTCGAGGTCGTAGACGAAACGCCCCCGGCTGTACTCCGAGTTCTCGTAGTGGACGCCCACGTGGATCGCCTCCTCCGGGCAGACCTCCTGGCAGTAGCCGCAGAACACGCAGCGGAACTCGTCGATCTCGTAGATCAGGGGATAGCGGTTGCCCTCCTCGTCTTCGCCCGGCACCAGCTTGATGCAGTTGGCCGGGCAGATCTGGGGACAGAGCCCGCACGCGACGCACTTGGACCGCCCCTGCTCGTCGGTGAGCATCCGGTGAGTGCCGCGCCACCGGGGCGAAAGGCTCCACTGCCCCATCCCGTGGGCGCTGTCGGTGCTCTTCTCCTCGGGGTACTGCATGGTGACGCGCTTCTCGAACATGTGCTTGAAGGTGAGCGCCATGCCGCGCAGAGTGGCGCGCACGTAGCTCACCTCCTGCTGGGGACGCTCGAGAACCTTGACGCCGATGGCCATCAGGAGCTCGCAGCCAGACGTTGGGCGTGGCGCAGGGCGGCCACCCGGGCTCGGCGAACGGCCGAACCGCTGAGCACCAGCCCGCGGTCGAGAACGAAAAAGAGGGCGAGGCCGAGCACCACGCTGAGCCCGGTCAGCACCCACTGGGTAGCGCGGGGGCCCTGGATCCCGGCAGCATCGATCCCATACAGCACCACGCAGACCAGCATGATGTAGACCAGGGCCGCCGGCGTCAGGACCTTCCATCCGAGGGCCATGAGCTGGTCGTAGCGGAACCGGGGCAGCGTCCAACGGATCCACATCACGAAGAAGATCCAGAACATCAGCTTGGCGAAGAAGAACGCCCCGGTGGCCAGGCTCTGGAGCAGGCCACCCTGCTGGTCCCAGGTCGTGAGCGGGATGTCCCACCCCCCGAAGAACAGCGTGGTCACCATCGCGGAGATGGTGACCACGTTGGCATACTCGGCGATGAAGAAGAACGAGAACTTCATCGCGCTGTACTCGGTGTGATAGCCGGCGATAAGCTCGGATTCCGCCTCGGGCAGGTCGAACGGCAGCCGGTTGGTCTCGGCGAACCCCGAAATCAGAAAGATGAAGAACGAGAGGAACAACGGCAGCACGAACCAGAGACCCTGCTGTTGCGCACCGATGATCTTGGAGAAGCTGACGTCGCCGGTGACGAGCAGCACGGGAATCAGGCTCAAGCCCAGCGCGACCTCGTAGGAGACCAGTTGCGCGGCGGCCCGGAGTCCGCCCAGCAGACTGTACTTGCTGTTCGAGGCCCAGCCGGCGAGCGCGATGCCATAGACCCCGAGCGATGAAATCGCGAGGATGAACAGAAACCCCACTGGCACGTCGGCCACGACCATGGGCATCGGACCGTGATGCGCCATGACGCCGAACACGAAGTGGAACCCGCCGGCCACGGCCCGATCGATCGCCGCGCCGATGCCGGGGATCCAGTCGAAGGCTCGCCCGAGGTCCCGCCCGAAATCGTCCGAATTGATGGTGAGCGGCGCCGCGAACGGGATCACCGCCGACAGCATCAGCGCCGGAATGAACGCGAGCGCAGGCGCGATGGTGAACAGGACCGGATTCGCTTGCGCCGGGAAGGTCTCTTCCTTGAGAATGTTCTTGAGCCCGTCCGCGGCAGGCTGGAGCAGCCCGCCATAGCCGACCCGGTTCGGTCCCAGCCGGTTCTGCATCCAGGCCGACACCTTCCGCTCCATGAGGGTAAGCATGGCGACGCCCACCATCACGACCGTGAACACGAAGAGCAGCTTGAGCACGCTGAGCAGCACGAAGCCCTTGATCTCGGGGCTCATCGCGCCGCCTCTGCGGCTCCGGCCGCCGAGAGGACATAGCCGGTGAACCCCAGATCGGCATAACTGAGGCCGGCGAACGCGGGGTAGCTGTCGCCGAGCTTGGTGAAAGCCTGCGCCGCGGTGGCCGGTGCATCGGCGTCGGGACCCGGGCCTGCCAGCACCTCGCCCGCCACCCACCAGGCGGGTCGAGCCATGCCGGGCTGACTGCGCGACTGGTTGTAGCGTTGCACCCGGAGATCGCGATTCACGTAGGTGCCATTCTCCTCGGCCATGCTGGTGACCGGCAGGACCAGGGTGGCGTTCCGCAGCCGGTCATAGGGCACGGTGCCGAGCACGACGACGAATCCCGGCGCCGTCGCGAGGGCCGCCTCGTCCTCCGGCGAGAGCTCGGCGTCGAGCAGGATCACGACGGCCGCAGTCGCAACCGCCCGGATCGCCCCCGGCCAATCGCGGGTGTAGCCCAGCAGCTCGGCGCCGGTAAGGTTTGGAGTCCGCTCCCGGCGTAGTGCCAGTCGAGGCACCGCGGCGAGGGCGGCTTCGTCGCCCAAGGGCACCTGGACCGCGGCCGTCACGTCGCGGCTCTCGACCAGCCGGCGGATCAGCCCCAGCGATTCGGTGCTGGCCCGGCCGGAGGCGAGGATCACGACCGAGCCGCTGGTCCCCCGCAGGATCTCGCCGAAGCGGTCGAGGGCCGCGTCCCAGTCAGTCGCGATGTGGCGCGGCCCGTCCCGCACCAGCGGCGCCTCGATCCGATCGCCCCGATTCATCCACCGATAGCTCATCCGCCCGTGGTCGCACATGAAGTGACGGTTGACTTCCAGGTTTGGCCGAGGGCGCAAGCGCACCACCACGTCGTCCCGGGTGTCGATGGTGATGTTGCAGCCCTGGGTGCAGCCGGGGCACACACTCGCCGTCTTGTCCAGGTCCCAGGCGCGCGCCTTGTGCAGGAAATCCTTGGACAAGAGCGAGCCGACCGGGCACAGGTCGACCACGTTGCCGGCCCAGGGATGGTCGAGCAGCTGCTCTTCGGCGATGCCGATATAGGCCCGGTCGCCGCGCTCCGAGACGTTCAGGATCGGCGCCTCCGCCACGTTCTCCATGAAGCGGACGCAGCGGGTGCACAGAATGCACCGGTTGGGGACGTAGAGGATGTCGGGCCCGAAGTCCTCCACCGGGCTGTAGCGCTTGGCGTATTCGCCGTAGCGGGTGCCGGCCCGCCCCTCCTGGAACACGTAGTCCTGCAGCTCGCACTCGCCGGCCTGGTCGCAGATCGGGCAGTCGAGCGGGTGGTTGATGAGGAGGAACTCGAGCACGCTCTGCCGGGCGGCCTTGGCCTTGGAGCTCTCGACCAGCACCACCTGCCCCTCGGTCACGGTCGTCACGCACGCGGGAGCCAGCTTGGGCTGCTTTTCGACTTCGACCAGACACATCCGGCAAACCGCGGGCGACGGCAGCGACGGGTGATAGCAGTAGTGGGGCACGAGGACGCCGGCCTGCTTGGCGGCCTCGAGGATCGTGGTGCCTTTGGGCACCGCGATCTGGGTTCCTTCGATTGTGACGTTTACCAGGTCCTCGGTCATTCTTATTTCACCGCTATTTCACCGGAGAGGCGCGGAGAGCACAGAGAGCGCAGAGGGATCCGATGGCGCCCCCGTCTCCGATACCCCAGCCTGTGATATTTGGGTGGTGCCCCATGCCTGCATCACGAAACACCCAAGTCCCTCTCTGCGTCCTCCGCGCCTCTGCGGTTTGCAGTTGCGCCTCTGCGGTTCGCACTGCAGTTGTGGTTCAGACACCCACCATCGCCGGCTTGCGCGCCTTGGAGATGTACGCCTCGAACTCCGACTTGAACTTCTGGATCCCGCTCACCACCGGCGCCGCGCAGGAGTCGCTCAGTACGCAGATGGTCTTCCCGGTCATGTTCTCCGACAGGTCGAGCAGCAGGTCGAGGTCCTCCGGCTTGCCCTTCCCGGCCAGGATTCGCTCCAGCACCTTCGTGGTCCAGGCCGTTCCCTCACGGCACTGGGTGCACTGGGCACAGGACTCGTGCGCGTAGAAGCGGGCCAGGCGCCAGATCTGGTAGACCATGTCGGTCGAGTCGTCCATCACGATCATGCCGCCCGAGCCCAGCATCGAGCCATGGGCCTGGATGTTCTCGTAGTCGGTGGGACAGTCCTCGACCTCGGCGGCGTTCATGATGGGCACCGACGATCCGCCGGGGATCACCGCCTTGAGCGTGCGACCCTCACGCATCCCGCCCGCCAGGTCGAAGATCAGCTCCTTCATCGGGAAGCCGAGCGTGATCTCGTAGTTGCCCGGCCGCTGGACGTGGCCGCAGACCGAGATCAGCTTGGTGCCGGTGCTCTTGGGATTGCCCAACACGAGGCCTTTGTGCCAGGCTGCCCCGCGCACAATGATGTGGGGCACGGCCGCCAGCGTCTCGACGTTGTTCACCGTGGTCGGCATACCGAACACCCCGGCCTGAGCCGGGAACGGGGGCTTGATCCGCGGATTTCCCCGCTTGCCCTCGAGCGAGTTCATGAGCCCGGTCTCTTCGCCGCAGATGTAGGCGCCGGCGCCGCGGTGAAGCACCATCTCTATCCGCTTGCCGCTCCCCAGCACGTTGCCACCCAACGCTCCGTTGGCGTAGGCCTCGGCGACGGCGTCCTGCATGATCCGCAGCGGCTCGGTGAACTCGCCGCGGATGTAGATGTAGCAGGTCTCGGCTCCAATGGCATACGACGCGATGGCGCAGCCCTCGATCAAGGCGTGCGGCGTCCACCGCATGATCTCGCGGTCCTTGAACGTTCCCGGCTCCGACTCGTCGGCGTTGCAGACGAGGTAGTGCGACTTGCCGCTGTTCTTGGGCATGAAGGACCACTTGAGCCCAGTGGGGAAACCTGCACCGCCACGGCCTCTTAGGCCCGACTCCTTCACCGCGTTTGTCACCTCGTCCGGGGTCATGCCCAGAGCCTGCCGCAAGCCGACGTAGCCGCCGCGCTCGACCCAGCCCTGATAGCTCCGCGCGCCGGCGTCGCCGAAGTGCTTCGACAGGACCACCGTTTCCTTGGGATGACTGGGATGCGGGAAGCCCATTACGCATACCTCTTGAGGATCTCGCCGATGCGGTCCGGGGTCACGCTCTCGATGAAATCGTCGTCGACCATAATCGGCGTGGGGAAACCGCACGCGCCCAGGCACTCGACCTCGGACACGGTGAACCGCCCGTCCGGGCTGGTGGCGCCGAGCTCGCGACAGCCGGTCGCCTCGAGCAGAGCCCGGAGCGTGTCCTCGGCACCGCAGAGGCCGCAGGGCGACGTGGTGCAGACCTGGATGAAATGGCGGCCGACCGGGTGGGTGTGGTACATGGTGTAGAACGTCACTACGCCCTTCACGTACGCCGGGGTAAGCCCCAGGACATCGGCTACCTCTCCCATCGCGGGCTCCGAGATCCAGCCCCGCAGGCGCTGCACGATCCACAAGACCGGGAGGAGACACGCGGCCTTGATGGGATATCGGGTGAAGAGCTGCTCCAGCTCTGCCCGCGTCGCATCCACGAAGATCGGCTCATGCGGCGCGGCATGGCCCCCGCTCCGCCCGCGCTTCTGGCCATGCAGCTGCGCGAGGTGCTCGCTCATCGATCGACCTCTCCCATGACGATGTCGACGCTCGCGTTGATCGCGATGACGTCGCTCAGGAGCGCGCCTTCGCACATGCGGGGAAGCGACGCCAGGTTGATGAACGCCGGTGGACGGATCCGCCAGCGAACCGGCTTTGCCGTGCCGTCCGATACCAGGAAGTTGCCCAGCTCGCCCTTGGGATTCTCGATCCCCATGTAGGCTTCGCCCACCGGCGGCTTCACCCCTTCCATCACCTGCTTGAAGTGGAAGATCATGGCTTCCATATCACTCATGGCTCGCGACTTGGGCGGCAGAATCACCCGCGGGTCGTCCACGTTGATCGGCGCGCCCTTGAGCTTCTCCAGCCGGGCGAGCGCCTGCTCGAGGATGCGGGTCGACTGCCACATCTCTTCGAGCCGGATCCGGTACCGGTCGTAGATGTCGCCGTGCTCGCCGACCGGAACGTCGAAGTCGTAAGTGTCGTAGCCCAGATAGGGCCGGTCCTTGCGGACGTCGTAGTCGACGTTGCTGGCGCGGAGCATCGGGCCGGAGAGGGAGAGGTTGATCGCCTCTTCCCGCGAGAGCACGCCGACATCCTGGGTTCGCCCGCACCAGACCGCGTTGCGGGTGAACATCGTGTCCACTTCCTTGAGCGTGTTGGGAAAGGTGCGGCAGAACTCGCGGAGGCCGTCGGTCCACCCGGTGGGAACGTCGGCCATCATGCCGCCCACCCGGGTGACGCTGGTGGTGAGCCGCGCGCCGGTCCACGCCTCCTGGAGGTTGTAGACCCGCTCCCGCTCCTGAAACGACCAGAGAAAGGGCGTGTAGGCGCCGAGGTCGATCCCGGTGGTGCCGAGCCAGACCAGATGCGAGATGATGCGACTCAGCTCGCAGGCGATCACCCGCAGCACCTGACAGCGCTCGGTGATCTCGAGGCCCATGAGCTTTTCGACTGCCAGCGCGAAGCCGACGTTGTTCGCCATCGGCGACAGGTAGTCGGTGCGGTCGGTGAGCGGGATGATCTGGTTGTACTGCCGATACTCGCCCAGCTTCTCGAATCCCGAGTGGAGATAGCCCACGTGCGGGATGACCCGGATTACGGTCTCGCCGTCGAGCTCGATCACCAGTCGCAGCACGCCGTGGGTGGCCGGGTGCTGAGGCCCGATGTTGATCAGCATGTGCTCGGCGCCGAACCCTTCGTCGAATTCGCCGGCGACCTTGTACTCCTGAGTGTCCTTCCACCCCAGCCCAAGCGGGATCCGGGTGACGTCGCCCTCGGCGTCGAGGCCGGGCGTCGAGAGCGTGTACTCGACCGTGCGGCGGCTCATTTCAGGAATCCTCGCTCGCCCCGCCGGAGGCGCTCCCGCATGTCCTTGGGCAGCTCGTGGAACGCTTCGGCAATGGAGAGCTCGGTCAGCGAGTAGTGCGATTCGGGGCTCGCCGCCAGCGCCTGCCGGGTCTGCTCGGCCCGGCTGAAGTGGCCGCGCAGGGGGAAATCCTTCCGCAGCGGATAGCCCTCGGCGTAGGTCTCCCACATGAGGATCCGGCGGAGGTCGGGATGGCCGGTGAAGACCACGCCGAACATGTCGTATACCTCGCGCTCGAGCCAGTCGGCTCCCCGCCAGACATCGTACACCGACCGGACCTCGAGCGACGCGTGCTGGTCCAGGGCGACCTTGACCCGCAGGTCCGCCTTGCGCTCGAGCGAGCGGAGCTGCCAGGCAACTTCGAGCGGGAGCTCCGGGTCGCGATACTCGATGGCGGTGATGTCGGTGAGATAGTTAAACCCCTGCCCCGGCTCCGTCTTGAGCCAGACGAGCACGTCGTGGACGCTATCGTTCCGCACATACACGATGGTGTCGCCGCAGGACACGAGCGCGCGTTCCACCGCGTCGCCGAACGCGGTGCGCAGGGCGGGTACGGTGGGGGACAACTGGCTCATGCGTTCCGGGTCTGCTGCACGGAATTGCCGAAGGGCTCCGATAGCTCGTTCACCCGCTCCGCCGGCAGAAACAGACCGGCCGGGCCCACCAGCTGCTCGTCGCGGAGGGCTTCGTCGGTGAAGCTCTCGCCCTCGATCTTCTTCTGGAGGAGCTGGATGCCGTACATGAGCCCTTCCGGCCGCGGGGGGCAGCCGGGCACGTAC
>DASQPE010000158.1:0-6655 GCA_035644115.1 Gemmatimonadales bacterium
GGCGTGAACTTCGATGATGGTGGACATGGAGCTCCCGGAGGGGGCGGAAACACGGCAAGCTATGCCTAGCCCGCGGTAGCGTCAACCGCGTCCTGCTGCACCAGGAACTACCGTAGGCGCAGACCAGCTAGTCGTCCCGAATCAGTGGAAGTGGTCGAACCCCGCGAGGGTAACGTCGACGCCGTCCAGGCGGAGCCGAACCCCGGCACCCGCGCCCACCGAGCCGATCCGGGTGAGTAGAACCCCGCATTCGGCCCGGAACTCATCGGCGGCGGCGAATTCCGCCGGCAGCGTCACGAGCAGCTCGTAGTCCTCTCCACCTTCGGCAGCGAACTGGGCGGGCGCGATGCCCAGCTCACCGGCTGCAGCCCTCACGGATGGCGCCAGTGGGAGCAGGTCGAGATCGAGCTCCAGCGCCACCCCGGAGGCGGCGGCCAGGTGCGGCGCGTCGCCGGCCAGGCCGTCGCTGAGATCGAGCATTGCGGTCGCGCCGTGGCCGGCGAGCCAGCGCCCCGGAGCAATCCGCGCCACTGGGTGGGCAAACGCAGCTCGGGCATCGGGGGCCGGCTCGCCGCCGCGACGCCATGTCTCCAGAGCCGAGCGCGCGGCGCCCAACGTTCCGGTGACCCACACGCCATCTCCCGGCCGCGCACCCCGGCGCGAGACCGGCCGGGATGCCCGTCCCACTACGGTGACCGCGACGCTCCATGCAGCTCCGGCCGACAGGTCCCCTCCCAGCACCACGCCTCCGACCGCCGCGACGGCGTCGCCGACTCCGCGCATGAGCTCGGTCAGCTCGCCCTCCCGCGTGTCGCGGGGCAAGGTCACCGCGGCCAGGAGTCCTATCGGGTCAGCCCCGACCGCCGCGAGATCGGAGAGCGCAGCGGCCGCCGAGCGCCAGCCGATCTCGCGAGGCCGCAACCAGTCGCGCCGGAAGTGCACCTCTTCCACCGAGACATCGGTGCTCAGAACCAGGCTCGAGCCGGACGGCTCGGAAAGCACGGCGCAGTCGCCGCCCAGTGGGCCGGCCGCGGCCCCGAGCGCGCGCACGATCGCGCGGATCCGGTCGAACTCGGCGCCGGGCCCCAGGGGGAGCGACGTCATGAGGTAAGAGGTAAGAGGTGATGGGTGAGAGGTGACTGCGGTAAGAGGTGAGAGGTGAGAGGTGAGAGGGTGGCAAATAGGCCTGCGCGACCAATAGCGCTGGTCATGGCGTGCACTGGGGCTCCCCTGCTCCCTCTCACCGCTTACCTGTCACCTCTCACCTGGTCACACCGTCTGCGGCACGGGTAGCTCGAATAGTATCGGCGGGTTCGCCGCCGGCCCGTTGACTCGCAACACCTCCCACTCGCGCCACAGATCGGGGAGTGCGGCGACCACGTCCATTGGCCGAAGACTGCGGGCGGAGACCCGCCGCGCGGCCAGGTCGGCGGCGCGGCCGAGAATCTGAGCGCCCAGCGCGGCGGCAACGTCGGGCGCCAGCTCCCGCGCGAGCGCGGCGGCGATGAGCCCGGAGAGGAGATCGCCGCTGCCACCGGTCGCGAGACCAGGATTGCCCGCTGCGACGGTAAGCAGGGGCTGCGCCGGCCGTGCGACCACCGTCGGCACGCCCTTGAGCAACACTACGCATCCGGCTTCCTCCGCCGCTGCCTGAGCCGCGTCCCACGGGTCCACCTCGCGCCGGCCCTCGAGCGCGGGAAAGAGCGTGCGAAATTCACCCGGGTGCGGCGTGAGGACGAGTCGGCGTCCCTCGGCAAGGCGGCGCAGCTCGGCGGTGCAGCCCTGAAACGCGATCAACCCGTCCGCGTCGAGCACGACGCTCGACGCCGCCTCGATGATGCGGGTGGCGAGCTCGCGCCGACCGGGGGCACGACCCAGCCCAGGGCCGATCGCAACCGCATCGGCGCGGTGCACCAGATCGAGCAGTGCGTCGGTGGGTGGCTGCTCCAGCTCGTGCGGGAACGTCTGGAGGTCGGGCTCCGCTTGCACCAGCGCCGCGACGGTAGCGGCGGGCGCAACGGCGTGCACCAGTCCGGCGCCGGCGCCGAACGCCGCTCGCCCTGCCATGCGGATGGCGCCGGTCATGCCGACGGAACCGCCCACGACCACCACCCGGCCACGCACACCTTTGTGATCCTTCGCGCCAAGCCGGGGGAGCCAGTCAGCCGCCTGGCGGTCGGTGACCAGCGAGGGCCACTCCGGCGTCGAGGCGGGATGGCCGATGTCGACCACGATGACGTCGCCCACGTCGTCCCGGGCGAGGAGGTGGCCCCGTCGCAGGCCGCCGAAGGTGATGGACATCGCCGCCTGGGCCGCACCGTAGCCCGTCCCGCTCAGGAGGTCGAGCCCGGTGGGGCCATCGACCGCGACGACCGGCACCGACAAATCGACCAGCCGCTCCAGCAGCGCGGCGATATTGGGTCGCGGCGGCCCCGACGCCCCGGTGCCGAGCAGCGCATCGATCGCGAGCCCGACCTGGGGCCAGGGACCATCCGGCGCAACCTCACGCACCCCGGCGCTGCGCGCGAGGGCGGCCATCCGCTGCCGAAGCTCGGAGCCCTCGCCTGCCGTCGCTGCGACCCAAACCGGCACGTCCAACCGGTGCAATGCGCGTGCGATCACCCACCCGTCGCCGCCGTTGTTGCCCGGTCCCACGGCAACCAGCACACCCTGGCTCATCGCGGGTCCGAAACGCTGGGCGATCACGGCCGCGCAGGCGCGCCCGGCAGTCTCCATGAGTGTCGCGAGCGAGATGCCGGCAGCTTCGGCGGCGCGGTCCCAGGAAGCGGACTGGTCGGGAGACAGGACGGGGATGGACATGGAGACAAGTTAGAGGTGAGAAGTAAGAAGTGAGAAGTGAGAGGGGGACCCCGCGCGGCGACGGAGTCCCCCTCTTACTTCATTACCTCTCACTTCTTACTGTTACTTATAGCTCTGCCCTATCGCTTTGCCGAAGGAGATCTCTCCGTTATCGATCCGGAGATTGAACCCGCAGTCCGGGTTGGTGCACACCCAGGCCTTGTAGGTGATCGGCGCGCCCTCGCGCCCATAATCGGACAGCGGAATCAGCGTCCCCTGCGAGCACTTGAGGCACTTGGGCCAGTCCTTGGCCTCCATGCTGCCCCCCTCCCCCCAACCTGCCAGCCGTCGCGTCAGTCGCGGCGCACCCCCTGCCAGGCGTAGGTATCGGTGAACGCCTCCTGAAAATCGTACACGCCGGCGAAATCGTCCTCCCGGTCGCCGGGTTGGGTGACCAGCAGCCCGACATCGACCAGGGTGAAGACGAGCCGGCCGAGATCCTCGGTCCGGGTAACGCCCCAATGCTCGAGCACGTGCCGGGCCAGCAGACCGAACTGCTCGAGCGCGAGGTCGCGACAGGCCCGCGCTAACTCCGGCCCGGTGACATGGCGCCGGACCGGCAGACGCGATTGAAGGAACTCGACCGTGGCGAGCACGAACAGATAGGCCCGTTCATCGTAGCGACCCCCCCGGGCCCGGATCCGGGCCAGTACATCATCAGCGAACTGCAGCTCGTTCACGCGGCGTCTCCGGGGGGTGGCCTCAGGCCGTGCGTCGGACGCGATGGCGCGTAGCCGACGCGGCCTGGTAGAGCGGGAAGGCACCGGTCATCACCTTGACCTCATCCTTCACCCGGGCGAGCGTGGCGTCGTCCTGTTTGGCCAGCGCCCGATCGATCAGCTCGGCGATGCGAATCATTTCCGGGCGGCCCATCCCGCGGGTCGTGACTGCCGGCGTGCCGATGCGGATGCCGCTGGTCACGAACGGCGACTGGGGATCGTCGGGGATGGTGTTCTTGTTCACCGTGATCCCGGCCTTGCCCAGGATGGCCTCGGCCGCCTTGCCGGTGAGCCCCTTGGGTCGGAGGTCCACCAGCATGAGGTGGCTGTCGGTCCCACCCGAGACGATGGCGAAGCCACGCTCGACCAGCGCCTGGGCCAGCGCCTTGGCGTTCTCGACCACCTGGGCCGAATAGCGCTTGAAGTCGTCGGTGAGCGCTTCGCCGAATGCTACCGCCTTGGCCGCGATGACGTGCTGCAGCGGCCCCCCCTGGGTACCGGGGAAGACCGACTTGTCGATCGCCCGGGCGTGCTCGGCAATGCAGAGAATGAGCCCTGCTCGCGGACCCCGGAGCGTCTTGTGGGTGGTGCTGGTGACCACCTGGGCGTGGGGCACCGGCGAGGGATATACGCCGCCGGCGACGAGGCCTGCGAAGTGCGCCATATCGACCAGGAAGAAGGCGCCCACCTCGTCGGCGATGGCGCGGAACGCGGGGAAGTCGATGATCCGGGCGTAGGCACTGCCGCCGGCGATGATGAGCTTCGGCCGCTCGCGCAGAGCCTGCTCGCGCACCCGATCGTAGTCGATCCGACCGGTAGCGGGATCAACTCCGTAGTGCACCGCCTGCCACACGACTCCACTGTGATTCACCGGTGCCCCATGGGACAGGTGACCGCCATGCGGCAGCGACATCCCCATGAGCTTCTCGCCCGGCCGGATGAGCGCCATGAACGCGGCGAAGTTCGCCTGCGCCCCGGAGTGGGGCTGCACGTTGGCGTGCTCCGCGGCGAAGAGCTGCTTGAGACGGTCGATGGCGAGCTGCTCGACCTCATCGATCACCTCGCAGCCGCCGTAATACCGCTTGCCCGGATATCCCTCGGCGTACTTGTTGGTGAGCGGCGTGCCCATCGCATCGATGACGGCACGGCTGGCGAAGTTCTCGCTGGCGATCAGCTCGAGCCCGTGCCGCTGGCGGTCCAGCTCCCGGTCGATCAGCCGGGCCACGACCGGGTCGGCGTCGCGCAGGGAGGCGTTGTGGTCGAGCGTCATCCGGTCTCCTGGTCGATTTTTGCAACCCGGCGGGTGTGGCGCCCGCCGGCAAATCCGGTCTCGCCGGCGTGATCGATTGGGATCACTTCGGACATCGGGCAAATGTATAAGGTTGCCCGGCGGGGCGCAGCGGGGGCGGGAGGAGATCCTAACCCCCTCTTACCTCTCACCTCTCACTTCTCACCGTAGTTGTAGAATCCCTTCCCCGTCTTCCGTCCCAGGTCTCCGGCCGCCACCATCCGCCGAAGCAGCGGGCAGGCTCGATATTTGTCATCGCCCAGGCCCCCGTGCAGCACCTCGAGAATGGCAAGGCAGACGTCCAGTCCGATGAAGTCGGCGAGCGCCAGCGGGCCCATCGGATGCGCCATCCCCAGCTTCATCACGGTGTCGATGGCCTCCGGGTTGGCCACCCCTTCCATCACACAGAAGATGGCCTCGTTGATCATCGGCATCAGCACCCGGTTGGAGACGAACCCGGGGTAGTCGTTGACCTCGACCGGTGTCTTCCCCAGCCCGCGAGCGACGTCCATGACCGTTGCCGTGGTCGCATCGCTGGTGGCGTGACCCCGGATCACCTCTACCAATTGCATCACCGGCACGGGGTTCATGAAGTGCATGCCGATCACCTGGGCCGGACGCCTGGTCCGGGCCGCGATCTCGGTGATCGAGATGGAGCTCGTGTTGGTGGCCAGGATGGCCTCCGGCCCGCAGACCCGGTCGAGCTGGTCGAACACCGAGAACTTGATCGCGGGGCTTTCGCTGGCAGCTTCGATCACGAGCGCGGCGGACGCGGCGCCGTCCAGGGTTCGGGCCGGCGTGATCCGGCTCAGGATCTCCGGCGGCGCCTCCGCGCCGAGTGCGCCTTTCTTCACTTGCCGCTCGAGATTGGCGCGGATGGTTGCTACTGCCCGCTCGAGGGCCGCGGGTGCGGTATCGATCAGCGCCACCTCCCAGCCGGTCTGGGCGAACACGTGCGCAATACCGTTCCCCATCGTCCCGGCTCCGATCACGGCAGCGCGGCTGGGCATCACGAGAGCTCCTGCCGAGTCCAGCGCCAGGCGATGACCGTGGCGCCGGCCAGCGCGAGCGTGGCAAGCGCGCCACCTTCCGGCCCGAACGGGCCGCCCGATACCCAGGTCGGATTGCCCGGGTGGTAGTCGAGCAGGGGAATCCTGAACGGCAGCCCGCTGACCGGCGCGTCCAGGGCCGCCAGCATAGCGTTCCACCCGAGGTGGGTGCCGAAGGCGGTCCAGATCCCGCCCGGCGAATAGAATGCGACGCCGAGGAGGATTCCGGCCAGGGCAATATTGGCGAAGGCGAGCGGGGTGATGTTCGGATTGAGCCCGTGCAGCACTGAGAACATTGCGCCGGCCACCAGCAGCAGTGCCGGTCCCCGTCCCAACACCGCGGCGAGCAGCACCAGCGGCAGGCCGCGGAACATGACCTCCTCGCTCAGCGCCGCAGGCGCGAGCACGGCCGCCGTCTTCATCACCTGCGCCGCGTAGTCGCCCAGACTGCCCTGGTCGCTCGACCAGAACGCGGTTCGGAGCAGCACCGCAATTGCGAGGGCGACCGCCGCGGCGCCGGCGCCGAGGCCCAGTCCCCGCAGCGCTCCGAGCCCCGCCAGGCGGCCCCGGGTCCAGCGCAGATCGTGGAAGGTCCACCCGAGAACCCATTTGCCGATCATCAGGGTGGCCAGCAGAAAACCGATCAGCTGGCAGCTCCCCTGCACCAGGGTCTGCAGGCCGCCGGCCTGTCGCAAGGCGAGAATCCCGGTCTGCAGATTGGGCGAGGTCATGGCCACGTA
>DASQPE010000159.1:0-3619 GCA_035644115.1 Gemmatimonadales bacterium
ATCGGCGACCTGGAGGGCGACCGCGCCGACCCGGGCTTCGGCGGGCAGTCGGGACTCGATCGAAGAGTTGGACATGGGCATGTCAGGTCGCGACTGGCGCCCTTTCGATCCGGTGCGCGGACGCGAGGAGCGGGCCGCGGCGGAGCCAGAGTGCCAGCGCCGAACCGGCCAGCGCTGGGAGCGCGAGCAGAATGAGTCCGCTCTGGAACTTGCCGCTGGCGCCCTTCAGGAGACCCGTCATGTAGGGGCCGACGAATCCCGCCAGGTTCGCCACCGACACGATCAGGGCGATGCCACCGGCCGCGGCGCTGCCACTCAGGAACGTGGACGGGAGCGGCCAGAACGGGCCGTGAGAGCTGAGCGAACCGGCCGCGGCCAGCGACAGCGCGAGGACGACCGGCACCGGGGAATGCAGGTAGGCGCTCGCCAGAAAGCCAACCCCTGCGGCAGCGGCGGCCGCGGCGATGTGGAGCAGGCGGTCACCGCTCCGGTCCGAGTGAGCGCCCACCAGCACCATGGCAACGGCGGCGACGAGGTTCGGCACGGCCGAGATTACGCCGACCATGAGATCGCTGAGCCCGGAGACCTCTCTCACGATCTGCGGCAGCCAGAGCCCCAGCACGTACACCCCGAACGCATTGCAGAGGAGAAGGAGCAATCCCAGCTGCCACACCGTGCCATTCGAGAGCGCCTGCCGCACGCTGAGCCCGTGGCGCCGCTGGCACTGCTCCCGCTCTTCGCTCAGGCGTGTGCTGAGCCAGTCGCGCTCGGCCGGCGTGAGCCAGGTGGCATCTTCGGGGCGATCGGTCAGGTAGGCCAGGACGACGAAGCCCAGCACGACGGCGGGCAGCCCCTCGAGCAGAAAGAGCCACTGCCAGCCCGCGAGCCCCAGGCGCCCGTTGAGGCCGAGCAGTGCGCCGGAGACCGGGCCGCCGATGACGCCCGACAGCGGGATCGCGATCATGAACCGCGCGACCGCCCGCGCCCGCTGCTCGGCGGGAAACCATCGGCTCAGATAGTAGATCATGCCCGGGAAGAAGCCCGCTTCGGCGGCGCCGAGCAGGAAGCGGAGCCCGTACAGGCTCAGCGGGCCCTGGATGAACATCATGGCCGCCGCCAGGAGCCCCCAGGTCATCATGATGCGGGCGATCCACACGCGGGCGCCCACCCGCGCCAGGACCAGGTTGCTCGGCACCTCGAAGAGGACGTAGCCCAGAAAGAACACCCCCGCGCCGAAGCCGTAGACGGCCGGGCTCAAGCCGAGGTCGCGGTTCATCTGGAGCGCGGCGAACCCGAGGTTCACCCGGTCCAGGAAGCACACGATGTAGAGGAGGAATAGAAACGGCAGGAGCCGACGGGTCACCTTCGCGAGCGTGACCCGCTCCAGCGGGTCCGCGGTGCGCGGTGGGATGGAAGAGAGCGGGAATCGCTTCATGGCCGCCGGTAGAGCCAGAGACCTCGATCGGAGAACTCGACGGGGAGCGGTGTCGGAGGCTTCCAGTGGGCCACCGGGTGGTAATCCGACCGGCCCGCGAGGAGCGCCTCGAAGAATTGGAACTCGGCCGGCGTGGGCACCTGGCGGTGGTACCACACGGTGGCCAGGCTATCCGGCCACGCGTATCCGGGCCCAAGGTTGCCCGACGAGAGCGCCTTCTGTATCGGCAGCAGAGTCCAGTCGGTCACCACCAGGAATGACGGTCGGTCGAACGTGGCGGTCATCCGGTAGCGCGTCGTATCCACCACCGGGAAGCGCCAGCGATGTTCAGCCCGGCTGTCCGCCCGCGTGGTCGCGAATCCGAGCGTTGAGCCGGGGGGCACGAGGCGCGCGATATCCTCGGCCGCCTCGGTCCTCACGTCCTTCCAGCGGGTCCAGATGCCGGCGAACACCGCGGTCAGGCTCGAGACCAGCACGAGAGCGGTCAGCGCCGGCGCGGCCCGCCGGAGGCCGGCACGCGGGCTGGTCGAGGCCAGTACCAGCGCTCGCGCGGCGTACGCGCAGAGAATCGGTAGCACCGGCAGGAGGAAGCGGGGCGGCAGGTAGCCGCGCCAGATCAGGACCTGGGCGGCCAGAAACGCCAGGACCGCAGCCTCGAGGCGTCGCGCGGCAGGCGTCGCGCGCCCGATCCCGATTCCGACCAGCGCGAGCCCCGCAACCAGCGGCAGCAGCGTAATCGACAACGCGCGGAGCCAGACCCGGGCGATGGCGAGCGGCGTGTGGCCTGCGGCCTCGATCCAGATCGCGCGCTGGTCCCCCATGAACTCGAGATACGCTCGCGGATGGAGGATGACGTGAGGAGTCGTGAGCCCGAAGACCGCGGCAGCAACCACCACGGCGATCGCGGTCCCCCCGATCCAGCGGCGCCGCTCCGCCGGCGGAGCGACGATCGTCATCGCAATGGGGACCACGACGAGTGACGCCCCGGTGATCTTGGTTCCTGTCACGTAGCCGAGCAGGGCGCCCAGGCCGACGAACCGGCCGACGGTGGGCGCGTCGGCGGCGCGCGCGGCGAGCAGCATGCCCAGCGTGACCAGGAAACCCATCGGCACATCCAGGGTCGTCAGGGCGCTGTCGAGCACGTGATAGAAGCATACGGTGAGCAGCGCAGCGGCCAGGAGCGCCGTCTTTTCATCCCACAGGCGCAGTGCCAGGCGATAGATCAAGGCCACAGTTGCCGCGCCGAGAACGGCGTGAACCGCGCGGTCGGCCAGCACCGCGAACTGCGGGTATGTGAGGGATGGAAACAGCGGGTGTCCCGCGTGCCAGAGTCGCTTGAACGGAAACAGCACGGCGCCCACCGTGTACTGGAGCGCCGTGCCGTAAATGAACGTGGGGTTCGACCAGTAGTTGCCGGGGAAGCCCACCACGCTTCTCCAGGCCTTGCTTTCGTCCGGATGATACCAGCCGCTGAAGGGCCCGAGCCCGATGCCCCAGGCGATGGTCGAGAGGCGGAGCGCGAGGGCCGTCGCCACGAGCACCGCGATCAGGTGCCGCCGAGAGAGCTTCAACCGGTGCTCAGCCGGTCGGCTCGCCGCGATCCTCCCGCCGCTCGTTCGGAGTCCTCCGGTCGGCTGTCCCGCCGCCCCGGAAGTCGAAGTGGTCGTCCGCCACGAGGCGGCCCTGGAGTCCGAAGCGCCCTCGTTCGTGCCGCACCATATCCACGATATGCTCGGCCACCTCGGCCGCGGGGAGCCAGAGGCCGGGAGTCAAACCGGGGTAGAGCTTGTCGTACTCCTGCCGCAGCCGGGCTTCCCGCAGGGAAGTGTCCATTTTCAGCCTCCGGTACCTGAGTCAGGTAAGCCTGCAGCCCGGGGCAGCGGAACGCAAGCTAGCTTGCAGCAAATGGTGGAACCTGACGACCTCGATCCCGGCGTGACGCTGGTCGAGCTGCTAGCCTGGCTGGGCGACGTGCTGAGCGCGTATCAGGACCGGATCGCCGATGAAGCGGCGCTCGGGACTCAGCGCAGGCTCGGATATCTGAAATATCACGTCTTGTCCGATGCTGACCTGGTGGTCACGGTGGACGGTGGCCTCTGGCGGCCGGTTGGGGCGGAATCCGAGCCGGCCGACTACGACCGGACCTATGTCGCCGCGACCGACGCGGATGGGGTCACGACCATC
>DASQPE010000160.1:0-6760 GCA_035644115.1 Gemmatimonadales bacterium
ATCACGACGTTGGCCCAGAACCGTGCCCCGTTCTTGCGCACCCGCCAGCCCTCGTCTTCCAACCGACCCTCGGCGGCGGCGATCACGAGCTCGTGCGCCGGCTTGGCCCGCTCGATGTCCTCTGCGGGGTAGAAGCGGGAGAAGTGCTGGCCCAGGATCTCGTCGGCGCGGTAGCCTTTGAGGCGTTGCGCGCCGCGGTTCCAGCTCACGATGTGGCCTCCGGGATCCAGCATGAAGATCGCGTAGTCTCGTACGTTCTCCAGCATCAGGCGGAACCGCTCCTCACTCTCCCGCAGCAGCTCCGCCGCTCGGTTGCGCTCGGTCATGTCCGCGATCAGGCCGATCAGGCCGATGGGGTTGGTGCTCCGCTTCAGCCGCAACGGCGCCAGCGAAACCGATACCGCCACCCGGGATCCGTCTCCGGCACGGAAGCTGAGCTCCCCCCGCGTGCTGCGCCTGACTGCTTCACGGCACAAGGCGTCGAGCGCCGCCCGATCGGCGGTCGACACGAACCGAGTCAGGGGCACGCCGACGACGCGCGGGAGCGGCGTCCGCACGATGTCGGCGAACCGCCGGTTGCCATAGGCAATCACGCAATCCGGGTCGAGGGTCACGGCACCCTCGTACATCCGGTCGAACATGACCTTGTAGGGCAGCTCCGCGCCTGCCAAGGTGACGACGCGCTCGCCCTTGGCCTTCCCGACCACCAGGGCGTCCACCTCCCCGGCCCGGATGGCGCGCAGGGTGTCCTCGGCGACCAGAAGCCGGGTCCGGAGCTCCTCGAGCGTGGTCCGACGGGGGCGCGCGGCTGCCCTCTTCTTACGCCTCGTCATCGGCCGGCTGGAGCCCCAGTCCGATCAGGACCCGCTCCTGGTTCGAGAGATCGCCGATCACCTTGCGGATCGGCGGCGGCAGCCTTCGCACCAGCGTGGGAACCGCGAGGATTTCGTCCCGGCGCGCCAGATGCGGATGCTCCAGCAGGTCGATCACTTCAATCCGATATCGGCCGGCGAGCTCGCGCTCACACAGGCGTTTGAGATTGGCGATCGCCGTGAGGGATTTCGGCGTCTGGCCAGCCACGTAGAGTCGGAGGCGATAGGATCGGGCGATTCGCCGGGTCATTGGAGCGCCAAGCCGCGGTCGGTCAAAGCGAACTCCCGGGCCTGACTCGAGTGCGCTGCCCCCCGGGCCTTGACGATCTGAATGCCCCGGGTCCGCTCCCCCCGAGCCTCCAGGTTTTCCAGCAGCATCCAGACATCCATCAACGACGACACGCCGACGTCGGTCCGCTCGGGCGGCCCGCCGGTGTCCGTCAGCGAGGTGAAGACCACCGTGATCTGGCGGGACTTCATGACATCGATGAGCCTCGCGAGCATTAGCTTCACTTCAAGCTCGCTGCCGACGGCGACCAGGCTGGTGACCGGGTCCACCACAACGACATTGGGCTGCCACTGGTCGATATGCCCGTGCATCGCCACCAAGTGCGTTTCCAGGCCATGGGCCGTCGGCCGCTGCGCGTGGATCCGCAGCAGACCTCGGCGCACCCAAGGCTCGAGGTCGACGCCGATGGACCGCATGTTCCGGGTGATCTGGTTCATCGACTCCTCGAACGCGAAATAGAGGCAGCGCTCTCCCCGCCGGCATGCCGCGTCCGCAAAATGCGCGGTCAGGCTGGACTTGCCCGTCCCCGCGGTCCCCGACACGAGGACGCTATCGCCACGAAAGTATCCTTTGTTCCCGAGCATCTCGTCCAACCCCGCGACCCCGGTCGAGACGTGCTCGGTGGACGCCGGGTAGTCGAGCCCCAGCGAAGTGATCGGCACCACGGAAAGCCCGTGATCGTCGATCAGGAACGGAAACTCGTTGTTGCCATGGGCTGAGCCACGGTACTTGAGGACCCGCAACCGCCGGGTGGCCTGCTTCTCGGTCACTCGCTGATCGAGCAGGATCACGCAGTCCGTGAGGTACTCTTCGAGCCCGTGGCGGGTCAGGCCGGTGCCCGCCCGCTCGCCAGTCACGATGGTCGTGACCCCCCTCGCCTTCAACCACTGGAAGAGCCGCTGCAGCTCGGCCCGCAAGGCGAACGCGTCGGATAATCCGGAGAACAGCATCTCGATGGTGTCCAGGACGACCCGCTTTGCGCCAATCGTCTTTATCGCGTGGCCCAACCGGATGAACAGGCCGTCGAGATCGTACCCGCCGCTCTCCACGATCTCGCTGCGGTCGATGTGCACGTAGTCCAGCAGGAGAAGTTTGCGGGCGCGCAGGTCCTCCAGGTCGACACCGATTGACCGGGAATTCTCGGCCAGCTCCTCGGGCCGCTCCTCGAACGACATGAAGACGCCCGGCTCGCCGTGTTCCAGCGCTCCGTGCGCGAGAAACTGGGTTGCCAGAAGCGTCTTGCCGGAACCCGGGCCACCGCACACGAGAGTAGCTCGCTTGCGCGGCAAGCCTCCGCCGGTGATCTCGTCCAGCCCGGTGATCCCGGTCGGTGCTTTGGGCAGCGAGCCCCTTCCCCGTCGCGCCCGGGTTCCGGCCCGCCTTCCCGGCGCGGACTTGCGGCGACGTCCATCACGAGTCATTGACTTTCCCTCATGCTGTGGCGCTTCGCGTTTCGGAGGGAGGAACGGTAACGGGAGATACCGGGTTCGACCATTTGTCGCAGGGAGAGTGCCGACCTGACCCTTCCGTAAACGCTCCAACGGTGACGCTACCGGCTTCGGCTCAAGCTACCACCCGCCCCTGCCTCCGCAACGGCTTGAGCCAGTCCAGGCTGCTGTTGGTGTAATGCCTCGCCGGGGACTATCATGGAGCCCGCATGCTCGCCATATCAACACCGGCAGTCACCCCGGCAACCGCCCTGGCCGCCGGCGCCGTGCTCGCGCTCACCATCGGGAACCCGGCGCCCAAGCTCAGCGCCTCGGCCGGTCAGTGGCTGCTCCAGGCCGCGGTGGTCGGACTGGGCTTCGGCATGCCGCTGACCGCGGTCATCGCCGCGGGGCGCTCAGGCGTGGGCTACACCGTCGCCGGGGTTGCCACCGCCATCATCCTCGGCCTGCTGCTCGGCCGCTGGCTTAAGGTCGAGGGGCAGACCTCGGTCCTGATCACCGCCGGCACCAGCATCTGCGGCGGCAGCGCGATTGCGGCCGTCGGGCCGGCGATCGGCGCCCGGGCAGAAGCCATGGGGGTGTCGCTCGCGACGGTCTTCGTGCTCAACGCCGTCGCGCTCTATCTATTTCCCGCCATCGGTCACTGGCTGCACCTCTCGCAGCACCAGTTCGCCATCTGGGCGGCGGTCGCGATCCACGATACCAGCTCGGTCGTGGGTGCGGCAGCCGGCTACGGCCCGGTGGCGCTGGAGCAGGCCACGGTGCTCAAGCTCGCCCGCGCGCTGTGGATCCTCCCGATGACGCTGGTAGCAGCCGCGGTGGCGCGCCGGCGTGATCCGCTGCAGTCGGGCAGCTCGCGCCTCCCGATCCCCTGGTTCATTGGGCTCTTCGTGCTCGCTGCGGTCTCCCGTTCGATTCTTCCGGCGACGGCGGCGCCGGCGCTCGACGGCGCAGTACGTCTGGCGCGCTGGATGCTCGTCCTCACGCTCTTTCTGATCGGCGCCGGCCTCACCCGGGCGACTCTGCGCTCGGTCGGCACTCGGCCGCTGGTACAGGGCCTGCTCCTTTGGATCGCCGTGGCGAGTCTATCGCTGCTCGTGGTCTGGCGCTGGGTGGGCTTGTGACAGAAGGCCCCGCGCGAGCGGGGCCTTCTGTTTAACGGCCAGCCGGCGAGCCCATCACGTCTTTGCCGCGAGCGCGCCGCCCATCTTGCCGGACGCGAGCCCGAACAGCGCGCCGATCGCCATCGAAATAAAGACGAGGATCAGCGCGTTCGCCAAAGTGGCCGACATGAGCTTCTCCTTCGTCATCGCATCGGCGGTCTGGAGGAGAAAGGCAAACACGGAGGCGTAGCCGTACACGCTGGCGGGAATGCTCGCGAAAGCCTTCATGTGGGCGGCGAGACAGAGCACCAGCACCGTGATGCCGACCACGATCCCGGCCCAGACCGGCAGGGACAGCTTCTCGCCGAGGGGAACCGAGAGGATGATGAGCGCGGCGACCCAGGCGCAGACCGCCCCGAACGCATTGCCCACGATGGTGGTCCTGAGGGCGTTGGAATTGCCGCCGGAGTGGAAGAAGCAGGCCCAGGCGATGAATCCAGCCCAGATGAGCAGACCCAGCTTGAGATAGAGAATCGTGGCGATTCCACCCAGCAGACCGATGCTCACCGACAGCGCGACGAGTTGCGACATTGCAATGCCTCCCTCGTGACTGGACCGGGTACGCAGGACGCCCCTCCCCGCCCATCGGGATTGACGGGCCCGGGGACTACTTGCGGGCAGGGTTCATGTAGCGCCCAAACCGGGGCTTGTCAAATCGGGCCGGCTCGGGCGGGAGTCGTCAGGGCGGGAGCTCGGGCGGGGTGCTGCAGAGGACCTGGCGCTAGCTCCGGCGCTGCAGAGAATCCGGCGCTCGCGCCAGGGCAGGAGCTCCGGCGGGGCGCTGCAGAGCGCGACCGCCGGAACCCGGGGCTCGCCTGGCACGCTCCGCTGCACCACGGCCGCCCCGGTTTCCGACGCGCGCTCTGACGCGCTCCCTTGGAGCTCCCGCCCTGACGACTCGCGCCGCAACTGCATAACAGCACCCGAAGGAGCGCCTGCCCTGGCGCGGGCGCCAAACGTCGCCGAAACCCGGCTACGCTCGCACTACCGTGATGCCATAAGGGCCGAACGCCGGATCCCGGCTCACCAGCGCGAGCCCCTCCTCGGTTGCCTGGGCGACGAGGAGGCGATCGAACGGGTCGCGGTGGTGGTGCGGCAGACTCGCCACCCGGGCCGCGTGCCGGAAGGTCACCGGGAGCTCCAAGAACCCGGACTCCGCCGCCGCCTGCTCGACTGTGCGGGTCGGCTTGAGGCGACCGAGTCCGGTCTTGATCGCGATCTCCCAAGCCGACGCCGCACTCACGTACACGTCTTCCGCCTCACCGATTGCTCGGCGCGCCTCCGAGGTCAGGCGCCCGCCCTCGTCCCACCAGATGAGGACGTGGGTGTCGAGCAGGAGGTTCACCCGCCGCCCTCGAAAGCCTTCAGCAGATCGTCGGGCAAGGCGGCGTCGAAGCTCCGCCCCACCCGCCACTTCCCCTTGCCCCTGCCGGACACCCGAAGCACGCGCCGATCCTCCAGGGGCACCAGCCGCGCCCGCGCTCGCCCCGACTTGGCGATGACGATCTCTTCGCCCGCGGCCGCCCGGTCCACCAGCCGAGACAGCTGGGTCTTGGCGTCATACAGGCTGACGGTTTCCCGAACGATACGCTTTCGGCCCATAGCTCCTCCCATGGGCAAATCTGAACGGCTTGACCAATTTGGTCAAGGGCAGCCGACCGAGTACCCGCTATCCCTGCTTCTTCGCCGTCGGGGGCAGCAAGCCGTTGAGCCGGAGGTAGACGGCGAGCTGGCTGTAGTGGTCGGCCCAGTCGTCGGCGGTCACGAACATGGCCTGGGCCCGGGTGACCTCGCGGTTGCCGAAGAACGGCACCTTCGCGCCCAGGTCCGAGTCGTTCACCTTGGCCAGAGCCGTCTCGCAGAACTGGAACGTCTCCTTGAGCCGGGCGACCAGCTGTTCCTTCGAGGCGCCCTTGGCCAAGTCGGGGCGCTTGGGTGCCGCCGCGCCGCCGATCTTGGAGCAGAGGTAGTCGTTCCCTTCGCTCAGGTGTGAGACGATCTCGCCGACGCTCATCTGGGCCGGGGTCGGCTTGAAGCCGTATTTGTCGGCCGGGAACTCTTCCGCGGCGGCGATGAGGTTCTTCCCGGAACGCTGCTCGGTCGAGCGAAAGGCGTCAGAGGTAGGCGTCGCTGCGGTCTGCGCCGTGGCCGTCGTCGTGAGGCAACAAAGGGCGAGTGTCGCGAGCTGAAACGGGGCCTTCATCGTGGTGACTCCAGGTGGGAGGTGTCGCCTGAACCTATAGCGGGCGGCGGCCGCCGCAATCGATATTTCCAGCCGTCATGGCCGACCTGACCTCTCCGCTGTCCCGCAGGACCCTCCTCGAGAGCGCCATCGCGGTCGCGGCCGCGATGGTGCTACCGAAACCCCTCGGAGCTTGGGTCAGCACGAGCCCGGACCGCCATCGGCTCGCAAGCTGGACCGCCGCGCTCCGCGCCGAGAAGCTCAGCGGGCCGGAGGCTGCGCTCGCGCCCGCTGCCGCCCGCGTGGGTGAGCTGGCCGCCGGCACTCCCTACCAGCCGGGGACGCTGGACGCGTATCTGCGCGCCGGCGGCCGCCCGTCGAGTCTCGAGCCACTGACCCTTTCCCTGACCCGGTTCGACTGCGTGACGTTGGTCGAATCCTGCCTCGCCGTGGCGCGGGTGGCGGCAGGCGCGGGCCCGCCGAGGTGGGCGCGATTCGGCCACGAGATCGAACGGATGCGCTACCGAGGCGGCGTGCGCCGAGGGTACCCCTCGCGGCTGCACTACTTCAGCGAATGGATCACGGATGGGGAGGGGCGCGGCCTGGTCCGCGACCTCGGCTCGGAGCTGGGCGCGATGGAGGACACGCGCCCCCTCCGATTCATGACGGAGCAGCGCGACAAGTATCCCGCGCTGGCCGACGAGGGCGTGTTCCAGGGTATCGCGGCAATGGAGCGCCGGCTGGACGGGCATCCGCGCCGCGTGGTCCCCACCGAGCGCATTGCCGAGGTGGCGGACCGGATCGAG
>DASQPE010000161.1:0-10033 GCA_035644115.1 Gemmatimonadales bacterium
CCTGCTCCCGCCTGCTCCCGCCTGCTTCAGCGTTGACACGCGACCGTAAGGCCGTCAAACTACCGAGCTTAGAGCACGACGTCAATCACCGGCCGAAGGTGCGGGAGCCGGTCGTCCCTCCCCCGGAGCGCCGCATTTTACTTCGCCCCGTTCACCACGCCTGGCCGGGCCTGCGGCGCCTCGCGCCCGGTATCGTTGCCCTCCTGATCCCACTCGCGCCGTTCCGGTCGGCCGGCGCACAGCAGCCGGACCGGGTGGTGCGGCAGCTTAAGTTCGAAGGCAACAAGGCGATCCCAAAAACGACTCTGGCCGCGGCGATCGGCACCACCAACTCGAGCTGGTTCGCCACCTCGCCGCTCGTGCGCTGGATCCACCTCGGCGCCAAGCGCTACTTCAGCGAGACCGAGTTTCGGCGCGACGTCCTCCGGCTCGCGGTGCTCTACAAGCGGAGCGGTTTCCCCGACGTGGCGGTGGACACGGCGGTCCGGCGAACCGACGAAGATGCTTACGTCACCTTCCGGATCCACGAGGGCCGGCCGATCCGCATCTCCAAGGTCACCATCCGGGGCGTCGACTCGCTCCGGGAGCGGGCCCAGGACCGGCTGGTGCTGGATCTGCCGTTGCGCGAGGGGGACGTGTTCAATCGGTACGTGATGCAGGTCAGCGCCGACACGCTCACCACCCGGCTCAAGAACCACGGCTATCCCGAGGCCGCGGTCTACACCAGCTTCGAGAGCAGCCGTACGGACTACACCGCCAGCGTGAGCTTCGACGTGGACCCGGGCCGGCGGGCGCGTTTCGGCCAGGTTCGGGTCATAGGGGTTGAGCGGCTGGATTCGTCGGTCGTTCCCAACCTTCTCGTGGCCCGCACCGGCCGGCCGTACTCCCGGGACCTGCTCTTCGAGAGCCAACGCAACCTCTATAAGAGCGACCTGGTCCGCTCGGCCACGGTGGGCATCGATTCGACCCACTACACGCCGGGCAACGACACGGTGCCGGTCCTGGTGCGGCTCACCGAGAGCCGGCCATTTCGTCTCCGCACCGGGCTGGGGTACGCGACCACCGAGTGCTTTCGCGGTCAGGGGGCTTTCACGGTGCGCGACTTCTTCGGTCAGGGACGGGTGTTCGAGCTGTCCGGCAACGTGTCGCGGATCGGGGTGGGCCGCCCGTTCGACTTCGGGCTCGATAAGAACATCTGCAGCGTCTCCCAGCAGGACTCGATCGGCTCGAGCCGCTTCAACTACCAGCTCTCCGCCACGATCCGCCGGCCCGCGTTCGTGTCGCCCAACAATACCCTGAGCCTGACCGCATTTGCCGAACGGCGCTCGGAGTTCAAGGTGTACCTGCGGAGCGACATCGGGGCGACGGTCGAGATCATGCACGAGACGCCACGCCGGCGGTTCCCGCTGTCGCTCTCCTACACCATCTCCTACGGTCGGACCGAGGCCACGGCTGCGAGCTTCTGCGCGTTCTTCAACGCGTGTACCCCCGATGTCATCGCCCAGCTGGAAGAGCGCCGCCTGCTGGCGGCGCTCACCGCGCAGATAACCGTCCCCCGGGCCAACAGTCCTATCGAACCGACCCGGGGCTACAATGCCAGCCTGGAAGTCACCAACGCATCGAAGATTCTGGGCTCCTCCGAGCTGGAGCAGTTTACCCGGATCCTGGCCGATGCGGCCTGGTATCGCCAGCTCACCCGTGGCGTGGTGTTCAGCTGGCATGTTCGCGGCGGCGTGATCTTCTCGCCGAGAGTGGCGCTGGGAACCCAGACCAATGCGTTCGTGCCGCCGGAGCAGCGCTTCTACGCCGGGGGCCCCAACGATGTGCGCGGCTTCCGGCGCAACGAGCTGGGTCCGGTGGTATACGTGGTGCGAGACAGCACGTTGATGAATGCAGGCTCGCCCGCGGCCCTGTCGCCCGATTCGGTTCAGGTCGCGCCCACCGGCGGCAACTCCCTCGTCGTGGGCAACGTCGAGCTCCGGTTTCCCTCGCCGATCCTCGCGACGAGAATGCGGCTGGCGGCGTTTGTGGACGGTGGGATGCTGTGGGAGCGTGGCCGGCCGGATCTGGCACCGGCGACGCTCCGGATCACACCGGGCTTCGGGCTCCGGATCGCGACGCCGCTGGGCCCAGCGCGACTCGACCTGGCCTACAACCCATACTCGCTGCTCCGGGGCACCCTGTTCCAGACCGACCCGGCCGGTAACCTGACCACGGTGCAGGACAACTTTGCGGTCGATCGCCGCTCCCGAATCTTCGGCGTGCCGATCACGGTGCAGTTCTCGGTGGGGCAACCGTTCTGATGCGGCGCTTCCTCGCACGCTTCGTGTTTGTCATCGTGGTGGGCTCGGTGGCCGCCGTGTTCGGCGTGGTGACGGCACTCATCCTCACGCCGCCGGGGCGCGACCTGCTTGCCCGGGAGGTCTCGAGCGAGTTGAGCCGGGTGCTGCTCGGCTCGGTGCAGATCGGCTCGATCTCCGGCTCCTTCCTGTACGACCTCACGCTCGACGGGCTGGTGGTCCGGGACACGAGCGGCGTGCTGCTGGCCGACCTGCCGCACGTCCGGGTGGGCTATCGGGTGCCCACCTTCTTCGCCCGCCGGTTCGTGCTCGCGCGGCTCGAGGTGGACCGTCCCACGCTTCAGCTGGTCAAGCACCGCAGCGGCCGCATGAACTACGAAGAGGTGCTGCGCCTCGGCGGGCACGGCGGCGGCACCTCGCCGCTGATCGAGTTTCGCGAGGTGCAAGTACGGGACGGGACCCTGCGGATTCTGCTGCCGTGGTCGCCGCCTTCCCGGCTCAAGACGGAGCAGCAGCGGGACTCCGCCCTGGCGGCGGAGCGGGCCCGGCTGGGACGGGTGATCGAATCAGGACCCGAGGGATTGCGGCGGGTGATCGACGTCGCCGACCTGACCGCGTCGTTCGCGCGGCTCCGGATCAGCACGCCCGATCACAAGCCGTTCACCGCGGACATCGACACCCTTGCGGCCCGGGTGAGCGACCCGCAGCTGGTGCTCCGTGATGGGGCCGGCCGGGTGCGCCTGGCGGGCGATAGCGTGGTGTTCAGCCTCCGCCGGGGTGCGCTGCCCCACACCCGGTTCACCGGCGGCGGCGCCGTCACCTGGCCCCACGACACGACTCTCTACGACTTCCAGGTGGTCGCTCCCCAGGCGAGCCTGGCCGATCTGCGCTGGATCTCGCCCAACTTTCCCGACTTGTCCGGCCGAGCCGTGGTGGCCGCCCGCTCCGAGACCGGGACCCGCACCGCTTTCGTCGTCACCAACCTCCATCTCGCGCGGGGACCGACCCGGGTGGACGGACAGCTCACCGCGATCGACGACCGCCTTCGGGGCCTGGGTGTGCGGGACCTGCGGCTCACCCACACCGCCCTCGACCTGGACGAGCTCCGCCCATTCGTGCCCGGCCTGCCGTTCTTCGGCACGCTGAGCGGCACCACCTCGGCGTCGGGCTACCTCGACGCGCTGACCGTCCGGATGGACTGGCAGTTCGCCGACGAGGAGGTCGCCGGGAGGCCGGTGACCCACATCGTAGGGGAGGGTGGGATCAGCGCGGGTCCGGGAAAGGGCCTGGCCTTTCACGACCTCACCGTGAGTGAGTCGGATATCGACCTGGGCACCGTACGAAGGCTGGTGCCCGCCGTTATCCTCCAGGGCCGGCTCGCCGCGACCGGCACGCTGAACGGCCCGCTTCGCGATGTGACCTTCGAGGGAACCGCGCAGCACCGGGACGGAAATGGCCCACCGAGTGAGCTCGAGGGCACGGTGCACCTCGACACCCGGCGCGATACCCTCGCGCTCGTCACCGACGTCGCGTTGCAGCCGCTCTCGTTCGATGGCATCCGGCGCGCGTTCCCCTCGCTCGCGAGCCGAGGCTCGCTCACCGGCCGGGTGCGGCTGAACGGCACCCTGGCCCACCTCGCGGTCGATGCGTCGCTGAGCGGCGAGATCGGAACGCTGGAGGCCCGCGGCGGCGCCACCGTCGAGCCGCCTCGGTGGGGGGCCAATGATCTCCAACTGGAGTTCCAGCGCCTGGACCTCGCCGCGCTGCGCGGGACCGGGCCCACCACCAGCCTGAACGGCGCACTGGGCATCACCGGCGTGACCGACACGGCGCGCGCGCCGGACGGCGACTTCGACCTGACGCTGGGCCCGGGCCGAGTGCGCGATCTCCGGCTGGACACGCTCCGGGCCCGTGGATCGGTGCACGACAGCCTCATCACCCTCGATACGCTGGAAGGCCGCATCGCGCGGGTCGCTGCCCGGGGCCGGGGCACTATCGGATGGAGCCAGCCGCACGAGGGCCGCATGGCGTTCGACCTCCAGGCGGACAGCCTGGGCGGCTTCGACTCCCTGCTCACCGCCTGGACCGGCTTGTCCCGCGACACGGCGCACGATGCCGTCCCGTTGGGGGGCGCGGCGCAAGGCTCGCTGACCCTGGCCCGCAGCCTCGACTCGCTCGACGTCGCGGCTTCCTTCGAGGGGAAGCATCTCGCGTGGAGCACGCTGCGTGCCCCCGCGGCAATTGGTGCGTTCACCTATGTCGGTGGCCGGCGACCGGTGATCACCGCTGCCTTCGGCGTCGATTCCCTCGCGATGCGGGAGCGGGTGTTCCGGCGTCTCGGCCTGCAGGCGCGAGGGCACACCGATTCGCTCGAGTGGAACGGCGCGGTGGCCCTGGGAAACGAAGTGCCGTCCCGCCTGGTCGGCGGCGGCCGCTGGTGGCACCGCGGCAAAGATCAACGATTCGCGGTAGACACGTTCGAGGCGCGGCTTGCGGCGCGCACCTGGCGGCTCGACGCCCCGGCCGTGATCACCTTCTCCGACTCGGCGCCGTCGCTCACCCCGGTGACATTGGAGACGGACGACGGGTCCGGGCGGCTGACGGTGGCCGGCCGTCCGCCGGGCAACGCCCCCGGCGCGCTTCGGCTGGATGCGTTCGGCATCGGACTGCGAGACCTGTACGGGCTCCTCCAGCGCGACACCACCGGCGTGGGCGGGGCGTTGGGCTTCACGCTCGACGTCGGTGGCACGGCGCGCGACCCGGTCATCGGCGGCAACGCTCGGCTGGAAGACGCGGTGGTCCGCGAGGCCCGAGTCCCCTTTGCCCATGTGATCGTGGGGTACAAGGACCGCCGCCTCACCGCGCACGCGGGCCTCATTCGGACCGGCACCGAGCTGTTCGAGGTGAACGCGGACCTCCCGATGGATCTCGGGTTCACCGGGGTCAAGCAGCGGCTGCTCGACGGGCCGATCAGTGTCCGGGCTCGGGCCGACAGCGCCGATCTCAGTCTGCTCGAGGCAGTGGTCACCGGGATCCGGGACGTGGAGGGTCAGTTCGTGGCTGGAGCCGAGATCAAGGGCACCTGGGCCACGCCGGAGATCAGCGGGTTCGTCGACGTGACCCACGGGGCAATGACGATCCCCGGCATCGGCGTGCGCTACGGCTCCATCCTGGGCCGCGGTGAGCTTCGGGGCGACTCGCTCCTGGTTCCTTACGCCCTGGTCACCAGCGGCGGCGGCACGCTCCAGATCACCGGTGGCGTGCGGTTCGACAGTCTCTCGCACCCGCTGCTCAATCTCGATCTCGAGGCGAACCGGTTTCAGGCGCTCAGTATCCGCAACTTTCTCGACCTCACGGCGAGTGGGCAGGTCCAGCTCCGGGGGCCGGCGCTCAACGCGACCGCCACCGGCAGGGCCACGGTGGACCAGGGCGTGTTCTACTTTGCCGATCTCATCAACAAGCAGGTGATCAACCTCGAGGACCCCACCATCGCCGATCTGGTGGACACCTCGCTGGTACGGCGAGCCAATCTGGGCTCGGGCATCCAGAACCGCTTGCTCGACTCGCTCACGGTCAACGACCTGCAGCTCACCATGGGCCCGGGCGTGTTTCTCCGGTCTACCGAGGCGAACATCCAGCTGGCCGGGCGGCTGACGGTGAACAAGATCCGCCGGGAGTACCGCCCGGTCGGCACCCTCGACGCGGTGCGGGGGACCTACGCCCTCAAGATCGGCCCGGTCACCCGGGATTTCACCGTGGACAGCGGATCGGTCCGCTACTTCGGCACGCCCGACCTGAACGCGGAGCTCAACATCGCCGCGCGGCACATAGTGCGGACCGTGCGCACCAACGAGGAGATCCCCGTCGTCGCCCTGATCACGGGGACGCTGTTCAGCCCCAAGCTCTCGCTCGAGAGCCCGGTGCGGCCGCCGATACCCGAGACCGACCTGGCCTCGTATCTGGTCTTCGGCGCACCGGCTTCGGACGCGGTGGCGGCCGGGCAGGCGACCGCGCTGCAGAGCGCTCTCGCCGCTTTCTCCAGCGAAGTCGAGCGCTTCCTGATCTCCGACCTGGGCGTGCCGATCGATTACGTCGAGTTCCAGCCCGGCATCAGCGCGGGCGGCGGCGCGGCGGTCAGCCGGTTCGCTTTCGGCTGGCGGGTCGGCAGCAGGAGCTTCGTCACGCTGAACGCGGGCTTCTGCGGCGGCACCAACCAGTCCAACACCTTTGGTGCGCAAAACTTTGGCGCCAGCTTCGAGTACCGCTTCAGCCGATCGTGGCGATTCCAGACCAGCTTCGAGCCTACCTTCACGACCTGCTCGGTAGCCGGCTACAACCCCTATCTGTCCACCAGCCCCTACCAGGTCGGCGCCGACGTCTTCTGGGAGAAAGAGTTCTAGGTGGCTCGCGCGCTGTTGATCACCAACCCCGCCGCCGCTCGCACCCAGCCGCTCGCCGTGAACGTGGTCCGCGACGCGCTCAAGGCGGCCGGCTGGCAGACCGAGCTGCTCGCGACCGGCGGCTCCGGCGACGCTCGGCGACTGGCGGAGTACGGGCTGGCGGACGGGGTCGACCTGGTGGCCGTCTTCGGCGGCGACGGCACGACCATGCAGGCCGCCGCCGCCCTGGTCGGGACCGAGGTAGCGCTCGGCGTCATCCCGGGCGGCACCGGCAACCTGCTCGCCGGGAACCTCCGGATTCCGGCCTCTCCGCTGCGCGCGGCTGAAGTGCTGGTTCGGGGACGCACTCGCAGGATCGACCTGGGGCGCATGGAGCGGCTCAGCGGGGTCCACTACTTCGCGGTGGCGTGCGGCGCCGGTATGGACGCCCGGGTAATGGCGGAGACCGCCTCCGAGCACAAACGCCGCTGGGGCATGGCGGCCTACGTCGCCACCACGCTTCGGCTCATCGGCGACGTCCGCAGCACGGCGCACCACGTCACGGTGGACGGGGTGGACTACGAGGCGACCGCGGCGATGATCCTGGTCGCCAACTGCGGCGAGGTGATCCCTCCCTTCATCCGGCTGGGGGCCGCGATCTCGCCGGACGACGGCCTGCTCGACGTCGTGGTGATGCGGGCCGACAGCGTCGGCGAGAGCGTGCGGGCGGTGTGGGAGCTGTTGCGCGCACGGGGCCCGATCGGCCGGGCTCAGGGGCTCATCGGCTACGCCAGGGGCCGCGAGATCACGGTGGCCTCCGCCACGCCCGAGCCGGTGCAGCTCGATGGCGAGCCGGAAGGCGAAACCCCGTTTACCGCCACGGTGGTCCCGGGTGCCATCCGGGTCGTGGTCCCCGGGCCCGACTGAGCGGGCTCGGCGCTGTTCCTTTCTTTGACAGTCGGTGCTAAGTTGCATGGGTCCTGTAGTGTCAAAAGCAAGCCACCTCTCCGCGCCGGCCCCCCCAGAGGCTCTGGTGTAGATGGCTGATTCAGTCCTCCTGATCGACGACGACGTCGACGTTCTGCGCGCCATCGGTAACTACTTCGAGCGCTTGGGCTACGAAGTAACCCGGGAGCTGAGCGGTGAAGCCGGGCTCGCGACTTTCGACCGGCTGCGCCCGGACGTGGTGATCCTCGACCTCCGTTTGCCCGGAATGGATGGGATGGAGGTCCTGGAGCACCTGCGCCAGCGCAGCGCTGCCGTCATTCTGCTCACCGGTCATAGCGACGTTCCCACCGCGGTCAGGGCCATGCAGCTCGGGGCCGAGAACTTCCTTACCAAGCCGGTGGACATGGCCCACCTGGCTGTGGCCACCGCCCGGATTGCCGACAAGGTCCGCCTGCGCCGCGTCAACGAGGCGCTGCTGGGCCAGACCGCGGCCGGGCACGGGCTCGACTCCCTGGGGACGTCGTCCGCCATGCAGGAGTTTGCCCACCAGGTGGCGCTGCTGGCGCAGAGCGACCGGACCACCGTGCTGCTCACCGGCGAGAGCGGCACGGGCAAGGGTTGGGTCGCCCGGATGATCCATGACCTGAGCCCGCGGGCCAAGGCGCCGTTCGTCGAGGTGAACTGCGCCGGGCTCAACGCGACCTTTCTCGACTCCGAGCTGTTCGGCCACGAGAAGGGGGCGTTCACCGACGCCAAGGATCGCAAGCAGGGGCTGTTCGAGATCGCCGACCACGGGACCATTTTTCTCGACGAGATCGGCGACCTCGCGCCTGAGCTGCAGCCCAAGCTGCTGAAGGTGCTCGAGACCAAAACCTTTCGCCGGCTGGGCGGTACTCGCGAGATCACGGTGGACGTGCGGCTGATCGCGGCCACAAACAAGAACCTCCAGCACGAGGTCGAGACCGCTCAGTTTCGGGAAGACCTCTATTACCGATTGAGCGTCATGCCGCTGCAGCTGCCCGCCGTGCGAGATCGCTCCCGGGAGGACCGCCTGGCGCTCGTCACTCGGCTCATGAACGATCTCCGGACCGAGCTGCCGGAGGCGCCGGGGGCGTTCTCCAGCGAGGTGATCGAGCGGCTGCTGGTTTACGGCTGGCCCGGGAACGTGCGCGAGATGCGCAACGTGCTCGAGCGCGCGATGATCCTGGGCCGGGGCCAGTCGTCCATCACGGTGGAGCACCTGCCGGGAGAGTTCCGGGCCCGCCCGGGCATCGGCGACCGGCGGCACACCCCGCTCAGCCTGGACGACCTCGAGCGGCAGCACATCGAGCGCACCTTGAAGCACCACGGGGGGAACCGGACCCGGGCCGCTCAGGAGCTCGGCATCTCCCGCGCCACTCTTATCAACAAGATCAAGCGCTACACCATCAGTGCCTGAGTCCCCGATGACGCAGCACTACCATCCCAAGGAAAAGGACGCGATGCGGTGCCGGGCCTGCGACCGCGAGGAGCGCGCCTCGGAGGGCTATCCCTGCGTGGACTGCGGCACCTTCATCTGCCTCATCTGCACCTTCCGCGGCGTGACCCGATGCTCGGCGTGCGCCGCGAAAGGCGGGCAGGCGCCCACCTGAGCACGGTCGTCGTTCTCGCCGCGATCAGCCCGCTGTTCGCGGAGCCGAGTCTCCGCGCGGAGCAAGTCTCCCAGTTGGTTCTAGGTGACACTGCGGAGACGATCGAGGCCAAGGCCGAGTGGCGCCGGGTACGGCTCGACCGCGATGGCTACGAGGGCTGGGTCCACCGGGGCTACGTGCGCGAGTGGACCCGGCGGGAGAGCGACGCCTGGAACGAGCGCGCCCGGGGCTGGAGCGAGGGCGCCGAGCTCGACGTGGGCGGCAAGCGGGTGCGCCTGCCGCTCCGGGCCCGCGTGGCGCTGGTCCCCGACGGCGTGCTGCTGCCGGACGGGCGGGCAGGTCCGGTGGTGCAGGGCGCGGTGCGGCGGTTTGCCGAGGTCACGGCCGAATCGCGCGCGATGCCGGCGGAAGAGTGGGCGGCGCGCCGGTTCCTGGGCGCGCCCTACCAGTGGGGCGGGGTGACGCCCTGGGGAGTGGACTGCTCCGGGCTGGTGCAGACCACCTTTGCTGCCCGAGGGCTCGTGCTCCCGCGCGACTCGGCACAACAGGCGACAGCCGGCGACGAGGTGGCCACGACGGCGCTCGGACCCGGCGATCTGCTCTTCTTCCGGGGCGAGTTCGGGAACGGAATCACCCATGTCGCCTTCGCGGCGGCGGGAGAAACGCTGGTGCACGCGGCCGTCGCCTGCGGCGGGGTGGTGCGCGAGTCCTGGCGGCCGGGCACGAGGGCCGCGGCACTGCGCGAGCGCCTGGTGGTGGTGCGGCGGGTGGGGGG
>DASQPE010000162.1:0-25627 GCA_035644115.1 Gemmatimonadales bacterium
TAGGTCCCGCCTGCGTACTTTTCCTTCCATGCAGGAATTCGACGTGATCGTCATCGGAGGCGGGCACGCCGGCAGCGAGGCGGCCGTTCTCGCCGCGCGCGCCGGCGCGCGCACGCTGATGCTCACCCAGAACCTGGAGACGATCGGTCAGATGTCCTGCAATCCCGCGATCGGCGGGATCGCGAAGGGCACCGTGGTTCGAGAGGTGGATGCGCTGGGCGGGGTAATGGGTCGGGCTACCGATCGGGCGCGCATTCAGTTCAGGATGCTCAATCGCTCCAAAGGGCCGGCTGTGTGGTCGCCGCGGGCCCAGTGCGATCGGGGTCTCTACCGCCGCGCCGTTCGGGCGCTCCTCGAGCGGCAACCAGGGCTGCTGGCTGTCCAGGGCACTGCCACCGAGCTCACGTTTGAGGGGCCTAGGGTCGCCGGCGTGGTTACGTCGGATGGCCGACGCTATGGGGCGCGGGCGATCGTTCTGACGGCCGGGACCTTCCTGCGGGGCCAGATTCACATGGGCCGGACCACCCGGATTTCAGCCGGCAGGGCGGGGGATCCGCCGTCGGTCGAGATAGCGCAAGCGATTGTGGCACTTGGACTTACAGTATCACGCTTTAAGACAGGTACCCCGCCCCGGGTCGATGGCCGGACCGTCGCGCTCGATCGATTGCAGCGGCAGGACAGTGATCGCGATCCCTACTGGTTTTCCGGGTTCGAGCAGGCCGAGCACCCGCAGCAAGTGCCCTGCTTCCTCACCTGGACCGACGAGCGCCTCCGGGACCTGGTGGCTCGGCGGCTGGGAGACTCCGCGCTTTATGGTGGAGAGATTAGCGGCCGCGGCCCGCGCTACTGCCCGTCGATCGAGGACAAGATCGTGAAGTTCCCCAATGCTCCTCGACACCAGATCTTCCTCGAACCGGAGGGACTGGACACCTGCGAGTTGTACGTCAACGGGCTGTCCACCTCGCTGCCGCCCGACGTACAGCTGGAGATGCTCCGGACTATCCCGGGGCTCGAGCGGGCGGAAATGACCCGGCCAGGCTACGCGATCGAGTACGACTACTTCCCGCCGACCCAGCTTCGGCCGACGCTGGAAACGCGGGGCGCGGAGGGGTTCTTCCTCGCAGGCCAGGTGAACGGGACGACCGGATACGAGGAAGCGGCCGGCCAGGGCGCGATCGCTGGCCTCAATGCAGCGGCTAGGGCGCTGGGCCGGGAGCCGGTCGTGCTGGGGCGGCATCAGGCTTTCATTGGCATCCTGATCGACGACCTGGTGACCCGGGGCGTGGACGAGCCCTACCGGCTGTTCACGTCGCGAGCGGAATACCGCCTCCTCCTCCGACAGGACAATGTGCTCCGGCGACTGCTGCCGATCGCGGAGCGGCTCGGGCTGCTGAGCGCCCAGGAATCGGAGATTGCGTGGGCGCGCCTCGGCGCCGAGGACCGCGCGCTGGAGGTGGCCCATGACCAGGCGATTCGTCCGGAGGTGGCCAATCCCGTGTTGGAGGCGGCAGGCGCCGGCCAGATCGAGGCGCCGGAGCGCATCGCCGCCCTGGTGAAGCGCCCCGGGGTTTCCCTCTGGGCTCTGCTCTCGGCCGCGGGCGTTCTGGAGGTCGCGGAGGAGATCTGCCAGTCGCCCGAGATCGAGCTCAAGTACGCGGGCTATCTCTCGCGGGAGCGGGAGGCGGCAGTGCGCCTCGCTCAGCTGGACCAGTTCAGCCTGCCTTCGGACATCGACTACCCTAAGCTTTTCGCGCTCTCCTTCGAGGCGCGCGAAAAGCTCTCCACCGCTCGGCCAGCAACCCTTGGACAGGCGGGGCGAATCCCGGGCGTGTCGCCGAGCGACCTTCAAAACCTGGTTCTGGCCGTGCTGCGGTTGCGGGCGGGCCGGTCCAGTGTTTCACGTGAAACGGCCCCGGCCACGCCCACGTCCAAGAGCGCTGCCTCCTGATTCGCCCCTTCGGGGTCCCCATCGACCGCGAAGGATTCCATCGCCGGCGCTGACGGGTTGTCGTCAGTCCATCGAACCCGCCAAGCCACCAACCCGCCCTCCAACCCGCACAGATTCCCAGACCAACTCTGGGGCCAACCACGCCGACCGGAGCACGGCCAGGAGGCCGGTCGCCGGCCAGGCGGCGTTTCACGTGAAACGCCCCCGGGTACATTGTCCCTCGCCGCTCCCTTTGAGCGGGTCCTGTGATCCTGCCATTCGGTTGCCCCAACCTCCCGGCCGGATGGCCCGCAGCGACGGGCCCGACCGAACGGCCAGCTCGTCCGGCGGGCCTGTTTTACGGTGCAGCGACGGGTCGCCACTCGAGCCGGTCTCATCAAGACTCTTCCGGGTCTGGGGCCACCGGGCGGCCGATCATTGCCTATCCGGGTGCGGCTCCTATATTTGCTCCCACGGTTCCCGGGAGCGTCTCGAACCGGGCGTCGCCCTGTGGTTAGATAGCATATATCCATACACAGCAACAGCTTACCAAGCCAAGCGATGGCCAGGATCGTCTCGATCGCGAACCAAAAAGGCGGCGTGGGCAAGACCACGACCGCCGTCAACCTTGCCGCCTCGCTTGCCATCGCGGAGCGCCGGACCTTGCTGGTCGACGCCGATCCCCAAGGCAACGCGACCAGCGGAATCGGCATCGCCAAGGCCGCGGTCGGGCTGTCCCTCTATGACGCCCTGGTCGATGGTCGTTCGGCCGCCGACGCGATCATTCACCACGACACCCTCCCCCATCTCGACGTCCTCCCCGCCACCCAGGACCTGGTGGCGGCCGAGCTCGAGCTGGTTGCGCGGGATGGCCGGGAGCGAGCACTGCGCACAGTGCTCGAGCCGATCGAGAGTGCCTATGACTTCGTCTTGATCGACTGCCCTCCCTCCCTCGGTCTGATCACGCTCAATGTGCTCACGGCCTCGAACGGCGTGCTGATTCCCATCCAGTGCGAGTACTACGCGCTGGAAGGAATCTCCCAGCTGCTCAATACCGTTCGTCTGGTCCAGCAGAATTTCAACGCCGGTCTGGCGATCGACGGTGTCCTGCTCACCATGTACGACTCCCGCCTGAATCTCTGTCGGCAGGTGGCGGAGGACGCCAAGGAGTACTTCGGCGCCAAGGTCTTTCGGACACCGGTTCCCCGGAATGTGCGACTGGCCGAGGCGCCGAGCTTTGGAAAGCCGATCCTTCTATATGATGTGCAGTCGGTGGGGGCCAAGAGTTACCTCGCCGTTGCGCAGGAGCTGCTCCACCGGTTCGAGAGTGCCCCGGTGCCAGAGCCGGACCCAGCCGCGGAACCGACCCCGGAACCCACCTCTCCCTGAGATGACGCGATGACCGAGACCAAGCGCCTGGGCCGAGGCCTGGAAGCGTTGTTGGGGCCGATTACGCGCGAGCAAGCCGAGGCGTCCGGGGTGCTGCGGGATCTTCCCGTCACCGCGGTGCGTCCCAATCCGTTTCAGCCGCGCAGCCGGATCGATGAAGGCGCCCTGGCCGAGCTGGTGGCGTCGATCGAGGCCTCAGGACTCCTGCAGCCGGTCGTGGTGCGGCCTCGAAGCGGCGGCTACGAGCTCATCGCCGGCGAGCGCCGGTGGCGCGCGGTTCAGCGTCTCGGCTGGACGACGATCCCGGGGGTGGTGAAGGACGCCGACGACCAGACACTGCTCACCCTCGCATTGATTGAGAACCTGCAGCGCAACGACCTCTCCCCGATCGACGAGGCCAATGGTTATCGGCGCCTGATGGACGACTTCACGGTGCCGCAGGCGGAGGTCGCTCGACTGGTGGGACGGAACCGCGCGACCGTCGCCAACCTGCTGCGCCTGCTCAAGCTCCCGACTGAAGTCCAGGGACTGGTGCACGAGGGGAAGCTCTCGGAAGGACACGCCCGCGCCCTCCTGGCGCTGGAGCAACCGGAAGCGATTGTGCGATTGGCCCGCCGGGCGGCGGCGGACGGCTGGTCGGTTCGCGAAGTCGAGTCTCGGGTACGGGTCGACGCCCGCCCGGCGGGTCGGCGCCGAGAGGCACGGCCGCTGACGCCGGAAGGGCGTCGGGTCGAGGAGGCGCTACGGCGTCGGCTGGGCACGGACGTGCGTATCCACCCCGGCCGGCGAGGCCGGGGGGTGCTCGCCGTCAACTACTACTCGAATGACGATCTCGCCCGACTGCTGGAACTGATCCTGGGCGAACCGTTTGCGGGATGAGCTCCGGCGCCCGCGCCTATACGATCATAGTGCAACGGGACGGCGCGCTCGCGTCGCGCACCCTTCGCGTTCCAGTCTGGGTGGTGCGCGCGGGGGTGGGTGGCGGGATCGGGCTCGGGATCGTGGCGCTCGCGGCGCTCGCGCTCTACGGCCCAGTCGTCCGGGCGGCGGCGCGAGTGCCGGGGTTGCAGCGGGACGTCTCGCGACTCCGAGCTGAGAACGCCAAGATCGTCGAGCTCAGCGCGGCGGTGGACAGCCTGGGGCAACGGTACGCGCAGGTGCGGCGAATGATCGGTGCCGACATCGTCCCCGATCCGCTCCGGCACGCCTCCACGCTGCCAGTTGCCCCCGCTGTTCGTGCCTCCCCCCAGCTTTCCTCTAGTCGCTTTGAAACTGGCGCTATGGTGCCGCGATACTGGCCGCTCGATGACACCGGTTTCCTGACCCGCGGGCAGGTTGGCGACACTGCGAGAGACGAGGCCCACCCGGGCATCGACATCGCTGTTCCGACGGGCAGCATCGTTCGAGCGGCCGCGGGGGGTACCGTGGCCGAGACCGGGCAGGATCCCGAATACGGGTGGTTCGTCCTCCTCCAACACGCCGAGGGCTACCAATCGATGTACGGCCACCTTTCGCGCCGGCTGGTGTCGCGGGGTGACTCCGTGGCGCCTGGCCAAGTCATCGGTCTTTCCGGCAACACAGGTCGGTCTACCGCCCCCCATCTTCACTTCGAAATCCGCCGGCAGGGGGTATCGCTCGACCCCCTGACGATGGTCAAGGAGGGTCGCCAATGAGTCTCTTCGGCAGCCCGGCTCGGGACGAGCAGGGCAATGAGCTGCGCCGCCGCCGCACCGATCAGATGCCCTTTTCGATCGTGGCGAAGGATATGACGATCGTGGGCGACCTCGAGACCGAGGGCGTGGTTCGGATCGAGGGTCATGTCCGCGGGACAGTTCGGGCCGCGAGCCAGATATTGGTCGGGCAGGGCGCTCAGGTCGAAGGCGACCTCCACACCCGGGAAGCCGTGGTCGGCGGCGACGTGATTGGCTCGATCCACGCGAGCGAGCGGGTCGAGCTGCAGCCATCCGCTTCAGTGACTGGGAACATCACGGCGCCCCGTATCGCTGTTTTGGAAGGGGGCAAAGTCAGCGGGGAAGTGAGAATTCAGGACAATCCTGCGGCGGCGGGCACCGCCGGCGGCTGATCAGCCCCTGCCGCTAAGTCACGCTACCCCGGTGCCTTGATTGTCACTGTCACGTAGTTGGCTCGTCGCTGCCGCTATGGTGGTGGCAGTAGTTGGGTGCCGGCCGGCTACGGAACGCGCAGCGGGAATGCGGGTCGGGCTCGTCACCCCCGGCTCGATCGCGGACGCGGCCTGGAACTCCGGAGCATACCGGGGCCTGCTGGAGATTCGGGACTCACTCGGCGCCCGCGTTTCCCAGGTCGAGGCCCGGACCCTGGCGGAGCAGGAGGAAGCGCTCCGGGCCTATGCTGCGCAGGGCTACGACCTGGTATTTGCGCACGGCTTTGAATTTCAGGGCTCTGCCGAGCGGGTGTCGCGACAGTATCCGAAGACTGTCTTCATCGTGACATCCGGTGAGCGGGCCCAAGGCAACGTCGCGCCGCTGGTCTTTCGGTTGGAGGAAGCGAGTTACCTCGCCGGCATGGTCGCGGGCGGGATGACCAGGTCCAACGTGATCGGATTCGTGGGCGGGATCGAGCTCCCACCAATCAAGGCCGCCTACCAGGGCTGGGTCCGAGGCGCCAAGGCGGTGAACCCGCGGGTCGATCCTCGCCAGATCTACCTCAACAATTTTGATGACGCGGCCGCCGGGCGCGAGGCGGCGCTGGCGCTGATCCGGGTAGGGGCCGACATGTTCCACCACAACGCGGATGCCGCCGCGCTTGGGCTGTTTCAGGCAGTAAAAGAGAGTCGGGGCGTGTACGCCTTCGGCGCGAACGAGGACCAGACCAGCCTGGCACCGGGCCGGGTACTCGGATCTGCGGTCATCGACCTGCCGCGCGCCTTCCTGCTGGTCGCCCGCGAAGTCCAGGCCGGCTCCTTCAAGTCGCGGGTCGAGTCCTTCGGCCTCCGAAGCGGCGTGGTCCGCTACCAGCCGAACCCGGCGCTCGACAGTCTGGTACCGGCGCCTCTCAAGGCCAGGGTGCGGGCGGCGGCCGACTCGATCGCCGCCGGGACGCTACTGGCGTCGACGCCATGACCGTCGCCCTGTCAGACGTCGCCGGCTTTCTCGACGGCTTCCTGCGCATCGCTGAAGTAGCCGACGAATCGAATGCTGTGAACGGGTTGCAGGTCGAGAACGCCGGTCGGGTCGCCCGGATCGTGTCGGCTGTCGATGCGACCCTCGAAACCATCGTGGGAATTCAGCCGGGCGGCCCTGCCCTGCTGCTGGTTCATCACGGGCTGTTCTGGGACGGCAACGTGCCGCTCGTCGGACGGCGATTCCGGCGGGTCAAGGCCCTGCTTGACCGGGACGCGGCCTTGTACTCCGCGCACATCCCCCTCGACCTGCACCCGGAAGTGGGGAACAACGTCGAGCTGGCGCGCCGGATCGGGCTCCCGGTCGAAGGCTGGTTCGGCGACTATCGGGGAGCGCCGATCGGTGTCTGGGGCACGGCGCCGCCGCCGATCGCCGATCGCTCAGCTCTCGTGACCATCCTCGAGGCCGACCTGGGGACGACAGCCCGGCTGATTCCCGGTGGCCCCGGACGAGTGCGGCGGGTAGGCATCGTGACCGGCGCCGGCGGCTCGATGATCGCGGCGGCGCGTGATGCGGGGCTCGACACGTTCATCACCGGGGAGGGCGCACACTACACCTACTTCGACGCCATCGAGTGGGGGCTCAACGTGATCTACGCCGGCCACTACGCGACGGAACAGGTCGGGGTCCAGGCGCTGGCCCGCCGACTCGAGGCCCGGTTCGGGCTCCCCTGGGAGTTTCACCGCCACCCCACCGGCATGTGAGTAGCCCCGCGGTGAGTAGCCCCGCGCTCGAGCTCCGCGGCGTCGCGAAGCGTTTCGGCCCCGTGCAGGCCCTGCGCGGGGCCGATTTCACGCTCGGTGCCGGGGAAGTGCACGCACTCCTTGGCGAGAATGGCGCAGGGAAGTCCACCCTCATGCACCTGGCTTACGGTCTCGTACGAGCGGACGCAGGCACGATGCGGGTGCGGTGCCAGTCGGGGTGGCCCCACTCGCCCCGCGAGGCGCGAGGGGTCGGGATCGGGATGGTGCACCAGCATTTCACAGCAATTCCGGCGCTGACGGTTGCCGAGAACGTCGCGCTTGCGGCCGGGTGGAGCGTGAGGCCGGCCCTGCTACAGAGGCGGGTCGAGCAGTTGATCGACCGGGTAGGGCTGCCGCTCGATCCCACCGCACGCGCCGGCGATCTCGGCGTCGCACTTCGCCAGCGGCTGGAAATCCTCAAGGCGCTCGCCACGAGCGCGACGATCCTGCTGCTGGACGAGCCGACCGCGGTGCTGGCTCCCGCCGAAGCGGACGAGCTGCTCCGGCTGGCGCGGCGAATGGCGGCCGACGGTGGGTCGGTCGTGCTCATAACCCACAAGCTGGAAGAGGCGCTGCGCACGGCCGACCGGGTGACGGTGCTGCGCTCGGGCCGGGTTTCGCTCACCGGCCTGGCAACGGAGCAGAGCCCGGAGTCGCTGGCCGCGGCGATGATCGGCTCGGCCGGCACAGCGCCGGGCCCGGTCGAGAAGGCGACCGAGGGTGGCGGGCAGGAGATCCGGGTGCGCTGTGTCGGGCTCGACGTCCGGCGCGAGGATGGGCCGGGATTGGCGCTTCGGGGGGCCAACCTCACGCTCGCTGGCGGCGAAGTCGTCGGGGTAGCCGCGGTCGAGGGAAACGGGGCTCGCGAGCTGCTGCGGACCATGGCGGGGTTGCTGCGGCCGCTCGCTGGGCTGCTCGAGGTCGATCACCCGGTCGCTTTCATCCCGGGAGACCGCACCACCGAAGGCCTGATCGGAGACCTCGATCTGACGCACAACGTCGTACTGGGGCTGGGGCGGACGGCGCCCTGGGTCCACGGGTGGCGGCTCGACTGGACCTCGGCACGGGCCCGCACCGCCGGGTTGATTGAGCAGTTCGCGATCCAGGCTCCGGGACCCGATGCGTTTGCCGGTACTCTGAGCGGCGGCAACCAGCAGAAGCTGGTCATCGCCCGAGCGCTGGAACTCCACCCGCGCGTCGTCATCGCGGAGAATCCCACCCGCGGCCTCGATGTCCGAGCCACCCGCACGGTGTGGCGGCGCCTGCACGATGCCGCCGGTTCCGGCGCGGCGGTGATCGTATACTCGACCGACCTCGACGAAGTGCTGGACCAGGCGGCGAGGATCTTCGTGGTGGCGAAGGGCCGGATCGCGCCGGCAGCACGGGGCGCCGGCAGGGCCGTGGTCGGTGCCATGATGCTTGGGGCAGAACCGGCCCGGGTCGAGTGAGCCGATCGGGGCTCGCAGTCGGCGCGGTCGCCGTGGCGATCGGCCTCATGATGCTGGCGCTCGGCCTCCAGCTCGCGGGTTATCCTGCCGCTGCTGCGCTCGGCGCGTTGGGCCGAGGGGCTTTCGGATCCTGGTACGCCATCTCATCGGCTACCCTGGTCCGTGCGGTGCCGCTCACCATCATCGGCCTGGGAGTCGCGATCGCGTTCAGGGCGAACGCGCTCAACATCGGCGCCGAGGGGCAGTTCTACGCCGGCGCGATGGCAGCGACCTGGGCCGGATTGCATCTGGGCGGCTGGCCGCCGGCAGCTGCGATTCCGGCGGTGTGGCTCGCGGCCGCGGCGGCCGGGGCGCTGTGGGTCGCCTTGCCCGTCTGGCTCAAGCTGCGGTTCGGCGTCCTCGAGGTGCTCAGCACGCTGCTGCTCAACTTCGTGGCGGAGTCGCTGGTCAGCTGGATGGTGCAGGGGCCCCTCCAGGGAGCAAAGCGGATCTATCCGGCGAGCGACCCGATCGTCGAAGCGGCTCAGTTGCCGGTGCTGCCCGGGACTCGTCTGCATCTCGGATTCCTCGTCGCGATGACCGGCGCCATCGCGGTGTGGTACGTCTTCCGCCGGACCGTCTGGGGGTTCGAGTTACTGGCGACCGGGACCGGCCCCAGAGCGGCGCGGGTGAGCGGGCGCATTCGCGTCGCCCGGGTGACGGGATTCGCGCTCCTCTGGTCCGGCGTCTTCGCCGGGCTCGCGGGCGGGATCGAGGTCGGCGGAGTTTCCTACGCCCTGTTTCAGAACCTGTCGCCCGGCTACGGCTTCAGCGGGATCGCAGTCGCCCTGCTGGCGCGGCTTCAACCCCTCGCGATCGTGGTGACCGGCGTGCTCTTCGGCGCGCTCGAGGCCGGCGCGGCGGCCATGCAGCGTGAGGCCGGCGTTCCGGCAGTCGCAGTGTACGTGGTCGAAGGCGTGATCATCCTCGTTGTTCTGCTCGGCGAGGCGGTAGCGCGCCGGGCCCGGTCGGCCGCCGTGGTCCCCGACCCCGAGAGCGCACCGGCATGATCCAGGCCTCGGAGTCCGGTCCGCTGGCGGGGTTTCTCGCCGCGTCGGTGCGGGTCGCCACTCCGCTGCTTCTGGCTGCGACCGGCGAAACCGTCACGGAGCGGGCCGGCGTCATCAACCTCGGTCTCGAGGGAGCGATGCTGGCCGGGGCTCTCGCCTCCGCCTTGGGTGCGAGTGGCGCGGGTCCCTGGACCGGTGTGGCAGCGGCGGCCGTCGGTGGGGCGCTGGTGTCCGCGGTGCTCGCGGCGTGGGTAGTCGGAGCCCGGGCGAATCAGATCGTCGCAGGCACGGCGGTGACTCTCGCCTGCGTTGGTCTCACCGGCGCGGTGTATCGCCAGGCGTTCGGTGCGGGCGGCGCGGGTCTCTCGCTCCCGACGCTGGGCCCGGTGCGGTTGCCGGGGCTGGCCGCCGTCCCCCTGGTCGGACCCGCTCTCTTTGCTCAGCCGATCCTGACCTATGCCGCCGCGGCTCTGGTGCCCCTAGTGTGGTGGGGGCTCTATCGCACCCGTTGGGGGCTCGCGCTCCGCGCTACCGGAGAGGCCGCACCCTTGGCCCGAGCTGCCGGCCTCCGGGTCTCATTGATCCGATTCTGGGCCACGGTATTCGGCGGGACCATGGCGGGCCTTGCGGGTGCGAGCCTGGTGCTTGCGCAGGTGGGGACGTTTTCGGAGCGGATGACGGCTGGGCGGGGGTACGTGGCAATTGCGATTGTCGTACTGGGGCGATGGCATCCGGGCGGGGTCGCGTTAGCTGCGTTTCTCTTCGGCGGCGCCACCGCCCTGCAGTTCCTGTTTCAGGCACTGGGCCTCGCGGTGCCCTACCAGTTTTTCTTGATGTTCCCCTACCTGCTGACGCTCCTCGCGCTGGGCCGCGTGGTCGGACGGGTCCAGGCGCCCGCGGGATTGGCCGCCGAGGACTGAGCCCGGCGGCCGATGTCAGGCTTGGCTGGCCCGGAGCGCGTCGCGCGCCTCGAGAATACGCGCGCGGACCCGCTCGCGAAGGGCGGGAGCATCCTTCACGGTCAGCCCCGCGGTCTCGATCGGCTCGAGTACCCGGACTTCGGCGACCGAGCGGCCAAATCGCCAACCGTGTTTGGGCAGTGCGGTCCCGGTTCCGGAGACGGCGAGCGGAAGGATCGGCACGCCCGCGTCGATGGCGAGGCGGAAGGCGCCGTCCCTGAAGGGAAGCATGTCCGCGGTGGGCGACCGGGTACCCTCCGGAAAAATCATGACCGAAACCCGGCGCTTGAGGACCGTGCGGCACCGCTGCAACGCCTCTACGGCACTGCGCCCCTCGCCTCGGCGAACCGGGATGTCTCCGGCGAGATGCATGAGCCAGCCGAGCACCGGGACTTTGAACAACTCGGCCTTAGAGAGCCACTTCATCTCCCAGGGGAGATGGCTGATCAGCAGGATGTCGGCGAACGATTCGTGGTTTGAGACCACGACATACGGCCGGCGCGGGTCGGCCGGCGGCGTCCCGGACGTCCGGAACCGCCAGAGCGGGTTGAGGGTAGCCATCACCGGGCCGATCCGGCGGAACAGGTAACCCACGGCATAGCGGCCCGGGTCTGATAGGGTTATCAGTCGGACCGCGGCCATGAGAGGCATCCAGAGGACCAGGCAGGTGCCCAGGACGAGCCACGCCCAGATGGACATGAGAGCCTGCCACAGCGATGCCATGAGAGCCGGATTCCGACGGGAGCAAGAGGGCCGTAACCTTAGCCGGATCGCCGAGATCTAGACAAGGCCCCTAACGTGCAAACCTCCGCTGTCGCCCAGCCCAATCATCTGGCACGGGCCTCGTTCGCCCTGATCGGGCTCTTCGTTCTGGCAGCGTTCTACACCCTGCATCTCGGCCGGGTGTTTTTTCTGCCTATCGTGGTCGCAGTGTTGCTGGACTTTCTCCTGGGGCCGGCCATCCGCCAGATGAAGCGCGCGCGGATTCCCGAGCCAGTGGGTGCCGCGTTCATGCTGGTGGTGCTGTTGGTCTCCATCGGCACGGCGGGGTACTATCTGGCGGCTCCGACGCAGGAGTGGCTATCCAAGGCGCCCGCCAGCGTTCGACAAGCCGAGACGAAGCTCCGGATCTTTCGCCAGCCGATGCAGCACCTGACCCGGACCGCCGAGCAGGTGGAGCGGGTAACGGACGTGACCCCGGGCGGCGGCACCCCGGAGGTGAAGGTAAAGGGCCCCGGGATGGCGGAGCGGTTGTTCGGCACCACGGAAGCCGTCGCCGCGGGTGCGCTCGAGGTAGTCGTGCTGCTCTACTTTTTATTGGCCTCCGGTGAGCGACTGCTCCAGAGGCTCGCGCGACTGCTCCCCCACCGACAGGACCGGGAGCACGTGGTAGCGATCGCGCGTGAGGCCGAGGCCTCGGTCTCGCGGTACCTGCTCGCGCAGACGATGATCAACATCGGCGAAGGGGCGATAGTCGCGGGCACGATGGCGCTGATCGGCGTGCCGAACCCACTGTTGTGGGGCGCCTGCACCGCCCTGGTGGAGTACGTGCCTTACGTCGGCGCGACGGCGTTGGCGATCGTGCTCGGGCTGGTCGGTCTCACGACCTTCGATTCGCCGGGCCAGGCGGCTCTGGTTCCCGGATCGTTTCTGGTGATCGTCTTTTTGTTCGCGAACTTCGTGACGCCCCATGTCATCGGCCGCAACCTGCTGCTCAGCCCGCTGGCCGTGTTCGTCGGCCTGGTCTTCTGGTCATGGATCTGGGGCGTGCCCGGCACCTTCATCGCGGTGCCGCTGCTGGCGACGTTCAGGATCGTGTGCGATCGAGTCGAGCCGCTCCGGGCGGTGGGGCAGCTGCTGAAGGCGTGAAAGGAAGTAAGAAGTGAGAAGTAAGAAGTGAGAGGGCAGTGGGGCGCGATCGCGCTGCTCAGCGGGGTGGCCCGGTCCGTTCAGCCCGCACGGTGTCTCCATTCTCCCGGACCAGCCTAAGCCGGGGGGCTCCGGCCCGCGCCCGCTCGATCGTGACGCGCTCGACCGACGCCAACGCGAAGGTCGAGTCGTTGAGGGGGACGAGGGGGCGAAATGGATAGCGGGCCCGGCGGAACATGAGCGTGTCTCCGCGCAGCGTCAGCGAGCGCTCGCCATACGTGCCGGCATATCGTTGCAGCAGGGTTCTCGGTATCCGGCGTGGATGCAGCCGAGCTTCCATGGCCTCGGCGGTCAGCTCGAGCTCGTGCTTCCGCTCCGGGCCTGGCGCTCGCGCGGCGATCGCTCGCAGGGCGAGCATGTGGGCGACCTCGAGGGCGCTGTCGGCGGCAACCGGAACATCAGGGTGCACCCCTACCCGCTCCCACTCGCGGCCGGTGCGGGGGTCCATGACCCGGGTGTACGAAAGGGACACGACGAACCCGTGCCCGGAGTCGAGGAACGCGTTGTTGTGACCCGCTCCCGCGGTGCGCTCGCCCACGAGGGTGGCCCGGCCAAGGTTGTGGAGCACGAATGTGAAGTCTTCACCAGCGGACGCGGTGCCGGCGCTGGTGAGGATGAAGAGCGGCACGTCGGGGCGCTTCCGGCCCGGCACCTGCGCGAGGGTCCACCGGACCACCGAATCGCCGGCCGAGCGGTTGGTGATGGCGAGGCTCGGTACGGTGTCGCGCCCGGTGAAATGACTGATGAGCCAATTGCTCATGTCCCCGCTGCCGCCCGGCATGTCCCGGAGGTCGAAGATGACGGCGTCGGTCCGCTCCAGAAACCCGAGCGCCGCTTCCGCGGCTGCGAACGCCTCGGGCACGTCGAAGAAACCGCGGACCTCCAAGTAGCCGACGTTCCCGTCGAGCCGGTCGGCTCGCTCGAACCCGAAGTTGGCACTGCGCCAATCGGCGAGCATCGCGGGGGTCGGCTGCGGCTCGTCCGGTGCCGGCGAGCCGGGCGGCCTCGGTCGGGGCGTGGACAACCCCCCGGCGCCGGGATGCTCCGTAGGCAGACCCGGCGCGTAACGCACGCCGAGGTGGAGATCGCCGTTTACGACGCGCAGCTCCGCGGTGAGGCCGGCGGCGAAGTCCTCCGGGGTCGCCAGCCGGCCGTAGGCCCCAGCCACGAGGCGTTCCCGGATATGGCGTGCGATGAGTCGACCGGTGTCGGCGTCCACGTAGAAACGGACGAGCTGTGCTGCGACGGTATCGACCACGTCGCGGCGGGCGGCTGCGTCCAGCAGCGGGGCCGCAGGGCGGGGCGGCGCCTGACTAGCGGCCGGGGCGGGCAGGGCCACTCCGACGCACAGGAGGGCGCGGAGGCGGGCGGTGCCGGGCATGGCGATCTCCTGGTGGTTGGGGGAGCCGGGGGCCGATCTAGAATTGTATACGATTTTGGATACAATATGTTTCGACCATGACGACCCTCACAACCCCCCCCGGTTGGCGCCCCCGCGCCGCCGCGCCGGTCTACCAGCGTCTCCGCAGCCTGATCGTCCGCGGCCGCCTCGGTCCCGGCGCCCGGGTCACGGAATCCGGTGTCGCGACCGACCTGCGGGTGAGCCGCACGCCGGTGCGTGAGGCGCTGCACCGCCTGGTCCGGGATGGCCTCCTCATGCCGGTGAACGGCGACGGCGGCGGCAGGACCCGGCTGGTGGTCGCTCCCATGGACGCTGCGACGCTGATCGAGTTGTATCGCCTGGCCGGGGCGTTGGAGGGCCTCGCCGCGCGCGAGCTGGCGTTGCTGTCGCCAGCGGACCGAGCTCGCCTGGCTCGGCAGTTGGGCACGGCCGAGCGGGCATTTCGGCGCGAGGCGGCGCACCGGCCGGTCGACTACGACCGGCTGTTCCAGCGGCACGACGCGGTGCACCGCACGCTGATGGATGCCTGCGCCGGCGCGGAAGTCCGGGCTGCGCTGGACTCAATCCGGCCCCGCCTCGATCGCTTCGAGTGGTACTACGCTCCTCTGGTAGGTCCTGATCTACAAGCGACCTACCGGGAGCACGCGGCGATCATCCGGGCCGCGCGCGGGGGTACGGCTCAGTCCATCGAGCAGGCGGTCCGCACCAACTGGTTCAACGGTGCGGTCCGACTGGCTCGCGCACTGGCTCGGGGCCCGGGCCCGCGGCGCGGTTTCGAGCCGGCGCTGGCACTCGCGAGGGGGGAGCGGTGAGCGCCCTGCGGCTGACCGACGACGAGGCCCGCGCGCTGCGCGGCTTGCCGCTCCCGGTCGACCTCTCCCGGGTACGGATTCATCGGGGGGCTGGTGGGCGAGTGGTTCGGGGGCTGCGCGCCCTGGTGCTCCGGTGTACCGGCGGCCGGGGCATCGCGCTCGGTAACGATGTGTTTCTGCCGGACGAGTGCGGCGGCTCGCTCCCGGTGCTGGCGCACGAGGTGACCCACTGCGGCCAATACCAGGCGTGGGGTGCGCTGCGCTACTACGCCCGGGGCATCGCCGATCGACTCCGCGAGCTCCGACACCGGCGAGGGGTTGGCGCGAGCCCGTACGACTACCGGTCCGAAGCTCTGAAACCGTTCGAGCACTACGGCATGGAGCAGCAAGGCCAGATCGTGGAAGACTGGTTTCGCGGTGTGGCGCTGGCGCGCGCGCTCCTCACTCCGGAGGAAGGCGGTCCTCCCACAGCGCAAACACATTCCCGTCGGGATCGGCGATCATCGCCATGATGCCCCAGGACTGCTGGGTGGGCTGGTTCAGGAACCGGACGCCGCGCTCCTGGAGGCGGCCGCAGTAGTCGAGGAGGCCGGGGACGTGGAAGGTGATTCCGGTATGCCGCCCAACGAGCGCTTTCGCATCGGCATGCACCGCCGGATGGATGCCCAGGTGGGGCTCCTGCTCCAGGAACTCGGCTCCGAACGATCCTTGCTTGGTAAGTGACAGGCCCAGGTCGTCGCGGTAGAAACCGATGGCGCGGTCGATGTCGTGGACGAACACGGCGATGCTGTACACCGCCCGAATCACGCCCCCTCCAGTGCCTGAGCCAGGTCGGCGATCAGGTCATCGGGGTGCTCCAGGCCGACCGACATCCGGAGAAGGCTTTCCGGCGCCCGGGTGTGGGCCCCTTCCACCGACGCCCGGTGCTCGATCAGCGTTTCCGGTCCGCCCAAGCTGGTCGCGCGGGTGACCAGCTCGAGGCGGGCCGCGACCGCCAGTGCCTCCGCCCGCGCGCCGCGCACCTCGAACGAGAGCATTCCGCCGAACGCCTTCATCTGTCGAGCCGCGACGGCGTGCCCTCGGTGTGACGCCAGGCCGGGGTAATGAACCCGAGCGACGGCGGGATGCAACGCCAGGAACTGGGCGACCGCCGCGGCGTGCTGGCAATGCGCCTGCATCCGGTAGGGCAGTGACCGGATGCCGCGCAGCAGTAACCAGCAATCGAACGGGGCGGCCACTGCGCCGCCCGCGACCTGGACCGTGCGGATCCGATGGAACAGCTCATCATCCGCCCGGGCTACCAGCGCCCCGCTCAGTACGTCGCTGTGCCCGCCCAGATACTTCGTGGTCGAGTGCATGACGAGATCGGCGCCAAGCTCGAGGGGTCGGGTGACCATCGGGGTCGCCCAGGTATTGTCGCAGGCGACACGGGCCCCGGCGCGGCGCGCCAGGGCGACGATGGCGGCGATGTCGGTGATCCGGATCAGCGGATTGGACGGGGTCTCGACCCAGACGAGCCGCGTGGCGGGCCGGAGGGCACGCTCCACGGCGGCGAGATCAGTGAGGTCTACCGCCGTGTGCTCGAGCCGCCAGCGGGCAAACACCTCCTGGAGGAGCTTGCGCGTGATGTAATAGGAGTCGTCGGGAACGATCACGTGATCGCCGGGCTCGAGCGCCTGGAATACCGCCGACGTCGCCGCCATACCGGAAGCGAACGCGGCCGCGGCCGCGCCGGCCTCGAGGGCGGCGAGGCTCTCCTCCAGTGAGCGGCGGTTGGGATTCGCGTCCCGGCCGTACACGTAACCCGACGGAAAGGTCCCGTCCGGTGCGCGCTCGAAGGTGGTAGACAGATGAATCGGCGGCGTCACCGCCCCGGTGGCGGGATCCGGCCGATGGCCGGCGTGCACCGCGAGGGTCTCGAAGCGCATGCGAGGGCTCAGAAGTGAGAGGTCAGGCCCAGCAGGTACTTGATCAGGAGGGCAGCGGCCACCAGGCAGCCGACGGTCAGGCCCGCCAAGGCGACGATGACACCGACGAGCAGCCTCCGGCTGGCGCGCCGGGTCTGGCCGGGCTGCTCGAGATGGCGGCGAAGCAGCGCCAGGTTCTTCGAATCGGACTTCCAGACGAAATCGAACAGGTCGCCGGCGCCGGGTACGGCGCCGAGCAGGGTGTCGATCGCCACGTTATAGAGCATTCGCAGCAGCACGGCGGATGAGACGCCAAACCGCGCGGCCTCGATCAGAATCCAGCTGGAGGCGACGGCGCCGATGGCATCGCCCAGGCCGGGCATCAAACCCAGGATCGGATCGAGTCCAAACCTCCACGGTGTTCCCGGAATCCGGATCGCGTTGTCCAGGAGATCGGCCAGCCGCTCGACCCGATCATAGCGCCGTTGCTCGGCCTCGGTGAGGCCGACTTGGCCGCGTCGGGCCACGACCTCGGGCACCCCGGCGCTCACCGGGGCGCCGCCGGTTGGCGGGACTCGACCGGCTCGAGCGCCAGCGTCATCATGTGATCGTCCTGTAACTGGGAACCCAGCTTGAAGCGGACGGTACCGGCGAGGCTGAAGCCCGACGTTCGGTAGAAGGAGATGGCGCGGGAGTTCTGCTCCCAGACCGAGAGCCACAACGTGCCGCCGGCGCGCTGCCTGGCCTCCTGTACGCACGCCGCCATCAGCGTCTGGGCCACGCCGAGGCCGTGCCACTCGCGAGCGACGTAAAAGCGGACCAGCTCGACCGGCCGCTCGAGCGCCACGCCGTCAGGCCCGTGCTCGAAATGCAGGAAGGCAAACCCCGCGAGGTCACCCTCGACCTCGGCCAAGAGATAGGTTGCCGTTCGATCCCGGATCTCGGCTGCCTGGATCGCTTCGCCGTACTTTGCGGCGAGATGCTGGGCCATGTCCGCCGGAACGTTGTAGGCGGCGTAGGTGTCGGAGAACGTGCGGGCGGCAAAGTCGGCGAGCCGGGCTGCATCGATCGGCTCGGCACGCCGGATCATCAGCGCCATGGCGCGACCCCCGACGCCAGCGCGGCGTGGAGATTTCTTCGCATACCTGCCAGCCCGGGGCGGGCAAGCGGCGTGTCCCCGAAGATGCTCGCGAATTCCTGTTCGCTCATCCGATCGAAGAGGTCGGGCTCTGCGCCGCGCAGGAGGCCGGTGGGCTGGAAGTCGGGGTTCGTGGTGGCGGTCGCGAATCGCTCGTTCCAGGGACAGACATCGTTGCAGATGTCGCAGCCGAATGCCCATCCGGCCAGCCGCGGTACGAGAGCGTCCGGAATCGGGCCCGGTTGCTCGATCGTGAGATAGGAGATGCACCGAGTCGCATCGAGCAGTCGTGGTTCCAGAATCGCCTGGGTGGGGCAGGCGTCCAGGCAGCGGGTGCAGCTGCCGCAGTGGTCGAGGGCGAACGGCTCGTCCGGCGGGAGCGGGAGATCGGTGAGGACCGAGCCGATGAAGAAGAAGGAACCGGCACCGGGCCGGATGAGCATCGTGTTCTTCCCGATCCACCCCAGGCCGGCGCGCTGGGCGAGCTCGCGCTCCGGGACCGGGCCCGCATCGCTGTACACCCGGGCGATTTGGGCGCCGTGCCGGCGAAGGAACTCGGCCAGTTGCTCCAGTCGGCCAACGGTGACCCGGTGGTAGTCCCGGCCCCGGGCGTATTTGGCGACGCGGGGCGCGCGCCGGTCCTCCGGCTGGTCGGCCGAGTAGTAATTGTCCAGCAGCACTACGACCGACCGGGCTTCGCGGTCGATCTGCTGCGGCGCCTTGCGCTTCCGTGCCTGGCGGTGGAGGTACCGCATGGTCCCGGCCCGGCCGCGTGCGAGCCAGGCGTCGAGCTCGGTTGCATGCGCGGTAGGACTCAGATCGGTGATGCCGCACGCGAAAAACCCCAGGCGCTCGGCCTCGGCCCGGAGCTGCGAGACCCCGACCTGCGAGCCCGTCGCGTCAGCAGTCGAGGCCATGCTCAGCAGACTCCGGTGGCGACCGCCTGGGGTTCCTGGGCCGCTTCGGGACGCCAAGGCTCGGTGATGAGCCGGGCACCGCGCTGATACGTGATGTAAGCCCAGGCCCATTCGATCATCACCATGAGCCGGTTGCGGAATCCGATCAGGAACCAGATGTGGATGAAGATCCAGAGCAGCCAGGCAATGAAGCCGCCAAAGTGCAGCCGATTGATGTCGGCCACCGCCTGCCCGCGCCCGATCACCGCGAGCTGCCCCTTGTCCCAGTAACGGAACGGCTGCCGTGGCTTGCCGGCGAGCTCGCGCCGGATCGTCGCTGCGGCGTACCGGCCCATCTGGATCGCGGCAGGGCAGATGGCGGGGACCGGGCGCCCATCCTGCTCGAGGAAGGCGGCGTCACCCAGGACGAAGACCTCAGGATGCCCCGGGATACTGCAGTCGCGCTCGATGATGGCGCGCCCCTGCCGATCCAACGGCGCGCCGAGAGTCTTGAGCAAGGGGCTCGCGGTATTTCCCGCGGCCCAGATTACCGTGTGGGTCGGTATGGTCCAGCCGGCGGCTTCGACCACCCCCGGCCGCAAATTGGTCACGAAGGTTTCGGTCCGGACGACGACGCCGAGGGCGCGCAGCTCGCGCTTGGCCTCTTCGCTCAGCGATTCGGGATAGGTGGACAGCAGTCTTGGCGTGCCTTCCAGCAGCATCACGGTGGCTTCGCGCGGATCGATGTGGCGGAAGTCCCGCCGCAACGCGTAGCTCCGGATCTCCGCCACGGCGCCGGCCATCTCGACGCCGGTGGGCCCCCCGCCCACGATGACGAACGTGAGCAGCGCCTGCCGTTTCACCGGGTCGGGCTCGCGCTCGGCGCGCTCGAAGGCCGTGAGCACCCGGCGCCGGATCTCGAGGGCGTCTTCCAGGCCCTTGAGCCCCGGTGCGAGCTGCTCCCAGTCGTCGTGGCCGAAGTAGCTGTGCCGGGCGCCGGTACAGACGATGAGGTAATCGTAGACCAACTGGGCTCCATCGGCCAGCTCGACCCGGCGACTGCTGGTGTCGACGGCAGAGACCTCGCCCAGGACTACCTCGGTGTTCCGCTGGTGCCGCACGATCGACCGAATGGGCGCGGTGATATCGGCGGGGTTGAGGCCAGCCGTGGCCACCTGATACAGCATGGGCTGGAACAGGTGGTAGTTGCGGCGGTCAATGATGGTTACCCGGACGGGAGCCCGCTTGAGGTCCCGAACCGCGTAGATCCCGGCGAAGCCTCCGCCGATGATGATCACGTGAGGCACCGAGCGGTCGCCCTGTGCGCTTCCTGGTCTGACGCTGTTCACAGCCCCATCGTCTCCCGCCGCCAGCGGGCGAAGCGGATCACGTCTTCCGCCGGCGGCACCGCGTTCTCGTCGGCGTACGCCGTGTACATACGCCACCTGAGGTACGTGCGGTCCGGCACGGGCAGGAACGGCGGCTTCCGCCACCAGTCGCGCCGCCGAAAGGCCCAGGCCGTCCGCAGCAGGTCCAGGGCCAGTCGTGGACTGACGAGGGCTCGGCCAAAGAGCCGGGCCGTGAGCCGGAGCCACGAATCACTCATCGTCTTAAGATAATTCCGCCTGCCGGGTATATTCCCCGGGCTATGGCTGCCGCTCCCGTTTCCGCGCCGCCCCGGCGCCAGTATCGGGACGAATTCCCGATCTTCCGGCATACCATCTACCTCAACAGCTGCTCGCTGGGCGCGCTCTCCCATCGGTCCCGGGCCAGGGTAAACGAGTATCTGGATTTGTGGGAGTCCCGCGGCGCCGGCGCCTGGTACGACGTGTGGTGGGCCGCGTTGGGCGAGCTGCGAGAGCGATACGGGAGCGCGATCGGGGCGGCCGGCGCGGACGTGGCGCTGCATCCGAACATCTCCACCGCGCTCGCCGCGGTCGCGGAGTCGCTGGACTACCGCCAGCGGCCGAAGGTCGTGACCACTCGACTCGACTTTCCCACGGTGGCATACCAGTGGCTCGCCAAGGCGAGCGAGGGTGTCGAAGTGGTGCTGGTCGACAGCCCCGACGGCATACACGTTCCGCTGGAAGCGCTCGAGCGCGCGGTGGACGAGCGAACGGCGCTGGTGGCGACCAGCCACGTGTTCTTCACCTCCGGTGCGATCCAGAACGTGGCCGAGGTGGCGGGCATCGCGCACCGGCGGGGGGCGCTGCTCCTGATCGATGGTTACCAGGCCGCCGGCCAGCTGCCGGTCGATGTGGGGCGACTGGACGCCGACTTCTACTGCGCCGGCGGGCTCAAGTGGCTGTTGGGCGGCTCCGGGGTCGCTTTCCTTTACGTTCGACCGGAGCTGAGCCGCCGGCTCCGGCCCCGGGCCACCGGCTGGTTCGCCCATCGCGACCAGTTCAAGTTCGACCCGGATCATCTCGCCTTGCATGACGATGCCCGGCGGTTCGAGGCCGGCACGCCGGGCATGGCGGCCGTCTACGCCCAACTGGGCGGGCTCGATGTGCTGGATGAGGTCGGGCCGGCGGAGCGGCGTCGGGCGACCATGGCACTCACTGAGGACCTGATCGAGCGGGCCAGCGCAGCTGGTCTTCGGCCCAAGGCGGCGGCGACTCCCGCCGAGAGGTCCGGCATCGTCATGCTGCCGAGGGATGACCCGGCGCGTGACGTGCGCCGGCTGGCGGAGGCCGGCATCGTCGCCGACGCACGACCGGGCCACGTGCGGGTCTCGCCCTACTTCTACAACATTCCCGACGATTGCGTCGCGTTGGTGGAGCTCTTGAAGCGTGACTGACGATCCCCTGCGCCCCGGTCCAGCCCTGCCTCCCCGCAACGCGAGAGAGACGGAAGACGAAGCCCTGCTGGAGAGCCCGTCGCCGCGCGAGGCAATAGCGCTTCACAAGGCCTCCGACTCCTGGCGGGCGCTCCGCATTCTGGGGGAGTTCGTCTGGGGCTTCGACAACCTGGCCGACGTCAGCGGGGGGGTCTCGATCTTCGGCTCTGCCCGCACCCGCCCGGAGGACCCCCACTATCAGGCGGCGGTGGAGACGGCCCGGCTCCTCGCCCAGGCGGGGATCCCGGTAATCACGGGTGGCGGTCCCGGCATCATGGAAGCGGCGAACAAGGGCGCGTTCGAGGTCGACGGTCTCTCGATCGGGTGCAACATCGAGCTTCCGTTCGAGCAGGGGACCAATGCCTACGTGAACCGCAGCCTCATGTTCAAGTTCTTCTTCGTACGGAAGATGATGTTCGTGAAATACGCGGCGGCGTTCATCGTCTTTCCGGGCGGCTACGGGACGCTGGACGAGCTGTTCGAGGCGCTGACGCTGATTCAAACCGGCAAGGTGAAGCACTTCCCGGTGATTCTGTTCGGGCGGCGGTACTGGAGCGGCATGGTTGACTGGCTGCGCGACACGGTCGCGGCGGAGCGCAAGATCAACCCCGCCGACCTCGACCTGTTCCGGGTGACCGACGACCCCGGCGAGGCGGTAGCTCTCGTCATCGCGGCGCGCGAGCAGGAAGCTGCGTCCGGTGGCATCCCGGCGCGGCACACCCGGGAACACGACGGGAGGACGGCGTGACCCGCCCCTCTGCCCCGTACCTGCGTGGCCAACGCATCGATCCCGGGCCGATCACCGGCGCCGAGACCGTCGCCGAGCTGATCGACAGCGCCTTCCTGGCGTACAACGCGGGCCGGCTGCGGGAGGGCTGCACCCTCTTCACCCAACGGATGCTGGCGGCCGACGTGACGGTGGGGATGAGCCTCACCGGCGCGATGACGCCAGCCGGCCTCGGCATGAGCTGCCTGATTCCGCTGATGGAAGCGGGCTTCGTGGACTGGCTGATCTCGACCGGGGCCAATCTGTACCACGACGCGCACTTCGGGCTCGGGCTCTCGATGCACCGCGGCACTCCGCATGCCGATGACGTCGAGCTCCGCGACAAGGGCGTCGTGCGGATCTACGACATCTTCTTCGACTACTCGGTCCTGCTCTCGACCGACGCCTTCATCCGGGAAGTGTCGGCCCGCGAGGAGTTCCAGCGGCCCATGAGCACGGCCGAATACCACTGGCTGCTGGGCAAGTACATGCGAGAGCGAGAGCGAGCCCTTGGCCTTCGGCGCCGTTCGGTGCTCGCCGCCGCGCATGAGCTCGACGTGCCGATCTTCACCAGCTCTCCGGGCGACAGCTCGATCGGCATGAACGTGGCCGAGCAGGCGTTGGCCGGCAGCAAACTCAGATTCGACGTGAGCGCCGACGTCAACGAGACGGCGGCGATCGTGCTGGATGCCAAGCGGTCCGGTGGGAAAAGCGCCTGCCTCATCGTGGGCGGCGGGAGCCCCAAGAACTTCATGCTGCAGACCGAGCCACAGATCCAGGAAGTGCTCGGGATCGATGAGCGGGGACACGACTACTTCCTGCAGATGACCGATGCCCGCCCGGACACTGGTGGCCTGTCGGGTGCCACGCCGGCCGAGGCGGTGAGCTGGGGGAAGATCGACCCGGACCAGCTGCCGGGTACGGTAGTCGTGTATCTCGACAACTCGGTGGCGCTCCCCCTCCTCAGCGCATATGCCCTGGCGCGCCATCAACCGCGCCCGCTCAAGCGGCTCCATCGAAGGCGCGAGGCCATGATTGACCGGCTGGTCCGCGAGTATCGCGCCGCGCTCGCGGAGCGCGATCGCCGGGCCGAGGAGTCGGCTCAGGCGCATCCGGCCCCCGGGGGCACCGAGACGGTCGGACGGTGAGCGGGAGCGCGGAGCCGCCCGCCCGCCTCGCGGGTCTCTCGCGAGCCTACCGCTGGTACGGCCTGGGACTCCTCGCCTTCATCAACCTGCTCAACTATCTCGCCCGGAACGTCATCTTCCCGTTGTTCGAGCCGGTGAAGAAGGGGCTCGATCTCACCGACACGCAGCTGGGCTGGCTGGCCTCGGCGTACGTGCTGGTGTTCTCGGTCGCGGTGCTGCCATTCGGTCTGGTGAGCGATCTCCGCTCGCGCCGCGCCGTCGTCACCGGCGGCGTGACCCTGTGGAGCACGTTCATCGTGTTGAGCGGGTTGACGCAGAGCTTTCCCCAGCTCCTCGCCTGCCGAGCCGCCGTGGGGATGGGCGGCGCCGCGTTCCTCACGGCTGCGACGTCAATGGCCGCAGACTACTTCCCGGGCAAGGGCCGCGCGTTCGCGATGGGGGTTCTCGCCGCCGGCCTCGCCCTCGGTGGCGGTCTGGCCTTCTGGATCGGCGGCCATCTCGAGGCCATGTATGGCTGGCGCGTCGCGGTGATCGCGGCGGGGCTTCCCGGGTTCGCCTGTGCGGTATTGGCTGGAAGGCTCATCGATCCCACCCGCCCAGCGCCGACGGTGCCGCTGCGGACGTTCGTCCGGGAGATCGGGCTTGGGGTCACCGGCGTGCTCCGGCAATGCATCCCTCTCGGGGTCGGCGTCGGCGCCGGCCTGGGGGCGGCGTTCGCGCTCGACCAGTATTACGGCGCCGGCTCGGACAAGGACGTGGCGGCTTTCGGCGCTGCGGTCGCCCTCGGGTTGGCGCTCAATATCCGGCAATGGGTCAAGAGGAGCCGGACCCAGGCCGCCAGCGGGCAGACCGCGGCGCCGGCATTCGGCGGCGGGGTCGGCGACCTGCTCAGCGCGGCCGAGGCGGTGTTCCGCACCCCGACGCTGGGCTACGTGTTCGTCACCGGGGCGCTGGTCTCCTTCGGGACGAACGGTCTGCTCGGCTGGGCCCCTTCACTGATGGCGCGGGTCTTTGGGCTTAACGCCGGCCACTTCGCCGACCGAGTCGGGGTGCCGGGGCTCACGGCAGGCATCGCGGGTGCGCTCTTCGGCGGAGTGCTGGCGGACTGGCTCCGCCGCTACACCGATCGCGCGCGGGTAGTCACGGTCGCGATCGGGCTTCTGCTGGGTGGACCGCTCGCTCTCTGGCTATTGACCATTCGCGATCTGGACCTGTTCGTTCCGGTCTTTTGCGCTGCCTTCTTCTTTCTCACCTGGTTCAACGGCCCGATTACCGCGGTCATCTTCGACGTGGTGCCGTCCCGGATAAGCGCAACCGTAGTGGGGGCATACCTGCTGTTCATCCACCTCGCCGGCGACGCGATCGCGTTTCCGCTGGTCGGGGCGCTCTCGGATCGTTTCGGTATCGACCGGGCGGTTTTCGTGCTGCCGTCGGTGGCCCTGGTGGGCGGGGTGGTGATACTGGGTGCGATGGGCACGGTGTCGGCGGATATGCTGCGGATGGAGCAGGCGGGACAACAGAGGTAAAGAAGTAAGAGGTGAGAAGTAAGAGGTGAGAGGTAAGAGGTAAGAGGGCGGTCCCTTCTTACTTCTCACTTCTCACTTCTCACTTCTCACTTCTCACCTGCTCTTGTACACCAGGTCCAGTAGCTCCGCGTACATCGCTTCGGCACGCTCCGGACTCCCCGAGCGGATTGCCTCGGTCGCGCAGTGACGCAGATGGTTGTCCAGCAACGCTCGGCCGGCACCGCGGAGCGCCTCCTGCACCGAGGCAACCTGCACCAGCACGTCGGCGCAGTAGCGCTCTTCCTCGACCATCTTCTGGAGGCCGCGGAGCTGGCCTTCGATGCGGCGAAACCGGGTGAGCACCGCCTGCTTGGTCTCGGGCGCGAGCGCGACGGCGTGCACTCCGTCGCCGGGGCGGGTGCAGGGGCAGGACGGGGGCTCCGTGTTCATAGGGACCTCCCAGGAGAAAAGCGTGAAAAGTGAAAAGTAAAAAGTGAAAAGCGAGGCCCGTCGGCGCTTGGAATCCCCTTTGACTTTTCACTTTTCACGCTTTTCTCAGCCTCAGACTGTTTGTCACTACACTGACACTGCTCACCGCCATCGCTCCCG
>DASQPE010000163.1:0-9343 GCA_035644115.1 Gemmatimonadales bacterium
CGACCCGCTGGACGTGGTGGAGCTCTATGGGGCCGATGCGCTCCGCTACACGCTGGTGGCGGGAAGCGCCGTCGGGACCGACGTCATCCTGGATCCCAACGACATCGAGACCTCGTTCGCGCCCGGCCGGAACTTTGCCAATAAGCTGTGGAACGCCGCGCGCTTCATCCTCTCGAACCTGGAGGGGCCCACCCGCCCCCTCGCCGGTCCCGCCGGCGACGTGGTGCGCCGCGACGAGCTCCAGCTGGCGGACCGCTGGATCCTCGCCCGCTGCGATGCCGCCGTGGTGGAGGTGACCGATGCTCTCGAGCGCTTCCGCCTCAACGAGGCCGCGGCGGCCGCCTACCGCTTCGTCTGGAGCGAGCTGGCCGACTGGTACATCGAGCAGATCAAGCCGCGACTCTACGGTGACCAGCCCGGCGGCGACGTCGCCCGCGCGGTCGTGGCCCAGACGTTCGACGTCGGGCTCCGGCTGCTCCACCCGGTGATGCCTTTCATTACTGAAACGCTCTGGCGCCGGCTCCCGGGCCGCACGCCCGAAGCCTCGATCGTTCGCGCGCCGTGGCCGCGGCCCGACGCTCGGGCACAAGATGCCCAGGCGGTCCGCCGCTTCGGCCTGCTCCAGGAGCTGGTGACTGCCGTGCGACAGGTCCGGGCCGAGTACGGCGTGGGCCCGGGACAGACCGTGCGGGTCGCAGTGAGCAATCTCGGTCCGGAAAGCCGCGCAGCTATTGATGCCGAACGGGGAACCATCGCGCGGCTGGCGAAGGTGTCCGAGCTGATCGTGGGCGAGAGCGGCGAGCGGGTCGGCGGCCACGCCGTGCTCACCGACGGCACCGCGGTGTTCGTGCCGTTGGGCGACGCGATCGACCTCGACCGGGAGTGCTCCCGGCTCGGTGGCGAGGTGGACCGCCTGCTCCAGCTGATCTCGACCCAGGAACGAAAGCTCGCCAACGACCAGTTCACGGCGAAGGCGCCGGCGGCCGTGGTCGAGCGTGAGCGGCAAAAGCTCGCGAGCTGGCGGGAACAGCACGAGGTGCTGGCGAAGAAGCGCGAGCTGTTGGGCTGCGGGTGACGGGCGGGAGCGGGCGGGAGCAGGCGGGAGCAGACGGGAGCGGGTTGCCGCCCGGCCCGCTCCCGCCCGCTCCCGCCTGCTCCCACCTGCTCCCGTCCGCCGCCTTCCTTCTGCTCACCGCCTGCGCCAACATCCAGGCGCCGCCCGGCGGCCCGCCGGACACCACGCCACCACGCCTGGCGTCGGTCTTTCCCGAGTCGCTCGCCGTCATTCCCGGCTTCAAGGGAAACGTCGAGTTCCGCTTCAACGAAGTAATCTCGGAAGGGAGCACGCCCAGCCAAGGCCGCGGCACCAGCGACCTGGAAAGGCTGGTCATCCTCTCGCCGACCAATCGCTTTCCCGACGTGAGTTGGCATCGCCGACGGATCACGGTGCACCCGGCCGAAGGCTGGAAGCCGAACCGGGTGTACCGGGTCGAGCTGTTGCCGGGCATCAGCGACGTGCGACAGAACCGCTCGAAGGTCGAGTCCGTGGTCACGTTCACGACCGGAGGCGACTTGCCGAGCGACACGTTGAGAGGACGGATCTTCGACTGGAAGGCGGGCAACCCCGCGGCGGCCGCCCTCGTCGAGGCGCTGCTCGAGCCCGACAGCCTGCCCTACCGCACGCTCGCCGATTCGTCCGGTCAGTTCTCGTTCGGGCCCCTGCCGCGGGGCGAGTATCTTGTCTACGGCGTCCTCGACCAGAACCGGAACCTGCGCCGGGACCCGCGGGAAGCGTTCGACACGGTGCGTATCAAGCCCGAATCGGTCAAGGTGGCGAAGCCCGAGCTGTACGCGTTCGCACACGACACGTTGCCGCCCCGCATCCAGCAGATCACGCCGATGGACTCGGTCACGGCGTCGATCACCTTTGCCCAGTCACTCGACCCCTATCAGAAGCTCGATTCCACCGCGGCGTCGGTTCGGAAGCTGCCGGATTCGACCGCGGTGCCCGTGATCGCGCTGGTCCTCCACGATACCAGCCTTGCCGGACCGGGTGGGCCCCGTTTGGAGCGGTCGCCAGACACCACGACCGCACCCAGGCGACCCGACACGCTCGCGATTCCCCGACGAGCCGACTCCGCGGCGGCCCGGCTTCCCGACTCCCTCTTCGGCCGGATGCGGGGCGTCTCCGGCTTCACCAGACCCACCATGAACCGGCCGCCGCTGAGCGACCGGGTCACGCTCAGGGTCGGGCAGCCGTGGCACCCGGGCGATCACTTCGTCATCTCGATCGCCGGGGTTCGCACCGTGAGCGGTCGGTTGGGCGACGTCCAAGCCCCCCTCATCGTTCCCCAAGAACGCACCCGGCGCCCGGGCTTGCGGTCGGACTCAGCCGAGGTCGACTCGATGAAAGTGCGGCGCGGCCCGCGAGACTCGCTGGAGCGTCGCCAGGGGCCGGATTCGCTTCCTAGGCCGGATTCGCTCCAGAAAGCCGACTCGCTGCATCAGAGGCGCCGGTGACCGACCCCCGGCGGGCCCTTCCGTCGGTGGACCACCTGCTGCGCGAGCCCGCGATCGCCGCACTGCTGGATGGCGCCCCCCGAGACGCCGTCGTCGCCGCTGTGCGCGACACGGTCGATGCCGCGCGCCGCCGCCGTGCCGGTCCCCCGGAAGACTGGGCCGACGAGGTGCGCGAGCGCCTGACGCTGCGGACGGGGCGCTCGCTCCGCCCGGTTCTCAACGCCACCGGCGTCGTGCTGCACACCAATCTGGGCCGGGCCCCGCTGGCCCGGGCCGCGCTCGACGCGCTCGCCGCGGTCGGAGCGGGCTACAGCACGCTCGAGTTCGACCTCCACGCGGGGGTGCGAGGGAGCCGCGCGGATCACTGCCGGGCACTCCTTTCTGAGCTCACCGGAGCAGAGGACGGGCTGGCGGTGAACAATGCCGCGGGCGGCCTGGTGCTCGCACTCAATACCAGCGCCGTCGGGCGCGAGGTGCTCATCTCGCGGGGCGAGCTCATCGAGATCGGGGGCTCGTTCCGGATCCCGGAGATCCTCGAGAAGAGCGGCGCTCGCCTGCGCGAGGTGGGGACGACCAACCGCACCCATCTCTCGGATTACCGGAGCGCGCTTTCCGGCGAGACCGGCGCGATCCTGACGGTGCATCGCTCCAACTTCGAGCAGCGCGGATTCGTCGCGACCCCGGCGCCGGCCGAGATCGCCGAGCTGGCGGCCGGGACCGGCGTGCCCTGGCTGTGCGATGTCGGCAGCGGCCTGCTGATCGATCTCGCGCCCTGGGGGCTCGGCGGCGAGCCCCGGGTACCGGATGCGGTAGCCGCGGGAGCAGCGGTCGTGATCTTCAGCGGAGACAAGCTGCTCGGTGGACCGCAGGCGGGATGTCTGGTGGGGCGCCGAGAGCTGGTAGCTGGGTGTCGGGCCAATCCGCTCGCCCGCGCGCTGCGGGCCGACAAGCTCACGCTGGCCGCGCTGGAGGCGACGCTCGCGCTCTATCGCGATCCCGCCCTGGCCCTCACCGAGATCCCGGTGCTTGCCATGCTCACCAGGACGCCCGCCGAGCTCGCCGCACAGGCGGGCCGGCTGGCGGCCGCGTGCCCGGCCGAGCTCCACCCGGCCGTCCGGCCTGGCGAATCGGCGGTCGGGGGCGGCTCGTTCCCCGGCGCGGTGCTCCCGACGACGCTGGTCGCGCTCGATGCTGGCGGGTTGGGTCCGGACGGGCTCGCGCTGCGGCTCCGGCTGGGCAACCCTCCGGTGGTCGCCCGGGTAGGGGACGGACGGGTGCTGCTCGACCCCCGCACTCTGCCCCCGTCCGCCTACGGCGAGATCGGAGCCGCGCTTCGCCACGCGCTCGACCTGGCAGGCGGACAGCGTGTCCCCTAATTACTTTCCCCCCGCCATGCCCATGCGCCTAGCCGTCGCGATCTCCGGCCGCGGGAGCAATCTCACTGCGCTCATCGCCGCGCTGCCGGCGGGGTCCCCCGCGGAGGTCGGCCTGGTGCTGAGCAACCGCGCCACCGCGGGTGGGCTCGATCTCGCCCGCGCGCATGGCATCCCCACCCTCGTCCTCGCCGATCCGAGCGATGCCTCTGCCTGGCTCGACGCGCTGGCGGCGCACCGGATCGACCTGCTGGTGCTTGCCGGCTATCTCAAGCTGGTCCCGCCCCGGGTGGTCGACCGCTATCGGGGTCGCATCCTCAACGTTCACCCGGCGCTGCTTCCCGCATTCGGCGGCCCGGGGATGTACGGGCACCGGGTGCACGAGGCGGTGCTCGCCGCGGGCGCGACCGTGACCGGCGCGACGGTGCATCTGGTGGACGAGGTGTACGACCGCGGTCCGGTTCTCGCCCAGGCGCGCGTTCCCGTGGAGCCGGGCGATACGCCAGAGCGACTCGCCCAGCGGGTGCTCGAGATCGAGCACCGGCTGCTGCCCGCCGTGGTGCTCGCCGCGGCCGCCGCCGGACGGCCGGTTCCGCTGCCCGAGCCGGTCGAGCTCCCCTCGTGAGCCAGCGCGCATGCCCCGGGCACTGATCTCCGTCAGCGACAAGCGGGGCATCATCCCGTTTGCCCAGGGTCTCATCGACCTGGGGTGGGAAATCATCTCGACCGGCGGGACCGCGACGGCCCTCCGCAACTCGAGGCTGCCGGTGCTCCCGGTCGATGCGGTGACCGGGTTCCCCGAGCTGCTGGACGGCCGGGTGAAGACCCTCCATCCCCTGATCCATGGCGGGCTGCTGGCGCGGCGGGACCAGCCCCAGCACGTCGCCGCGCTGGCCCATCACGGCATTGTGCCGATCGATCTGGTCGCCGTCAATCTGTATCCGTTTCAGATGACGATCGCAAAGCCGGGCGTGCCGTTCGAGGACGCGGTCGAGAACATCGACGTGGGCGGACCGTCCATGCTGCGCTCCGCCGCCAAGAACCATCAGTTCGTGATTCCGGTGGTCGATCCCACCGACTACGCGCCAGTGCTCGAGCTCCTACGGAAGGGCGGTGTTCCCGACGAGGTCCGCCGCAAGCTCGCCGCCAAGGTGTTCGCCCACACCGCCGACTACGACGCCGCGATCGCCGGATATCTGACGCCCAAGGAAGACTCGCTCCCCGGCCGGCTCAGTGTGGGGCTCGAGCGGCTCCAGCTCCTCCGCTACGGCGAAAACCCCGACCAGCGCGGCGCGCTGTACGTGACCGACGAGCCCCGCGGGATGCGCGACCTGCGACAGCGCCAGGGCAAGGAACTGTCGTTCAACAACCTGCTCGACATCGACGCCGGCGCCTGGGCAGTGGCCTGCTGGGCGAGCCGGCCCGCCTGCTGCATCATCAAGCACACCACACCATGCGGCGTGGCGGTCGCGGGCAGCGCGGCGGACGCGTTCAGCCGGGCGCGGGCTACCGACCCGCTCTCCGCCTTTGGCTCGGTGGTCGCCTTCAACACGGTGGTGGACGAGAGCACGGCCCGGGCGATGAGCGACCTCTTCGTCGAGGTAGTGGTCGCTCCCTCCTTTCACGACGAGGCGCTGGCGGTGTTTGCCGCCAAGAAGTCGCTGCGGGTGGTGGAGCTGCCGGTGAGCCGGGGCGTGACGGCGCTCGACTACAAGCGGGTGCGGGGCGGCTTCCTGGTGCAGGACCGATTCGTGTTCGAGCCGAACGATCAGGGATGGACGGTGCCGACCCAGCGCCGTCCCTCCGAAGCCGAGTGGGTCGACCTGCACTTTGCCTGGGCCGCGGTCGCCGCGGTGAAGTCGAACGCGATCCTGCTGGCCAAGGGTGAGCGTGCGATCGGCATCGGCGCCGGCCAGATGAGCCGGGTAGATGCGGTGTTCGTTGCGCTCTACAAGACCCGCCAGCAGGGCCACGACCCGGGCGGGGCCGTGCTCGCCTCCGATGCCTTCTTCCCCTTTGCCGATGGCGTGGAGCAGGCCGGCGCGGCCGGCGTGAGCGCGATCATTCAGCCCGGCGGCTCGGTGCGCGACGCCGAAGTCGTGGCCGCGGCCGACCAGACCGGCATCGCGATGGTGTTCACCGGCAAGCGCCAATTCCGGCATTGATCTTTTTCACCGCAGAGGCACAGAGGACGCAGAGAACCAAAATCAAGTTGTTCACTCTGCGTCCTCTGTGCCTCCGCGGTGAATCACTCAAGGGACTATGACCCATCAACCAAGCCAACCACGGGAGGCTCCGCCGTACTTGTGGGCCGGCGCCACGGCGTTGGTGATCTTCGGGATCTATCTCGCCACCCTGGCCCCGACCACCGCCTTCTGGGATACCTCCGAGTACATCGCGGCCGCCCGCGTCCTCGGCATCCCCCACCCGCCCGGCAATCCGCTGTTCACCCTGCTGGCCCACACGTTCGGCTTGCTGCCGCTGGCCTCGTCCTACGCCGCCCGCATCAATCTGTTCGCCGCGGTGTGCAGCGCGCTCGCCTCCGGGACGTGGTTCCTGGTGGCCGACCGCTGGCTCCAGCCGACCATCACCGTCCGCTGGGTGCGGTGGGCCGCGGCGTTCGCCGGCGTGCTGGTGGGCGCGACGTCCTGGACCGTGTGGAACCAGTCCACCGTGAACGAGAAGGTGTACACCGTCTCGCTCTTCTCGATGGCGCTCTGCGTGTGGCTGGTGGTCCACTGGGGCGACGACGAGCCGGGACCCCACCGGGACCGCTGGCTGGTGCTGATCGCCTACGTGATGGCGCTGAGCTCGACCAACCATCTCATGGCGCTGCTCGCGATCCCGGCGCTCGCGGTCTACGTCTTCTTCACCGACTGGCGGGTGCTCACCCGGCCCTGGGTGCTGATCGCGGTCGTGGTCGCGATCGCCGTGGGAATCTCACTCAACTACATCTACCTGCCGCTCCGGGCCGCGCAGCTCCCCGCGATCAACGAGGGCGAGCCGATCGGCTTCTTCAGTCGCGCGCTGAGCGACGTGCTCAATCGGGTCCAATACGGGAAGCCCTCGGTCATGGATCGCCAGGCCGACTTCCTCGCCCAGCTCGGCAACTTCTGGCAGTACTTCAACTGGCAGTTCGCCCGTGACTGGGGCCGCTGGTCCGGTATGGCCACCGCGCTCTTCGCCGGGCTGGGCCTGGTCGGCCTCTACACGCTGTGGAAGAACGACCGCCGGGCCGGGTGGGCCGCCGTCTGGCTGCTGGGGACGCTCACGGTCGCGCTCGTGTTCTACATGAACTTCAAGTACGGGTTCTCCCAGTACGCCGACAAGCCGGAGCTCCCCCGCGAGGTCCGCGAGCGCGACTACTTCTTCCTCGGCTCCTTTTCCGCTTACGGCGTGTTCGTCGCGCTGGGCCTCGGTGCCGTGCTCCAAGCGCTGGCGGAGCTCGCGGGCGGCGGCGACCGGCGCCCCCGCTGGGCCCTCGCGACCCCAGCCCTGGCGGTCGCGTTCATCCCGCTCTTGGGCAACCGCCTCACCGCCAGCCGGGCGCACGAGACCCTCGCGCGCGACTTCGCAGTGGACCTGCTCGAATCGGTGGAGCCGTACGGCATCCTGATCACCGCCGGCGACAACGACACCTTCCCGCTCTGGTACGCGCAGGAAGTCGAGGGGGTACGGCGGGACGTGACGCTGGCCAATCTGTCCCTCATGAACACGCGCTGGCACCTGCGCCAGCTCCGGCGCAGAGTGACCCCGACCTTTGACCCGGTGCGGGCCGCGGCCCTCTGGCGCACCCCGCCCGCCGATCCCGCACGCGGCCCGGTCGCCACCTGGCCCAAGCCGCCCGACCCCGTGCTGGGCCTGAGCCTGAGCGAGCTCGATAGCCTGCCCGAAGCCATGCGGGTGCAGGAGAAGAGCGGGCTCCAGGTCGACAGCGTGACCATCGCGTTCGGGCAGGATTACCTGCTGCTGCAGGACCTCGCCACGATTTTCCTGATCAAGCAGAATCTCGGCAAGCGACCGATCTATTTCAGCCTGAGCGACGGCGGGTATCCCGATCAGACCCTGGGACTCTCCGCCTATCTTGTGGGCCAGGGAATGGTGCGGAAGCTGATGTCCAAGCCGGTGGCGGCCAACGATTCCATCGTGCTCAGCGCGGGCCTCGGCTATCTCGATCTGGCGCGGACCAAGCGGCTGTTGTGGGAGGTGTACCATTGGCAGGCGGCCGCCCGCGAGCGGCCGTTCGGCTGGGTGGACGCGCCGTCCTCCTCGATTCTGTCGCTCTACGCCATCGTGTACGCCGGCACCGCCGATGCGATGCGGCAAAAGGGCGATACCGCTCTGGCGGCGAAGGCGGACTCGGTGGCAAGGGCGGTGCAGATGGAGATACGGAAGCGACGGTGAGCCGTAACAGCGTGAACAGTGAACAGTGAACAGGGGGCTCAGCTTGGCAGCGGGGCCCCCTGTTTACTGTTTACTTTTCACTGTTCACGCCGTTCTTAATCGATATTCGGATGCGCCACCGCAACCGCCCGTCCCGTCACCGGCGCCGGCCCGGCTACCGTGCTGTCGTCCCCGTGCCACGTCGCCCAGGTCAGCGGGCAAGGGCTGCCGAACGGCGGGTCCGGATGTCCCGGGTGCCCGATCAGATCGTGGAGGATCTCGTGCCGCACCACCATCTCGTTCTCGGCGTAGGCGCGAGATATGTAGATGGTGTGGTCGTCGTTCCACCGGCCGACGCACTTGCCGCTCGGACAGGGGAAGTCGGTGCCGTCCACGATGTACCACTTGATCCGGTCGAAATCCCCGGTAAGCCCCGAGCAGGCCTGAGTCTTCGAGAACCAGGCACGGTACTCCGCCGGGGCTGCCATAGAGTGCTCGCCGGTCGGCTCGAACGACGAGCAGCTGCTCACTGCGAGGAGCGAGAGACAGAGCGCGACCGTGCCGCGCAGTTGAGTGCTACCGAGCATCCCTGCCTCCCGATCCGTCATGTGAGCCTGCGGTCGCAGGCGGGGAGCTCGCGGCCGCATTCCGTGTATCGGCACTCTGCGGACCGCTATTGAGCGGGGTTTGGCGAACCTGAGGCGCAGCTTGAAGCAGCAGGTACTAAGTTGTTACAGGTGAGTAAGATCGGACTGCCGGTTCGAGTCGAGGCGATGGCCGAATGAGGTTGGACCTCTGCGCCGGCCGAGTTCGGGTCCGCGCAACGCTCAAGACCACCACGCAGAATGCAGCGGCTTCGGGAGTGTCGTGATGCCGGTCGACAACGCGATCTATGACCGCCTCTCCGACAGCTGGTGGGACGAGCGCGGTTTTCTGTTCACACTCAAGGCACTCAATCCTGTTCGATTCGGATACATGCGCCGGATCCTCCTGGATGAGCTGCGGCTGGCACCGGCCGGCCGCCAGGTGCTGGACGTCGGATGCGGTGGCGGCCTGCTGGCCGAGGA
>DASQPE010000164.1:0-6989 GCA_035644115.1 Gemmatimonadales bacterium
TAAACAGTGAAACGTGAACAGTGAAAAGGGGGCCCCGATGCTGACCGGAGTCCCCTGTTTACTGTTTACTGTTCACCGTTCACGCCCTTCTGTCCTGTGCGCTGTCTTTCGCGAGCAACGTCTTTTGGGTATTCTGGATAAGTTCTGCTCCCACCGGTCTGGAGGCCTCGCTCAATGCGCGTACGGTTTGTCTGCTTCCTCCTTCCCGGTGCCCTCGTGGTCGCTGCCTGCAACACCGACCGTTCCGAGCCGGCACGTCGCGATCTCACGCTCCTGCCTTCCGCCGAGTCGGCCACGGCGGCAGTGGTGTCCGCCCGAGAGCTCGACCTGGCCAAGCCGGACGCCGGGGTAACCAGCACCTCGGCGATGAGGGCACCCACGCTGGCGCCTGCCCGGGTGCATGCCCGGCCAGCCCGGACGAGCGACCATTCGGCGACCGTCGCGCCGGTACCGGAGCCCAATCCGGAGCCCGCACCCAGCTCGCCAGCGCCGGGACCAAGGGACGTCGCAGTCGCCGGAGGCGCCGGGACTCCGCTCGAGCCCGGCCAGACGGTCACTGTGATCCCGGCCTCGGCCGGGGCGGGAGCCGCTCCCCTGCCGGCGAGCGACGTGTCCACCGAGCAGGGCATCCGAGCCCGTCCCTGGATCATCATCGGCGACGACCGCTGCATCCCGGGCCGCGGAGAAGTGATGCCGCGGGGCCACCGAGGCTGGCGCTCGGTCACTTACTAGCCGCCCCCCAGGCGGTGAGGAGGGTCCTCGCGCTCAGCGAGGAAAGTTGTATGGTAGGAGGGTAGCCCCGCACCCGTCCGGAGGCCGAGATGATTCCGCGATTCCTCGGCTCGTCGGCGGGGCTCGTGCTGGCTTTCGTGGCCGTCGCCCCGGGCCATGCTCAATCCGCCGACTCGCCGATTTCCTCGGTTACCACAGCCACCGCAGCTCCCGCCGCGGATTACGACGCGGCCCAGGATACGGCCGTGATCGGGGCCGCCGAAACGCTCGGCCTCAGCGAGCCGCAGCGCCAGGCGTTCTTCGAGAACGTCGACGCGGCCGCGCACTATCTCCTGACCGCCAATCCCTCTGCCGGCCGACCAGCCATCGACTCCGCTCTCGGCGTTGTGATCCGGGAAACCAGCCGCAAGCTGGGCTTTCTTCGGCAGGCGCGGTTGCTGTTCGGCGAGATGTACCAGCGGAGGGCCGGCGACGACGATCGGGCGCCGGGGACCGAAGACGAGCTGTGGCGGTCCCCGCGCAACGTGAGCGGCTTGATCGAGCTATACCGGAAGAATCCGGGCGCGTCCGACTCCGAGATGGAACGGGCGATGGCGCCGTCGTTCCGGGCGCCGCGTTGAGCCGACCGGCCTGTTAGAAGGCGGCGCCTTCAGGCAGCCTGGTGGTACCGATCGCGCGGAGCACCCGCGCGGCGGTAGTCGGTGGCCCCGACCCGGTGTCGGCCCACTGGTGGGCCTGCCGGTCGAGCCAGGGCCGCAGCTCGGCATAGGCGTGCGCGGCGGCCGCATCCTGGAACGTGATCGACCCATCCTTGATCTCGTAGGCGTCGGCCTGCGAGGACAGCACCCCAAATACGCTGTCGATCTCTTGTAAGAGGAACCCGGCGAGCTTTGCAGCCTCCGGGCTCTCCTGGAGCACCTGGCGGCTGTCCCAGACACGCCGGTCTCCGGGAGACTTGACCACCTCCCCTGCGGAGTCGGCGTAGGCGGCCTCGATCTCCACCTCGCGGCGGTGGTACCTGGCGATATAGGCGGATGCGGTGCCGGCGCTGAGCCGGCTGGAGCGGATGCCTTGCATCGTGGACAGGTGCTCGGGCGCGAACACGTTGCCGAAGCCGGCGGTACGGATGCCGGTCTCGAGCTCTGTCCGGGCCGCTGCGTAAGCGGCTTCGTAGCGGGTTACCAGGACAGCCGGCGTGATCTTGCCATTGACGGAGGGCGCGAGTCCGGGAATCTTGGCCGCCGCGACCGAGATGTCGCGCGCCGAAGGGGCGCTGACGATGGGATCGGTCTCGACGGCGGATTCGAGCTGAGCCGGGGCGGCCGGAGCGCGGTCGGCCAGGCGCTTTGACTCCGCAGGGGCGGCCCCGCGGGACGTCGTCAGGAACGCGCTGTTCGCGCCGAAGCTGGGACTGCCCTGCAGCTCTGGATCACGCGCCGCGCCGGTCGGACCCGTCAGCGCAGTCGTGGGAGCCGCGTCGATGGATTTTGCCGCGGGGCTGGGGCCGGAGTCGCGGTGCAGAAACGGCAGGCTGGTCAACCCGGCGCCCAGCAGATCGAGGTTCCAGGGCGCGGAGGCCGAGAGGCCGACGTGGGTGGAGAAGATCAGCGCGGCGCCGGCGAGCGCCAGGGCGATCGGCCGGCCGGGCTTGGCGGCGAGCGCAAGCCGGAAGCGAGGCCCGAACGCGGGCCGGGCCGACTCCTCCGGGGTGTAGAAGGCGCCGCCCGTTAGCGGGGCTGCGCTCGCGACGGGAACCTCGAGCTCGATGACCGGCTCGGGCGCCAGCGGAAGCGGGGCCGGCTCCTCGAAGCGCGCCATCAGCGCTTCGAAACGCGGCCGTGGCGCTTCAACGCGTGCGCGTGACTCCTGCCACCGAGGCGCGGGGTCCTCCACCGGAATGAAGCGGATCTCGCGCGAGCGTGGCGGGACGAAAATTTCGGGCGGCTCAGCCTCGGCCTGAGGTTCGGGCTCGGCCTGAGCTTCGAGCGCGGGCTCCGCTTCGGGCTCCATTTCCGGCTCGGCGTGGGCTTCCGGTGCGGGCCCCGGCTCGGGTATTACCAGCTCCGGCGCGGACATTACCGGCTCGGGCTCCGGCGCGGCGACTGCTACCGCGACGGGCGCAGGCTCGCGGTGGAGCTGAATGGCCGGACGGGGTCCCGACGGTGTGGGGCTCGCGGTGCCGTTCGCCACCAGGTCGAGCGCCATCCGGTAGTGGGGATGAAACTCGATGGGAAGCCACTTATTGCTGGCCTGGTGGTAGATCCGTGCGCGGGGAGTGATCACGCCGCTCTTGATGGCGGTCGCGACCTCCTCCACGCTTCTGAAGACCCCGACATCGCCGGGCTCGAATTCGATTCTGTACATGTGAGAGCTCCGGGTGGCCGTCGCGCAGATTGACGTGTGCGGTAGCGGCAACTACGCGAAATTCATGCTCTTGCGTTAGTGCAAGTTTTTGCACGTTCCCGTATCGAACGCGCCAGTCCGGCGCCGCGACCGACGGGGTGCGGCGCCAGGCAGTAAACCACTGTGCTACAGTCTGTTAGGCGTCAGCCGCCAGCCGGCCCCCCAGGGCTTCGCTCAACCAGTGGACTGGAGAGGGCCGTTTCGACCACGGCAAGAATTGACAGTGCCCCGCCGGTAGCCCCGGCAGATTGCGTGAGCCCATGACCGCAGCTCCGCCCGCCATCCGCCCGCTCGCTCTCATCACCGGCGCCACTGCGGGAATCGGCCGGGCGTTCGCCGAGCGGCTGGCCGCGCGGGGGCTCGACCTCATCCTGGTGGCCCGCGATGCGGGCCGGCTCGAGGAGACGGGGCGAGAGCTTCGCGGCCGGCACTCCATAGATGTCGAGGCCTTTGGGGCCGACCTCTCCCGCGATGATGAGGTCAGCCGGCTGATCGTGCGGATGAGCGAGACGCGGGGCCTGGCGGTGCTGGTCAACAACGCCGGCTTCGGCAGCAAGGGTCGCCTGGTGGAGGCTGCGCCGGGGCCCCAGGCGGCGATGCTGCACCTGCACGCCATCGCCCCGATGCGGCTGACCCAGGCCGCGCTGCCCGCGATGCTGGCACAGCGGTCCGGCGCCGTCATCAACGTCTCCTCGATCGCCTCGTTCATCTACGCACCGGGCAACGTCAATTACTGCGCGACGAAGGCCTATCTCCGGGTGTTCACCGAGGGGCTCTCGGCGGAGCTGACGGGCAGTGGGGTCCGGGTGCAGGCACTGTGTCCGGGGCTCACTCGCACCGAGTTCCATCAGCGGATGGGGATGGATGCGGCGCGCTGGCGCCACCGGCCCTGGCTCACGGCCGATTACGTAGTGGACGCGTCCCTGGCCGCGATTGACCGGGGAGGCCCGGTGGTGTGCATACCCAGTGTTCGTTACCGGCTGATCGTGGCCCTCATCCGGCTCATCCCCCGGCGATGGCTGGGGTATCTTGCTGGCCGCTAGGTCGCCACTCTCCGCCGGTCCCAAGCTGGAGCGCACCCATGCCGCCTCACCCGTCCGCGTCTGGTCCCGCCGCCGCCGTCCTTGGGCGGGTAGGGCTCCCGGAGCCGGTCAATGCCCTGGCTGCGCGGGCCTGGGACGTCATCGTCGTCGGGGGCGGGCACAACGGGCTCACCTGTGCGGCCTACCTTGCGCGGGCCGGAAAACGGGTGCTGGTGCTCGAGGCCCGCGAGCAGATCGGCGGGGCCTGCACGATGGAAGAGCCCTGGCCGGGCGTGCGGATGTCGCCCTGTGCGTACGTGGTCGGACTGCTGCATCCGCTGGTTATGCGGGAGCTGGACCTCAAGGGCCACGGCTTTCAGTGGCATCCCGCGGCGGGCGGGCTTTTCGTGCCGTTCGAGGATGGCTCCAGCATCCAGCTATGGAACGACGACGCCAAGTGCGAGGCGGAAGTGCGCCGGTTCGCTCCAGGAGACGTGACTGGCTGGCGCGCGATGCTGGACGTGAAGCGCCGGCTGCGCGACGCGCTGCGACCGGAGGGCGACGGCGATCTCTGGATCGGTCCGGCGCCGAGCCGGGCGGCGATCGAACAGCGCCTGGCGGGAGACGCCGAGACCAACGGGATGCTGTTCGACTGGTCGATGGTCGAGCTGGTGGAGCGCTATCTGTCGGACGAGCGACTGCAGCTGGCTTACTTGGGACAGGGCGTCATCGGGACCGACGCGAGCCCGCACGACAAGGGCACCGCGTCGGTGTACTACCACCACGCCTCCGGCCGGATGGATGGGCTGGCGGGGACCTGGGGCTACGTCGTAGGCGGGATGGGCATGGTGTCATTCCTTCTGTGCGACGTGGCGCGGGAGGCGGGAGCGGTGGTCGCAGCGGGCGTGCCGGTGGGGCGGATCGTCCCGGGTGAGGGCGTCGAGCTGGAGGACGGCACCCGGATTCACGCGCCGCGCGTCGTCTCGAACGCCGACCCGCGGGTCACCCTCCGACTCCTGGGGGCCGCGGCCGATGCCGAATGGAAGCAGCGGGTCGAGGCGGTGCCGATCCAGGGGGTGACGGTCAAGGTCAACCTCACGCTCCACGAGCTGCCCAACTTTACCTCGCGCCCAGGCACCTTCGAGCCGCACCACACCGGCCAGGTGAACACGCCGCTTACCAAGTCCGAGTGGCTGACCCATCACCGCATAGCGAAAGCCGGCGACCTGCCGCCCCGGCTCTGGTGCGAGCTCTATCTCCAGACCGCTTACGACCGGAGCGTAGCGCCTGCGGGCATGCACACGCTGAGCATCTTTGCCCAGTACGTGCCTTATCGGTTTCGCGAGGGGACCTGGGGCACGCGCCGCGACGAGGTCGGCCAGGCCGTCCTGGGGTCGATCGCACGGTTCTGCTCCAACCTGCCCGACGCGGTGATCGACATGCAGGTGCTGGGACCGCCGGACATCGAGCAGCGGGTCGGGCTCACCGGCGGCCACATTTTTCAGGGCGAGATCCTGCCGAACTACATGTGGGATCGGCGGCTCGCGGCGCGGACCCCGATGCCCGGCATCTATCTCTGCGGAGCCTGCACCCATCCGGGCGGCAGCGTGATCGCGATCAACGGCCGCAACGCCGCGATGGAAGTCCTGCGCGATCTGACGCGGGAGCAGACGGGAGGAGACGGGAGCAGGCGGGAGCAGGTACGGTGAATCGGCGCACTGTGGTCGGAGTGATCGGGCCGGGCGACGACGCCACCCCCCAGGATCTCGAGGCGGCACGCCGGGTGGGCGGGCTCATCGCCGCCGAAGGATGGGTAACGCTCACCGGTGGGTGGAACGCCGGCGTCATGGACGCGGCCTGCCGCGGGGCGCGCGAGGCCGGCGGGCTCACGCTGGGGGTGCTGCCGGGCCGCGACCCGGAAGGGGTTTCTCCGGCCGTGGAGCTCGCGATTCCGACCGGCCTGGGCGAAGCGCGCAACAACGTCGTGGTGCTCGCGAGCGATGCGTTGGTGTGCTGCGGGATGAGCCCGGGCACCGCATCCGAGGCGGCGCTCGCGCTGAGAGCCGGGAAGCCGTTGGTGCTGGTGGCCCCGTCGCCCGCAACCCTGGACTTTTTCAGCTCACTCCACCGGAGCCCGCCGATCGACGTACCTGACGCCGATGCCGCGGTCGCGGCGCTCCGGCGGATTCTCGGGTCTCGCTAGCGCTGCCAGATGTACAGTCCGTACAGTCCAATCCCCGCGCCCCCGATCGCGATCACGGTCCCGGCATCGTCTCCGATGAGGATGCCCGCGATGACGGCCGCCCCCCCGACCAAGGCCAGCGCACGACCTTCGCGCCGGCCCATGCGCGCCGCGGAGACGTTGACGGTCGCCGGCGGCGCCTCATCGAACGAAAAGCCGGCCCGGGTGGCGGCGAGGGTGGGTGCCAGCGAGGTCGGCGCCAGCGAGGTCGGCGCCACCGGCGCGGCGGGCGCTTGCGCAGCCGCCGAGTGGGAAAGGGCCAGGGCAAGCAGCAGAGCGGCGGTGGAGGGAACCCAGCGGGAGAGCGGCATCGTCAGCCTCCGGGCGAACGGACGGGGACAAGTGAGAAGTAAGAAGTAAGAAGTGAGAAGTGGCGTAGGAAGGAAAGGGGGCACCGTCCCCGGACGGGGCCTCCCTTCTCACTTCTCACTTCTTACTTCTTACTTTTGTCTCATGCAGACACCGGCTGACGTGACGCACCCGTCCCGCTTCCTGCCCACCCGCGCCGAGATGGCGGACCTGCTGGCGCTGGCGTTGCCGGTCGTCGTGGTCCAGGTGGGACTCATGTCCATGGGCGTGGTGGACTCCAT
>DASQPE010000165.1:0-3179 GCA_035644115.1 Gemmatimonadales bacterium
ATCATCACCTGGCTCTGTCGGTCCTGCGGCAGCAAGGCCATGGCGCTACCTCGCCGACTGGGTCAGGGGGACGGTGCGGATGTACACCGAATCCGCCACCCGGAAGCGCACGGCCACGTTGAACGCGGTCACCGGGCGGTCGGCCTCGATGATCGTGGAGGTCGTCGCCGGCATCACGTCGGTGAGCCAGGGCGACGCGGCCAGCTGGCGCAGGAACGTGGTGAACGCCTGGATGTCCACCGTGCTGCCGGTGATCCAGATCCGCACCTGCGGCCGCCCCGTCGAGTCGGTGGCGCCCGGGCCGACCGGCAGGGAACCCGGCGCGCCCGGCGCCACATTGCCGCCCCCCGCGGCCGAGATCCCGGTGAGCCAGGTGTAGGGCGGCAGCGCCTTGGTGATCTGGTCGAGTACGTGCGGCCAGATGTAGCGGTCCGCGTCGATGCCGCGGATGACGTTGATCTCCGCGACGAGTGAGTCGCGGATTCGCTCGGACTGCCGCTTCTGCGCGATCACCGCGTCGAAGCGCCGCTTTTCCGCCTGCACCTCGATGCGGCGGTTCTGCGCCACCCGCAGCCGCGTGCTCTGCGTGATGAACCACAGCAGCCCGCCACCGACCACGATCAACGAGGCCGCGCTGGCGGCGAGCAGCCAGGGGTTTTTGATGCTCGCAAGCAGACCCCGGAAGTCGGGCAGCGCGAGCTTGAAGCCCGCGCCGCCGCCGGCTGCCTTCTTCTTCTTTCCGGGAAGAAGATTTATTTCGATCATGCGGCGCGCCTCAGCGCCAGGCCCACGGACAGCATCAAGAGGGGGGCCACCTCATCCACCGCGACGGACTCGAATACCGAGTCGCGCACCTTGAGCCGCTGCACCGGGCTCGCGAGCTCCACCGGCACCCGCAGCCGGTTCGACAACGCCTCGTTCAGACCCGGCACGCGCGCCCCGCCGCCGATGGTGTACACGCGCCCCAGGCCCCCCGCGGAGCGCGACGCCGTCGCGAGGAACGCCGCCGCCCGCTCCACCCCCACCGCGATCTCCTCGGCCCGGGCATCCACGTACTGCGCCAAGTCGCCGCTCTGCGCCTGGCCCTGGATGACCCGCTCCGAGTCCTCCGCCGAAAGCCCCTTCTCGCGCTGCAGGTCTTCCCGGAACCGCCGCGTCCCCACCGACAGATCCCGCGTCAGCACCGGGACCCCGTCTTCCAGGATGTTCACGTTGGTGACTTCGTGCCCGATGTTGACCAGCCCCACCACGCCCTGCATGGCGTCGGGGTGGTTCAGCTCGAAGGCGTTGTGGATCGCGAACGCGTCCACGTCGATGATCCCCGGCTCGAGTCCCGCCTCGCTCAAGAGCGAGGTGCGGCTGTCCACCAGCTCTCGCTTCGCGGCGACGAGCAGCACATTCATCTGCAGCCCCTCGGCGTCGGGATCGAGGATCTGGAAGTCGAGCTCGACGTTCGCCATGTCGAAGGGGACGTGCTGCTCGGCCTCCCACCGGATCACTTCCCGGGCGTCCCCCTCCTTCATCCGGTCCATCTGGATCTTCTTGACGATCACGTCCCGGCCCCCGACGGCCGTCACCACGGTCCGCTGCTTCACGCCGGCCGTGGAAAAGAGCCCCCGGATCGCTTCCGACACGAGCCCGGGGTCCATGACTTCGCCCTCGACGATGGCATCGGCGGCAACCTCGGTCGTGGCGACCTTGATGAGCTCCGGCTCGCTCCCAGAGTGGTCGATCACCGCCAGCTTGATGATGCCGGAGCCGATATCCAAGCCCACCGAGGTTTTTTTGCCGCCCAACAGCCCAAAGAGGGCCATAAGTGCCTATGGGTTAAAGACAAGATGGGGCGAGGGCAAACTACAGTAAGCCCCGCCCCTTATCCTGTCAAGCCTCGAACCTACTTGAGGCCGAACCAACAAGTACTTTGCTTACTGAGAGTTAGGCCACTTTAATAGAGCTGGACCCACCCCCGCGACCGCATCATTCCGGCCACCCCTGTCTTGCTTAACGCCTTGATAATAGCGCACTTAGAGTACAGGAGGTTGGCGGAACCGGACAGGTTGTTGGTGGTGTCGGTGAACGCCGCCGTGTCCTGCACCATCACGGTGCCCCAGAAGTGGGCCGGTGTGCTACCACCGCCGGAGGTCTTGAGTGAGCCCTTGACGATCACGATGCCGAAAAACTGGAACCCCCCCTGGACGCTCAGACTACCGTCGACCAGAAGGACGCCCTGGCCTTCCTGCCCGTTGATGACAGCACCGTCCCCCGTGATGCGGATAATCGGGAAATAGTTGCCGCATGGGCCAGTCGGGGTCGAGGGGCTACCCCAGTTCGTTTGTACGCTGAGGTCGCAGGCCGTACCGATGGTCGCCGGGGCGATCGAGCTCGAGAAGTTCTGCGCCGGCACGTTGATATTGGCGCTTTGGGCCAACGCCGCATACGTCACGTCGCCGTAGTGGGTAAACGAGCTGTCGGCCAGCGTCGGGTCCTTGAGCACCGGCGGGTTCCCGAGAATGGTGGGGTGCCCGCTGGTCGATACCGCCCCGCTCGACTGCGTCCGGATCCCGGCCTTGGTAGAATCGAGGGGGGGGCAGCCTGCCCACCCGCCCGGGACATGATCGTTGCCGTCGATACTGGCAGCGCCGACCACCACGTTGTCGCCGCCCGAGGTGACCGCCGCCTGCGTGTTGAGGTTCAGCGGTCGGATTCGGGCCAGGAGCCCGAGTCGCTGGCCCGCTCCGCCGCCCCGGATGCGCCCCGCGAGGCTCATCGTGTCCCGGGCGGACATGTCGATCAGGTAGAGCTGGTCGTTGAGCTTCATCACCGAGCCGCTGTAGCTCCCGGTTCTGCTCTTAGCCGTTTCCCAACCGTACTTCGCCGTGTCCTTGGCGGCCGGGTAGGCCGGGTACGGATACAACCCGGCGTACTTTGTCTTGTTCTGGACGCCGCCGACGCCGATGCTGTCCCAGGTGCGGATGATGTCGTACACGCCCTCCTCCGCCACGCCGAACGACGCCTGGACCCGGCGCACATTCTCGGCCACCCGCTGCTCCTGGGTGCCGGAGAAGAACGCGCCGGCGATGAGCGCGCCGACGATCACGAGCGCGACGATCGCAATGGCGAGCGCCATACCGCGCTCGTTCTGCAGGACGTGCTTCATTGACGACTCCTTGAGGTTCACG
>DASQPE010000166.1:0-5712 GCA_035644115.1 Gemmatimonadales bacterium
TGGTCGATCGGTCCCACCATGACCGTTCCCCTCTTCACGGCGGGGCGGATCAGCAACACCGTCAAGGGCTTCGAGGCACGCCAGCAGCAGGCGGCCACACAGTATCTGCAGACGATCCAGCAAGCGTTCCGCGAGGTCGAGGACGCCCTCGTCTTCCATCGCAAGGTGCGGGAGATCCGCACGGAGCGTGAGCGCCGCGTGGGGGCGACCCGGCGGGCGCTCTCGCTGGTCACTCTCCGCTACGAACGGGGGCTCTCCACCCAGCTCGAGGTGCTCGACGCCCAACGCCAGCTCTTCAGCGCGGAGCTGGAGCTCGCCTCGACCACGCGGGACCAGTTCGCCGCCGTCGTCCAGCTGTACAAGGCCCTGGGAGGCGGATGGCAAAGTCAGCCTCCAGCCGGCCACAGTCCGTCCCCATGACGCGAGGTCAAGAACTCGCCTATTCCGCGCGTCCGACCCTGCGGACGAAAGCGAAGCAGACGGCGCTCATTGTGGTCGTCGTTTCGCTTCTGCTCGCGAGCGCGCTAGAGCCCGCGGTAGCGCAGGAGTGGCTGGTCCGTTTCGATGGGCGTGTGCAGTGGATCGCCGGCCAGCTGATGGTCGTGCAGCCGGCCAGCGGCTCTAGCGTTACCGTCGATCTGGTGGGCATCCCTCAGAACGAGTATGCAGGGCTGACCGTCGGAGATTGGGTCGTGGTCATCGGCGTGATCCGGAACGGCAACCGCCGCGTCATCGGGACATCCATCATGCGGGGCGAGATCCAGGCGCCGTGAGGTCGGGGCGGGCCCGAACCCGAATCTGAAGCGGCCGGACTCCAAGCCGGAGTATCGGGATCTTGCTGAAAGGGGTTCCGCATATCACCGATGCCGTGGCTCGGATCGTCGAATGAGAAGGGCCACATGATCCACGACAGTATCCTCGGCACTATCGGCAGGACCCCCATCGTACGCATCCAGCGTCTCGCGCCGAACCACACCACGATGTACGTGAAGTGCGAGTTCTTCAATCCGCTCGCTTCGGTCAAGGATCGCCTCGCGATCGCCATCATCGAGCACGCGGAAAGGGCCGGTGCGTTGCTGCCGGGGCAGACCGTCGTGGAGGCCACGTCCGGCAACACGGGCATCGCGCTCGCCATGGTCTGCGCGGCGAAAGGCTATCCATTCGTCGCCACGATGGTGGAGACGTTCTCGATCGAACGCCGCAAGATCATGCGCATGCTCGGCGCGAAGGTCATCCTCACGCCGGCCGCCGAGCGCGGCACGGGCATGGTGCGCAAGGCCGAGGAGCTCGCGAAGAAGCACGGCTGGTTCCTCGCGCGGCAGTTCGAGAACGAGGCGAACCCGGCCTACCACCGCAACACGACCGGCCCCGAGATCCTCTCGGACTTCGCGGGCAAGCGCCTGGACTACTTCGTCACGGGCTGGGGCACCGGCGGCACCCTGACCGGCGCCGGGCAGATGATCCGACTCGCTCGGCCGGACGTGCAAATCATCGCCACCGAGCCGGCCGGCGCCGCGCTGCTCTCGGGCAAGCCTTTCGCGCCGCACAAGATCCAGGGATGGACGCCGGATTTCGTGCCGGCCGTCCTCGACCGCACGGTGCCGCATCGCGTCGTGCCGGTGACGGACGCCGAGGCCATCGAGGCGGCGCGGGCGCTCGCGCGCAGCGAGGGCATTTTCTGCGGCATCTCCTCCGGCGGCACCTTCGCCGCAGCGGCCAAGGTCGCCGACGAGGCGCCGGAGGGCTCGGTCATTCTCGCCATGCTGCCGGACACGGGGGAGCGCTATCTATCCACGGCGCTGTTCGAAGGGATCGCCGAAGGCAGCGATCCGGAGCCGTGACACAGGCCGGCGGCTTGCGCGGCCTGCTTCGCGATGCCTGGACCATTGCTCGTCCCTACTGGTGGTCGGAGGACCGCGGGGCGGCCGTGGGACTGCTCCTCGTCATCGTCGCGCTCAACCTCGGGATCGTCTACGTCAACGTCCTCCTCAACCAGTGGAACAACACCTTCTACAACGCGCTGCAAGACAGGAATTACGCGATCTTCGTCCACCAGGTCGTCCGGTTCTCGGCGCTCGCAGGCGTCTACATGGTCGTCGCTGTCTACCAGCTCTACCTCAACCAGATGCTCCAGATCCGCTGGCGGCGCTGGCTCACCGAGCGGTATCTCCGGGCATGGTTGACCGACGGCGCCTACTACCGGATGCAGCTCGGAGCGGGTGAGACCGACAACCCCGACCAGCGCATCGCGGAGGACGTTCGCCTGTTCATCGCCGGCACCCTCGCGCTCGGCATCGGCGGCATGCGGGCGGTGGTGACGTTGGTCTCTTTCGTGGTGATCCTCTGGCAGCTCTCGGGACCGCTCGCGATCCACCTCGGTGGCTCCGCCATCACTGTGCCGGGCTACATGGTGTGGGCAGCTCTCGTCTACGCCATCGTCGGCACCTGGCTCACCGACCGGATCGGACGCCCGCTGGTCCGGCTGAGCTTCGACCAGCAGCGATACGAAGCCGACTTCCGCTTCGGCCTCGTCCGCTTTCGCGAGAACACCGAGGGCGTGGCCCTCTACCACGGTGAGGCCGACGAGCTTCGCGGCTTCGGCGAGCGCTTCGGAGCCGTGGTGCGGAACTGGTGGGGCCTCATGCGCCAGCAGAAGCGACTGACCTGGTTCACCGCCGGCTATGGCCAGGCGGCGGTCATCTTCCCCTTCGTCGTGGCGGCCCCGCGCTTCTTCACGGGTGCGATCCCGCTCGGCGGACTCGTCCAGACCGCCACCGCCTTCGGACAGGTGCAGGACTCGCTGAGCTTCATCGTGACCTCGTACACGGACATCGCCGACTGGCGCTCGGTGGTGGATCGGCTCGCTGGCTTCGGGCGGGCCCTCGAGCGCGTGCGGATGGAGGCGTCCACCGGTAGTGGCATCCGGCGTGTCGGCGGCGATGCGGCACACGTGTCCGTGACGGGCCTCGAGCTCGACCTTCCCGACGGTCAGCCGCTCGTCGCCGGCGTGAACCTTTCGCTGGCACGCGGCGAGACTGCAGTCCTGTGGGGGCCCTCCGGTGCCGGCAAGAGCACGCTCGTCCGTGCCATCGCCGGCATCTGGCCCTTCGGCCGCGGTGAGATCCGCGTCCCGCGCGACGCCCGCGTCCTCGTGCTCCCCCAGAAGCCGTACCTGCCCATCGGCACGCTGCGGGACGTGGTGAGCTATCCCCGGCCCGCGGGCGGGGTGGACGACGCGACGCTGCGTGAGACGCTCGAAGCGGTGGGGCTTCCCGAACTGGCCGGGCGCCTCGACGAGGCCGCTCACTGGGCGCTCCAGCTATCCCCCGGCGAGCAGCAGCGCATCGCCTTTGCCCGCGCCCTCGTCCAAAAACCGGACTGGCTTTTCCTCGACGAGGCGACCTCGGCGGTGGATGAGCCGACGGAGGCGCGCCTCTACCAGCTGGTGCGCGAGCGGCTCGCGATGACGACCGTGTTCAGCGTGGGCCATCGAAGCACGCTGCACAGCTTCCACGCCCGCCAGTTCGTGGTGCGGCCCGACGGGAACGGGCCCGCCTCCATCGTGGAGGTGGCCGCCAGGCCATGAAGCGCATGCGTCATCGGTTCCGAGCCATCCCCTGATCCCGCTGGATCGCGGCGACCTCGTCGGCCAGCATCGGACGGGCGCCGGACCACCACGACCCCATCATTCCCCAAGAAACGTGCCCTCCCACGTCCTGCCGACGACGAACAGGGCGACCGCGCCCGACACTCCGACCAGCGCGAACGCCAGGAAGCCTCCGCCGTAGCTCTGGGTCAACTGCCTCAGGCTACCGAGGGCGTTCGGCAGCACGAATCCCCCGAGCCCCCCCGCGGCCCCAACGAGCCCGGTGATCACGCCGATCTCCCCGGGGAACCTCCGGGGGACCAGCTGAAAAACGGCGCCGTTACCCATCCCTAGCAGCGTCATGCCCGTCACGAGCAGTAGAGCGCAGAGGCCCAGCGCGGGCAGGGCCGACACGCCCGCCATCGTCGCCGCGACGCCGAGATAGAGCCAGGTCAGCACCCGGATGCCGCCGAACCGATCTGACAGGTAGCCGCCCAGGGGACGAAGCATCGAGCCGGTGAGGGCGCAGAGCGTGGCGAAGGCCCCGGCCTGAAGCTTCGTCAGCGCGTACTGGTCATGGAAGAAGATGCCCAGGAAACTCACCAGCCCCACGAAGCCGCCGAAGGTGATGGCATAGAAGAAGCACAACCATCCGGTGTCGGCCATCTTCAACACCGCCGCGTAGTCGGCAAGCGTCTTCGGCGCGGGCTGCGTCGGCCTGTCCTTGGCCAGGAACGCGACCAGGGCCAGGGTCGCGAGCACTGGGACCATCGCGATGCCGAACGCCGCATGCCAGCCCCAGGACGACGCCACCCAGGGGCCGAAGAAGGTGGACAGGGCCGTGCCGACGTTGCCCGCCCCGGCGATCCCCAGGACCAACCCCTGGTATTGCGGCGGATACCAGCGGCTCGCCAGGGGCAGCGCCGCCGCGAAGCTCGCCCCGGCCACGCCCAACAGAAGGCCGACCAGCAGGACCTCCAGGTAACTGTCCGGGCAGAGCCAGCCGATCAGGAGCGGTACAAGCGTCAGCGCCAGCCCGATCAGCGCCGTCTTCTTCGCGCCGATGTGGTCGGTTAGTGGGCCGAGGACCAGCCGCAGCATCGCGCCGCCGAGCACGGGGACCGCGACCATCAGGCCCTTCTGCGAGTCGGAGAGCTTCCCGAGGTCTGGGATGATCCAGTTGGCCAGGGCCCCGATCATCATCCAGGCCATGCAGCTGATCGTGAAGTAGAGAAATGCACAGAGGAGCGTCGGCAGGTGGCCGGCGCGGCGGAATTCCCAGAGGTCCAAGTTTGGCGCCTTTCGTCTTCCTCTACTGATCAGCTCGGCACGACGACGACGGCCTTGAGCGGCTTGTCCCGCCGCGTCGTTCGCGCGAAGTCCGGCGCGGGCTCCGGCGAATCGGAGGCCGGGGCCAGCCGGACGGCGCAGTACTTGAACTCGGGCTGCTTGGCGATCCGGCCGATCGCCGCGATCGTCAAGTAATTCGCCGCCACGTTCTCTCCCTGCTGGTCGCCCCAGTGGAACGGGACGAAGACGACGCCCCGCGACAATCTCGGGTTGATCCTGACCGGGAGACGGATCAGGCCGCGACGGCTGCTCAACTCGGCCGACTGCCCCGCGGCCAGGCCGACCTCGGCCGCGTCGTCCGGGTGGACCTCGACGAACGCCGACGGCTCGATTCGGACCAGCTTGGGCGACTTGCCCGTGCGGGTCAGGGTGTGCCAGTGGGCATATAGCCGTCCGGTCATCAGGACCAGCGGGAACTCGTGGTCGGTGGTCTCGCGCGGGGGCCGGTGCAGGCGCCCGTGGAAGCGGGCGCGGCCGCTGGGGGTTGGGAATTTGCGGTCGACATAGAGCCGCTCGGTCCCCGGATGGTCGACGCTGGGGCAGGGCCAGCGAAGGTGTCGCTCGCGCCGGAGCCGATCGGACGTCATCCCCGCCATGTCGCAGGGCCGGCCGGCGGTCAGCCCGATGAACTCATCCCAGACCGCGCCCGAGTCCTCGAACTGGAACCCGGAGAAGCCCATCGCCTGGCCGAACCGGGCCAGGATCTGCCAGTCGGGCAGGGCCATGCCGGGCGGCTTGACGACCTGCTCGCTGAAGGAGACGAGCCGCTCGCTGCT
>DASQPE010000167.1:0-5809 GCA_035644115.1 Gemmatimonadales bacterium
GGGAACGGGCTTGGCGCCGGACCTGGCGACGCGGGAGTACCGGCAGGGCGACAGCGATTTTGATCTGTATCGGACGATCACCCGCGGGGTGCCGGGCACTGCCATGCAGGGTCAGCCAGTGCCGGCCAAGACCGCCTGGCAGCTCGCGGCGTTTGTTCGCACGCTGGTCCAGCGCAAGGCCGCCTCGGCAAGCCCAAGAATCCCCCCGGTACGGCTCTCCACCCAGCGTCTGCTCGATGCGGCGGATGACCCGAGTGGGTGGTACATGTACTCCGGTTCCTACGATGCGCATCGCTTCAGCCGATTGTCCCAGATTCACACCGGCAACGCGTCCGCGCTTCGGCCCCGGTGGATGCTCCAGCTCCCCACGACCGATCCCAAGGTCGAGACCACCCCTCTGGTGGCAGACGGCGTCATGTTCGTCACCGAACCACCCAGCCGAGTTCTGGCGCTGGACGCCTCGGACGGCACCGTCCTATGGAGCTACAACCGCCGCCTGCCGTCCGTGCTATCCGCCTGCTGCGGTCGGGTCAATCGGGGGTTAGCCGTTCTTGATTCCGTTCTGTACCTCGGCACCCTCGATGCCCACCTGGTGGCCTTGAACGCCCGAACGGGCAAAGTCATCTGGGACGTCGAGGTGGCCGACTACCGGGCGGGCTACACCATCTCGGGCGCGCCACTCGCGGTCAAAGACCTGATCATCACCGGCATCGCGGGCGGCGAGTTCGGCGTTCGGGGGTTCATCGATGCCTACGACGCGCGATCGGGACGTCGCCGATGGCGCTTCAACACGATTCCGGCACCCGACGAAACCGGGGCACACACGTGGGGAGGGGACTCGTGGAAGACGGGAGGCGCGCCGACCTGGCTCACCGGCTCGTACGACAAGGAGCTCGGCCTCCTGTATTGGGGAGTGGGCAACCCGGCGCCGGGATTTCAGGGCGACGGGCGTCCGGGCGACAACCTCTATTCCAACAGCGTCGTCGCACTCGAGGTCGATTCAGGCCGCCTGCGCTGGCACTTTCAGTTCACGCCCCATGACGAGCACGACTGGGATGCGGTCGAAATCCCGGTGCTGATCGATGCCGAGCTTCGAGGCGCTCCGCGCCGCCTGCTGGCGTTCGCCAACCGCAACGGCTTCTACTATCTCCTGGACCGCCAGTCCGGAGCGTTCATTCTGGGCCAGCCCTTTGTTCGCCAGTCGTGGGCCCGCGGCCTGGACTCGACCGGCCGACCGGTCGAGCTCCCGGGATCTCGTCCGTCGATCGAAGGGAGCGTGGTCTATCCATCCACACTGGGCGCTACCAACTGGTGGTCTCCGTCGTACAGCCCGCAGACCAGCCTGTTCTACGTTCCAGTGCTGGAGTCCGGCGGACTGTTCTTCCGCCGATTCGCTCGCTACACCCCTGGAGAGTGGTTCGCGGGCAGCACCCAGCAGCGACTGGTGGACCAGCCCGGCCGCACTGCGGTCCGAGCGCTCGATCCGCTAACCGGCATGCTGCGATGGGAATTCAACTTTCCACCGAGGCTCAAGCCGGCCGGGGACGCGCAGCTCGCGGGGGTCGGCGGCATTCTCACGACAGCAGGCAACGTTCTCTTCGTGGGCGATGGGAATCTCTTCTTCGCGCTGGATGCGCGTACCGGCGGAGAGGTATGGCGATTCAACGCCGGCGGCGGCATCCTGGCTGCACCCGTCACATATCTGGCCCAGGGCGAGCAGTACGTAGCCGTCGCCGCCGGGCGCTCGATCGTTGCCTTCGGGCTCGGCCGCCGGGAGGCGGGCTCTCGCTGATTCGACCGGCCCCACTCCGGGGTCCGTCGAGTTCGATGGTCCGCCCCCACGAACCTCGCGGGTGCAGGGGTCCTGGGGGCGAATCGGTCTTGGAACACCCGGTGACTCGCCCTCAGCTCACCAGCCCGGGCTCGTGGTCCAGATCTTCAGGTGCCCCCACCAGGTCTGCGTGGCCACGAGGGTCCCGCTATTGGAGTTGCTCCCCAGCATTAACTCCACGAAGCGGGGCGAGAAATACCCGTTGCTCGCGTTGATGAAGGTCCGATTGTAGCGGCCGAGCACCTTCACGCCGTCCACCCAGATCTCAAAGGTGCCGGTCTTTTCGCCCTTAACGGCCGGGAACCGAACGTGCACCCGATACACATGCCACTGGCCATCCCAGTGCTTGCCGGGAATCGATGCGAGGTACTGCGACTGACCGGACCCGTAGCCCCACTGGCAGTTCTCTCCCACACCACCGGTTGAGCAGAAGGTTCCGAAGCCGCTGAACACCGGCGACTGCGCGCTCGAGCTCCACCAACTCGAGCCCAGATGCCCGTTGCCGATGCCGGCCATCCGGTCGGCGGCGCGCAGCGGGAGGAGGAACTTGTACTCCCCGAAGCCGCATCCGGGTCCGCGGTCGTTCCAGTCACTCCGAAACTTGTGCACGACCTCCATCCAGACCTCCCGGGCCGCCGGCATCTTGTAGGACGCCGAGATGGCGGGATCGGTATTGCAGCCGCCCCACGGCTTGCCGGCGGCCGGGCCGGGCCAGTCGTATCGCAGCGTGGGATGCCCGTTGTAGAGCATCTTGGTGTCGAGCACGATCTTCTCCGTGTGCATCCAGCTGGAGGGCGAGACCATCCAATCGTGCGGGTCGGCCTTCCAGGTGTTGGTGCTGCCGCCATAGGTCGTGAAGTCCTCGTTCCGCCAGGGCGCGACCGACGTCGTGAGCGCCGTGATCGCCGGCGTGTCGTTCATCCCAGGGGTGTCCTCGCTTGCGCTCCCAGGTGGGGCGGCGAGGTCGTTGCTGCCACAGGCAATCGCGGTGACGCCGACGACCGCAGCTACCAGTCGCGCGAATCTGCCCTGCATCCCGCGCGGGGACCGGACGTGAAGGGGATGGGTCAAGAGATCCTCCTCCGGAGGTAAGGCGTGTGGGTGCCCATGCGCGAGCGTTTGAAGGCTCCGCAGAACACGGACGGATGTGATGGGGTGAGGCCGCGGTGTTGAGGTAACGACCAAGTACGCGCCGTACGTGACGGCGTTGGCCGACGAGCGACCTCCCTTCAGCGCGAACGCAGTCCGACGTCGACCGCCAAGCGGTGCGACCGTGTCCTGCTGCTTCGCCTATGGATCTGGTGACTTCGGCAAGCCGCGACGGCTTGCCTGCCGGCGTGCTGATGTGAATGGCTCACAAACACCGGCGCGCTAAGCTAACGACACTGGCGCCACAATGAGATGGTCCGATCGGCAAGTCTTGGCGCGGATGTTATTTGATAGTTGCTCAATGGTCTAAAGAAACCCGGAGTCGGAGACACGACCGTCAACGTAATCACCGCGGGCGTCGCGCCGCGGCTCAACCGCCTGGCGCCAAGAGCGCACGCGGTACGGGCCAGCGGCTGCAGGAGCCCGGGGTCGGCGGCGAGTGCGGACGGACGCGAGCGATCCGAGGTTGTGCGAGCGGCGCTGGCACCCCAATCCGCATTCGTGCAGATCGGCTGACCCTGGGCGGTCTGCAAGCCAGATCGATGTGGGCTACCGTCAATATTCTGCTCGCACCACGAAGAGCAAGAAATCAATGTATCTCCTGCTGCATGATCACTTACATGGCAGTGGCTAAATCGGCATATAGAGCTTCCAATACAGTGGACTGATAGTTGCTAAAACCCAGGCAAAGTGCCATTCGGCGTCCAGCGTCGACGCCCCAGTCCACCGCTGCCCAGAGTAAAACCGCCGAAAGGCGGTGGCACAGAGCTTCGGGGCTACCGCGATCGAGCCGGATCGCCATGCCAGCCGGGCCGCCAGCGTCAGGCTTCTCTCCGCGAGAGAAGCCGGAGCTGGCGGCCTCCCATCTCCGCACCCACAGGAGTCGGCTGCATGACGTTCACCTTCAAGCTCGCCCGGCGCCTCGCGCGGCTGCGCATCATCCCCGCCCTGCTGCTCCCCATCCTGGCCGCCTGCGCCGCCGGCGAGCCGCTCGACCCCTCCACCAGCTCCATCGATACCGGCGATGATGGGGCGGTAGCGCTCAGTCCCCGCACAGTCACGGTCGAAGGCACCCAAGGGGTCCTCTTCCGCGCGTTCGAGTCCCTGATCCCCGGCTCCAGCCAAGTCACTTCCATCGAGTGGACCACGACCGGCGGCTCGATTGCCGGCGACGGGAACTACACTCCCGGGACCACCGGCGCGTTCAGGGTGGTCGGACGCCGGAAGGGAAATCCCCACAATCCGCCCGACACATCGGTCGTGATCGTGGTTCCCCCCCAGCCGAGCCTGGTCGCCGTTGTCCTCACACCGTCGACGACTACCGTCGGCGGCGGGCTGCAACAGCAGTTCTCCGCCGCTGGCCGTCTGAGCGACGGCACCGAGGTGCCGATCGGCGTTACCTGGTCCGCGACCGGCGGCAGCATCGACGCGGGTGGGCTCTACACCGCCGGGCTCACCCCCGGCAGCTACCGGGTGATCGCTACCCACGTGACCACCAGCCTCGCCGACACCTCCGTGGTCACCGTCCCGCCGGCGACGCTCAGCTCCATCACGCTGTCTCCCGGCAGCACGTCGCTCAGCCCCGGGCAGGGCCAGCAGTTCAGCGTGACCGGCCGGCTCTCCGATGGCACGACGTCGTACTCGGTGCCGGTGGCGTACACCGCGACCGGCGGCTCCATCTCCGTCACCGGCTATTACACCGCCGGCTCGAGCGGCGGCACCTTCCGCGTGATCGCCACCTCCCAGAGCGGGAAGGCCGACACCAGCAGCGTCAGCGTCTCCGGCTCCGTGTTGCCGGGCTCGACCTGGCTCAACGAGGATTTCACCTCCTACGGTGGCGCCACCGCGACCTGGAAGAGCAACCCGCACGCATGGATGGGCGGCTCGGGCACCAGCTGGTTCAATCAACAGCAGATCTTCATCGATACCCAGCAGCTCTACAACGGCCATCCCACGCTGCGGTACGACTGGCCGAGCTGCGGCAACGGGACCATCTCGCTGACGAACACCACCGGCGACGCCGGCAAGGACAAGTGGTGCGGCTGCTCGGCGGACCCCGCCATCGTGGCGGATTACAAGATGCCGGGCGCCAGCGAAGTGTGGGTCGAGGCCGTCCACAAGTTCGCCACCAACTGGGACGACCGCGGCTACAAGCAGGTTCAGAACCCGGACGGAACCTGGGGCGGGTTCGTTCAGCCGCTCACCCAGTGCGGTTTCGGCGAGTACAAGATGCTGCTCATGCTGCGCACCAGCGACCGGATGGGTGGCATCGGGAACGGCCATGAGGGGACGAGCTGGTGGACCCTCAGCGGGCAGTCTCCGCCCCTCCAAGCGACGCTGGACGCCGGGACCCATTGCTCGTCCACCGGCGGGGGAGAGAATTGCCAGTGGGGCTACGGGGATGGTCAGGCGCAGTTTCTCCCCAACATTCCGGATCACCAGTGGGACGGTCAGTGGCATACCTACCGGATCCATGTTCGCTTCCCGGCGGTAAAGGGAGAAGCGACCGGCGTGCTCGAAGTTTGGGTGGACGGCAAGAAGGTGGTGGGGCGCTACAATCGGAACTTCATCAACGAGAGCACCGGGTACTTCGCGAACCGCTACATCGAGCTCCTGCTGGGCAGCAACTCGAACTCCGGCACGCGGGTTCCTACCCAGGTCTGGTGGGGGCATCTGAAGGTCTGGACCTCGAATCCGGGATGGTGAGCCGGTAACGGGCGATCGAGCCTGCGAGGCCGGGGCCGGCAGCGACGTCGCTGCCGGCCCCGGCTGCTTTCCGGAAGCCGAGTGGCACCGCTACAATTCCGCAGCGTACCCAGGCTCACGACT
>DASQPE010000168.1:0-3656 GCA_035644115.1 Gemmatimonadales bacterium
GGCTTCGCTGTGGGCAGGTCTTATTGTCCAAACAAAAGAATTGCCGTGCTCTAGGCCTTTTGCAGGATCACCCGGCACGATACACCCGAATAACTCCACTGGCCACATTGCCCAAAGACTCTGCCGGGGATCACCGGAAACTCCCCAGACTCGATCACTGAAACTCCCCACCCTGAGCCCGTCCGGAAATAGCTGGAGAAATCCACTGGACGGAGGGGGGCTCCCCCCAGGTTGTTGGTGTCCAAGCCAGCATCCGGAAGGAGCCCCGCCCCATGATCTCAAGGGGAGAGGACGTGGAAGCGGAAGCACTGAAGAAGCGGGGATGGTCGATCTCGGCCATCGCCCGACACCTGGGCCGGGACCGCAAGACGATCCGGGCCTACCTGAAGGGGAAGCGGCAGGCGGGGGCCCGCCGGCCCTCCCAGCCCGACGCCCTGGAGCCGTACAAGGAGTACCTGGCGGCCCGGTTCACCGACAACGCCCACATCTGGGCGAGCTCGCTCTACGACGAGGTCGTGCCGCTCGGCTACGGGGGCTCCTACGTGAGCTTCGCCCGCCAGCTGCGCCTGGCGAGGCTGCGTCCCCACTGCGAGGCGTGCGCCGGCGTGGCCGGCCGGGAGACGACCGAAATCGAGCACCCCGCGGGGGCGGAGATCCAGTGGGACTGGTTCGAGCGCCGGCGGGCTCCCTGGGGCGGGACCGCCTACGTGCTGCTCGGGGCCCTGTCGCACTCCGGGCGGTTCCGGGGCGTGGTCTCCGAGAGCCTCGACCAGCCCCATCTGATCGAAGCTGTGGATGGTGTGCTGCGCCGCCTGGGGGGCACCGCCCGGATCTGGCGCACGGACCGGCTGGCCACAGTGATCGTGCCGGGCACCGCGGAGGTCCAGGCGAGCTTCGCCCCGGTCGCCAAGCACTATGGGGCGATCGTGGAGCCGTGTCCTCCCCGGCGGGGCAACCGCAAGGGGGTCGTCGAGGCGGCGGTTCGGTTTGCCTGCGGGCGCTGGTGGCGCACGATGACCGCCACCACCCCCGAGGGTGCCCAGGTCTCCCTGGACCGATTCTGCACCAGCATCGCCGACGCCCGGCTGCGGCCGCCGGGGCGCCTGGAGGACTCACCGGCCGACGCCCTCCTGCCGCAGTGGCCGACCGTCGGCGAGCTTGCCGACGCAGAACCGCTGCTGGCTCTGCCCGCGGCGGCCTACCCGGCCACCCTCGAGCTCAGCCTGCCCGTCGCCGACAACGCCAGCGTGGCGTTCCGGGGCAACCGCTACTCCGTCCCTCCGGGGTTGCATGGGATGGCGCTCACCGCCCGCCACCGGCTCGGGACCGGGATCCTTCAGATCTTCTCCCCGGCGGGGGTCCTGCTCGTCGCCCACCGCCTGCTGCCGCCGGGCATGGGGGCGACGGTTCGCACGCCCGAGCACAAGGCGGCGCTCGAAGCGGTGGTGCTGTCGTCGTTCACGACCGCAGCACCGTGTGACCGCAAGGGGAACTACCCACCGGGGCCTGCTGCCCGGGCCGAGGCGGCCAAGCTGCTGGCTTCCCTCGGCCCCGAGGTTGTCGTCGACCTGGAGGCCTACGCCCGCCTCGTTGAGGCCGGCGGAGACCCCAGCAGGGACGCCGGCGGCGAGGAGGTGGGGGCATGAGCGAGGCCTCGACCTACCAGGACCTGCGGGGCCACCTCGCCACCCTCCGGCTGGCCGCCGCCGCCGAGGTGCTGCCCGCCACCCTGGAGTCTGCCAGAGCAGAGAAGCTCAGCCACACGGCGTGCCTGGAACGGCTGCTCGCCGTGGAGGTCGAGGCCACCCTCGCCCGCCGGCAGGCCAGCCTGGCCCGGTTCGCCTGCCTGCCCTCTCCCTGGCGCATCGCCGACTTCGACTTCGACGCCCAGCCCGCCGTCGACCGCAAGCTCGTGGAGGAGCTGGCCTCGCTGCGGTTCCTGGAGGACGCCACCAACGTGCTGCTGATCGGCCCGCCGGGGGTGGGCAAGACCATGCTCGCCGTCGGGCTCGGGTGGGCCTGCGTGGAGGCGGGCTACCGGGTGCACTACACCACCGCCGCTGACCTGGCTGCCCGCTGCCACAAGGCGGCCCTGGAGGGGCGGTGGGCTTCGATGATGCGCTTCTACGCCGGCCCCCGCCTCCTCATAGTCGATGAAGTCGGGTACCTCCCGATGGCCGGGGAGGCGGGAGCGGCCCTGTTCCAGGTGATCACCCAGCGGTACCTGAAGGGATCGGTCGCTCTCACCACCAACCTCGGCATCGGGGCGTGGGGTCGCATCTTCGACGACCCCATGGTGGCCGCCGCCATGCTCGACCGCCTGCTGCACCGAAGCGTCGTCCTCCAAATTGACGGGGAGTCCTACCGGCTGCGGGCCCACCGGGCACGGGCTGAGCGCATGCGGGGGAAGGGAGCCAACGGTGGTTCCTGAGATCCCGTCACGTGACGGGGACGCGACGGCGACCTGCCCGGTGTGCCGGGGGGGCTTCGTTCCCGCCGCCAACAAGGTGTACTGCTCGCAGGCCTGCCGGGCCACGGCCTGGCGCCGCCGCCACCAGGCGTCGGTTCCGGCGATCGCCGTCCCGCCGGCTCTGCCCCGCCGGCCGCTCACCGTCTACGAGTGCGAGGCCTGCGGGATCCGCTCGCTCGGGGACCAGCGCTGCGAGGAGTGCGGCTCGTTCATGCGCCGGGTTGGACGCCGGCCGCAGGCGGCGAGGCTGGCGACGCCCGCCCAGCTGGTGCTGTGGGAGCTCCTCCCCGCCGGCGAGCCCGGCCCGGGCACGGGCCCACGACCTGTGGCCCTCACGTCACCAGCCGGGTGTGCCCGGCCGCGGGCTCCTCCGGGGTACTGGAACAACGCAACGCCGGACTCGGCGGCGGGGCCTCGTCCCTGATCCAACGAAGCCTGGTTGCTCACCCCACACCGAACGTCGCGTGACCCCGATCTTCAGCCCCGCCGCCGCTTCGTCCGGCCGAGGAGCTACCCGGGACTTGCGTACCAAAGGAACCGAAGAAACCGGTACTCAAATCCACCTGCATAGGAGACCGAGATGCTAGGCTGAATTCACAGTAATCGCACCACCGGACGGCTCGACACCTGGGGAATTTCGGTGATCGCCGGTGGGGAATTTCCGTGATCCTCGTCAACACGGCGGGCCACTCTGTGCCTCCCCCATCGCCAGGAGATCGCGCTCGAGTGCGCCAGTGCCCGAGGCCTCCGCCAGCTCGGCGAATCCTGCGATTTCTGCGATGGACGGGTGCCCAGGACACTGGGAGGAGAGCCCCGTGACGGCCAATGACAAGGGACTCCCGAGACCGCAGCCTTCCCTCACCGGCGGCCGGGCGGTAGGCATCGAGACTCACGCTCCACCTCCCTGACGAGTGCTCCCTGGAAGGGCATGACGGGACCTTGTCTTGCCGTCAGCTTCGAACTGTGCGACGCGCCGGGCCTGCGCGGCCGGTCCCCCCTGCTGCCGCCCGCCCCCCAAGGGGCGGTTGGCCTTTCTCAGCCATGAAGGACGAGACGTGACCAGCGAACAAGGCGCGCGCCGTAACCAAGGGCGGTGGTGATGTGGTGTGTCGAGGGCGGTGTGAGTGTGGTGCGGCAGGCGGCTTGGCCCTGTCCAGGCCAGCCGATCACTGGCCAGAAGTGCCCG
>DASQPE010000169.1:0-7725 GCA_035644115.1 Gemmatimonadales bacterium
CCGCTTTCGCTTCCGCTTCGTGGCCGATACCTCGGCGGTCTATCTGACGAGCACGCGCTACCAGGGCATCGAGTACTTCTCGCCGGCGGTGCACACCAATCCGGCCCTTCCCGATACCGCACTCCACATCGTGGTGTCCGATACGTCATCCGCCGCGCCGGTCGAGCTCGAGGCGCGCCACCTGGTCATTGCCGAGCCGGGAGAGGACGGAAGCCGCGGCGTGCTCGATCTCGTGATCCTGCGAAACCGCAGCGACCACACCCGGGTCGCACCCGATTCGACCCGCCCGTCGTGGTCGGCGCCGCTCCCCAGCGGGACCTTTGGCTTCGAGCCCGGCGAAGGAGACGTCTCGCGCGACGCGCTCCGACGCGTCGGCGACCGGCTCGAGCTGCTGGCGCCGGTCGCGCCCGGTGAGAAACAGCTGATCCTGCAATACGGCCTCCCCGCGACTGCCCGCACGGTGGACCTTCCGTTCGAGGAGGCGGCCGAGCTGGTGAACGTGCTGATCGCGGACCGCGGTGCCCGGGTCCGGGGCGGGGGACTCGTCGCGGCGGACACCGAGGTCATCCAGGGCCGAACCTATCACCGCTGGATGGGCCCCGTGCCCGCGGGCGCCAGCGTTCGCATCCAGCTGGCGGGCACCGGGGCGGCGCCGCGCTGGCTCCTGCCTGCGCTGGTCGCAAGCCTCGCTGCGGCGCTGGCGATTGGTAGCCGCTGGGCCCTCGGGGCCCGGGCACCCTCTGTCGCCGAGCCGCCGGCCCGGGCGATCGACGCGGACACCCTGCTCGAGCGGATCGCTCAGCTCGACGCCCGATACGCCGACCGGGAGGCGGATGTCGATCCGACTGAATGGCAGGCCTACCGCGGCGAACGGGCGCGGCTCAAGACTGAGCTCGAGTCCGCGCTTGCGGCCCGGTCGGGCGAGGCATAACGTGCGCCGCTTTGGCCTGGTGGTTCTAGCGCTGGCCCTGGCTGCTGGCTGCCGGACGGAGCCGCCGGCACGGACCGGGGTTCGTATCGTCGACGATGCGGGCGACACGGTGACCGCCGCACTGCCGGTGCACCGCGTCGTCTCGCTCAACCCGGCCGTCACCGAGCTGCTGTTCGCTATTGGCGCGGGCGGAGCCGTCGTGGGGCGCACGGCCTGGTGCGACTACCCTGCCGAGGCCGCCGCCGTCCCGAGCCTGGGCGACGGGATCAATCCCAACCTCGAGGCCATCGTCGCCCGAAAGCCCGACCTCGTGCTCCTCTATACCTCGGGGCAGAACACCGACGCCGTTCGCCGCCTGGCGCAACTCGGCATCCCGGCACTCCGGTTCCGGACCGACTCGCTGAGCGATGTGCCCCGCGTGGCAGGGGTGCTCGGCCGCCTGACCGGCCGCCAGTCTGGCGCCGATTCGCTGAGCCGCGCGTTCGCCGCTGATCTCGCCGGGGCGACCACGCCGCCTGCGCCTTATCGACCGACGGTGTTCCTCTTGGTCTGGGACCAGCCGCCCATGACGGTCGGCCGGGGCAGCTTCCTGACCGAGCTGCTCGAGCGGGCCGGCACCGAGAATCTTTTTGCCGACGTCGCGAGCTCGTCCGCCCCAGTGAGCATCGAGGCCGTCGCGGCCCGGAACCCCGACGTGATCCTGGCCCTCGGCGCGGAGCCACCGGCCTTTCTGAGCCGCCCCGAGTGGCAGGTGGTTCCCGCCGTGCGCGAGCGCCGCCTGGTGCGCGAGGAGGGATCTGAATTCAGTCGGCCGAGCCCCCGGGCGCCGGCGGCCATCCGGGAGTTGCGGGCCGCCCTGCACGAGGCGCTGCAATGAAACGGCTGGGCTTGTTGCTGCTGGTGCCGGTGAGCCTGGTCATCGGCCTGTGGGCCGGCCCGGTCACCTTCACGCCGCTGGAGCTCTGGGACGGGCTGATCCATCCTTACGCCGACGCCGCGGACATCGTGCGCGAGCTTCGGGTGCCCCGCGTGCTGCTCGCGTTTCTGGTCGGAGGAAGCCTGAGCATCGTCGGGGCATCACTCCAGGCGTTGCTCCGCAATCCGCTCGCGGATCCCTATCTGCTCGGTCTGTCCGGCGGCGCCGGGCTCGGCGCCGTGCTGGCCATCGCACTCAACCCCGACTGGCCGTGGGCGGTGCCGGCCGCCGCGTTCGCGGGCGCGACCGGCGCCGTCGCCCTGGTGTACCGGCTGAGCGTGGTGGCGGGTCGCCGCCTCGATCCGCGCGTGCTCCTCCTGGCGGGGGTCGTGGTGGGCTCCTTCGCCGGCGCCATCATGACCACCGTGGTCTCGCTTTCCGAAGCAGCGGAGCTCCGGCGCGCATTCCTCTGGTTACTGGGCGGGTTCGGCGCCTCCTCCTGGCGGGCGGTATGGGTGTTCTCGGCCTACGCGGCGCTGCCACTCGTGCTCCTGTTCCTGAGCGCCCGCTCGCTGGACCTTCTCTCCCTGGGCGAGGAGAGCGCCAAGCATCTGGGCGCGGACGTGGAGCGCAACAAGCGCCTGGTCTATATCGCCACTTCGCTGCTCACGGCCGCCAGCGTCGCGGTGTGCGGGATCGTGGGCTTTGTCGGCCTGGTCGTGCCCCACGCGATCCGCCGCCTGGGGACCCCCATGCATCGCGAGCTCCTGCCGGCGGCGTTCCTCGCGGGCGGTGCCTTCCTCGTGCTGGCCGACGCGCTGGCGCGCACCGTGGTTCGCCCGCTCGAGCTGCCGGTGGGCGCGGTCACCGCGATAGTCGGCGTGCCGCTCTTTGCCCTGCTGCTCCGCCGGAACTACACGTGATCCTCTCCGCGCGTGATCTCGCGGTCCGGTATCCAGGCACCCGCACGTCAGCCCTGGACGGCGTGACGCTCGAGCTCGAGCCGAAGCGCCTGGTGGCGGTCGCGGGGCCGAACGGAAGCGGGAAGACCACATTGGTGCGCGCGCTGCTCGGACTGGTTCCGCTTGAGCGGGGCTCGGCTCAGCTCGACGGCAAGCTGGTGAGCGAATGGCGCCGGGGGTCGCTCGCCCGGGTCGTGGGCGTGGTGGCGCAGCGGGAGGAGGTCGTGTTTCCTCTCACGGTATCGCAGACCGTGATGCTCGGCCGGTATCCCCATCTCGGCCCGCTCGCTCCGATCGGCTTTCAGGACCGCGAGGCGACGCTCAAGGCGCTCCGGCGTTGCGACATCGAGGCTCTCGCCGAGCGGCGGGTCGATACCCTCTCGGGGGGGGAATGGCAGCGGGTCCGGGTCGCCCGCGCGCTGGCGCAGCAGCCTCGCATCCTGGTCCTCGACGAGCCCACGGCTTCGCTCGACGTGCGGCACCAGATGGAAGTGTTCGAGCTGGTCCGGACTCTGGTGACGGACGGACTGGCTGGCCTGGTCGTGACCCACGAGCTCAACCTGGCTGCCCGCTTTGCCGATCGCGTCGTGCTGCTCAATGAAGGCCGGGTCGTGGCCGACGGCACTCCAACCGCGGTGCTCCGGCGCGAGATCCTCACCGACGTGTTTCAGTGGCCGGTTGCCGTCACCACCTGGTCCGACGGGTCACCCCAGGTCATTCCTCTGCGCGTGGGGGAGCAGCCGGCGCCCTAGTCGGCAAAGAGCTGTGGATGCAATGCGGCCGCGAGATGCTCCAGGCTCTCCGCCAGCCGCGGCCCCGGTCGGCTGAACAGTCCCACCCCGTCGAACACCGCGATTCGCCCCTCCCCAATGCATTCCAGGCCGCGAACGACCGGCTGAGCAGCCAGCGCGAGGAGATCGGCCCGCGTCCGCTCCGCCGCGAATCCGCAGGAGGCCACGCACAGCACGTCTGGTCGGCTCGCCACGACATCCTCCCAGGCAACGGTCCGGCTGGGTGCGCCCGCCACGCCAAGCACGTCGGTGCCGCCCGCCAGCTCGACCAGCTCGGGGTTCCAGTGGCCGCCCACGATCGGCGGATCGATCCATTCCAGGAACACCACCCGGGGCCGCCGGGCGATGGTTCGCGTCGTCTGGCGGACGCGCGCAAGCCGGGCTCGGAGCGTGGCGACGAGGGCGTCGGCCGCGTGCGCCCGCCCGGTGGCGTGGCCCACAGCCAGAATGCACTCCCACACCTCCGCGAGTGTACGCGGCCCGAGCGTCACGACCCGCGGTGCCAGGCAGGCGGTGCGCAGGGCGGTCGCCACTTCCGCTTCGCCGACAGCGCATACGTCGCAGAGATCCTGGGTGAGGACCAGGTCAGGCGCGAGCGCGCGAAGCAGATCGGGTTTGAGCTGGTAGAGCGAGACGCCCCGCGCGAGCGCGTCCCGCACTGCCGAGTCGATCGCACGGCTCGGCGCGTGGAGCGGGATGCGGGTGCGGGTCACTCGAGGAAGCGCCGCCACCGCGGGAGAGTCACACGAGTGACTGATCCCGACCAGCTCGTGCTCGAGTCCCAGCGCGCAGGCGATCTCGGTGGCGCTCGGCAGCAGGGAGACGATTCTCATGCGCCTGGCTCCGGTCGCGGGCCCTCGCGGGGCACCCACCGGGCCACTCGGACCAGCACGCGGTCCCGCTCCGCCGGCGCGAGCACGGCCCAGCGAGCGATCTCTGCAATAGTTCGTCCGCACCCGTCACAAACCTGGTCCGGTCCCAGCCGGCAGGCGGCCTTGCAGGGCGTCGGAATGGGCGACTGCTCACCCATGGTTCGCCGCTGAGCGAAGATCGGCGTACACGAAGCCGTCCCGCTCCACCACCTCGCCGCCTTCGACCGGTACTGGTGACGTGAGCATGGGGCCGGCGCTGACGAAGGTGTGGAACTCTCCGCGCTCCCCGCAGCGATCGACCTCGGCCGGCAGCTCCGCCGCCAGGGCCTGGTCGAGCTCGCGGCCGGCAAAGCGGCGGTCCAGTTGCGCGGGGTCGAGGCAGACGATCGTGGCTCGCACTCCCGCGGCCAGCATCGCATCGAGCAGCTCCCCGGTTGGCTCGTGCCACAGCGGGAACACCGGCTCGAGCCCGGTTCCGGTCAACAGCCGCTCCCGGTAGGCCCGGATGTCCTCCAGAAAAAGATCGCCGAATGCTACGTGGGTGACGCCCCAGATCTCCCGGGCCTGTGCCAAGCCCGCCAGGAACGCGGCCTCGTAGCGGTCGTTGGGGCAGGGCCAGGGCAGGGCGACCTCGAGCAACGGCAGCGCCGCCGAGCGGGCCTGCATCCGAATGAGATCCAGCCGCACGCCATGCATGGCGCTGCGACCGAGCTCGGGCACGACTGAGGTCACCAGGCCGACCACATCGCCGTTGTCGGGGCCACGGAGCTGGTGCAGCGCCCACGCGGCGTCCTTGCCGCCGCTCCAAGAGACCAGAATCCGCCGGCCTGACGGCAACTCAGCGCACCTCCGAAGAAACGCCCACGATTACGGTCCGCCCGGGTGACCTGAAATTGGCTACCTGCTCGTACTGCTCGTCGAACAGGTTCTCGATACGCGCATGAAGCGCGAGCCCGGGCACCACCCCGCGGGGCTGGAGCAGGGTGACTCGGCTGGACAGGTCCACGGTCGTGTAGCCGGCCAGAGTGATCCGTCGGGTCGGGTCGGGAAACTGGGCGAACCTGAGATCGTCCCGACTGCCGATGACGTTGAGCGCAGCTCCCAGTTGGAGCCGCGGATGTACAGCGCCGCTCACCCGCGCTGTCACCGCATGCTCCGGCCGGCGGATCAGCCGCTGCCCATCCACGAACTGGGCATCGGAACCGCTATCGAATCCCGCGTCCGTGACTTTGGTGTGGAGCCAGGTATAGGACGCGCTCGCTTCGACCGGTCCGAGTCGTCGCAACGCGATGCCGGTCTCTATCCCCGACGCGTTGGCTGCGGCGATGTTGAAGAAATTCGGAGCGCCCGGTGCCGGCGGGGCCGAGGCGAACTGGATCAGGTCCCGGAACCGCTGAGAGAACCCGGTCACCGAGAGGGTCACGTGCCCGGCCGCGAGATCCTGCTCCAGGGCAGCCTCGAGATTTCGGGATCGCTCGGGTCTGAGGTCCGGGTTGCCCACCGCGAACGGGCTGGTCGAGTAAGTGTCGAAGAAGGCAGGCTCCTTGAATCCCTTGCCGGCGGACGCCCGGATCCGGGTCGACGAGGTGAGGAAGCCAAGTGCGGCGACCCGGTAGGTCCAGAAGTTCCCGAACCGCTCGTTGTCGTCCAGCCGGCCGCCCGCGGTGAGCTGCACCCGGCGGAGAGGCTGGGCTGTCGCCTGGAGATAGTAGCCCCAGTTGGTGCGGCTCGCCTCAAACGAATCGCTCGAGGGCCCGAAGGCTCCGTCCGAGCGCGAGAAGTCCTGCTCGTGCTCGTCGTCGAACACCACGCCCGAGAGCAGGGTAGTGCTGGGAATTCCCGTGTACATCAACCGTCCATCGACCGTGTTCCGGTCGATCGACGCCTCGCTGGTGCTGAACGCGGTCGATCCCGATCCGGGGGGCGGAGTATCGTCGAAACCGCGCGTCGTCTCGTTCCGGCCGAGCAGGAGCTCGGCCCGCAACCCGGCCGGCAGCGCCTGGGCAATGTCGAGCGAGATCGTGGTCATGCGCTCGGTAGTGAACTGATTGGAGTCCACCGGCGCTCCGGTAAAGTCGGTCGGGAAGTGGAACGCGCCATCGTGAAACCGGACCGAGAGGGTCGCCCGCGTGCTCGTGCTCGCCTGGGCCCGGAGGAATGCGCTCGCGACCGTGTTGCGGTACTGGCTGTTGAAGGGGTAGATGCCGTCGCTCGTGAGTCGCGACAGTGAGCCCGACCAGCCGACCCGCTCGCTGCCACCTCGTGCGGACCCCTCCCACCGCACTGTCCCGTAGGTTCCCGCCTCGGCCGAGGCATCGACCGCCGGAGCGCCGCTGCCTCGTCGGGTGATGATCTGGACTACACCGGTCATCGCGTCGGAGCCGTAGAGCACACTGGCGGGGCCCCGCAGGATTTCGATGCGCTCGATGTTGTCCGTGGTGAGCGATCCGAAATCGAACGCCCCGCCGGGGTCGTTCGCCGGCACGCCGTCGATCAGGACCTTGGTGTAGTCGCTCTCGCCGCCCCGCACGAAGAGCGACGTCGCGGCCCCGAATCCACCCCCCTGAACCACCTGCACCCCGGGTACCTGCCGCAAAGCATCGCCCACGAATCGCAGGCCCTGAGCCCGGATCTCGTCGCCGTGGAGCACGGTCAGCGTCGCGGAGACCGATTCCGGGGGGACCGGGTAGCGGGTGGCGGTCACGACCACGTCCGGAAGCGCGGTCGTGTCGCGAGGTTCCTGCGCAGTCAGCGGGGGCGCGGCAAGCGCGAGCCATGCGGCTGCGCCAACCAGCGCGCCGGCCGGTCTCCAGCGAACGGGCATCATCGGGCGAGCTCCTGGGATGATGAGATGGCGACTCGCGCCAGACGCTCCCGGAGCGGGGCGATGGCGGCGAGCGCGCGCGGGGTAGGGCGGGCGAGGGCAGGATCCGAGAGAGCGAGCACGCGCCCTTCTCGCACGGCGCGCACTGCCCGCCACTCGGGGCGGCCGAGCAGGGCCGAGGGAGTGTCCCCCGCCAGGAGGATCAGGTCCGGATCGCGGGCAGCGATCGCCTCCAGGCTGACCGGGGCGGACGCGCGGGCTACGTCGCCGAAGGCGTTACGCCCGCCGGCGAGCTCCACCACCTCGTGGAGATAGCTCCCGGCTCCCAGTACGAGCGGCGGCGTGATCCACGCGAGAATGGCCACCCGGGGACCAACGGCTCCGACGGCCGCAGCTTGTCGTGCCCGGACCAGGGCGGACTCGATGGCC
>DASQPE010000170.1:0-5827 GCA_035644115.1 Gemmatimonadales bacterium
CAGGCCCGCGCTCGACCCGAGTCACGATCACCTGTGACTCGCCCCACATTCCACCCGGCAGGACGGCACGGAGGGTGAGCCCGAGCGGCGCCCCGTAATAGTCCGCGATCCACCGCGCGGTGCGCAGGAGGGGCGCCGGCAGCGCGGGCTCGCCGTCGGGCGCACCCAGCACGTCACGCGCAGGGCTCGCCGGCGCTTCTCCGTCGGTGTCCACTACCAGGCCGATCATTTCCCGCTGGCGCAGGGGCACGACCACCCGCGCCCCCGGCACGATGCGGTCGGCCAGGGCCTCGGGAATCCGGTAGGTGTAGGTCGAGTAGAGCGGAAGCGGGAGGGCGACGTTAGCGTACGCGGTCATCGCGCTCGCACGCCGAGCCCCGGTCCGGAGGGGAGGACGATCCGGCCCCGGTCGATGGTGGCGCCGACGAATGGATCGGCGGCGAGCAGGGCGGCACCGTCGAGATCCACGATGTCCACCAGGGGCGTGAAATGGGCGGCGGCGGTGATCCCGATGGACGATTCGATCATGCAGCCGACCATGACCATCATCCCGTGCGCCCGAGCTACGGCGATCATCCGGAGCGCCTCGCGGAGGCTCCCGCACTTGGCGAGCTTGATGTTGATCCCGTCCACCGCGCCCACCAGCGGCGGAATATCGCTCGCGACCAGGCAGCTCTCGTCGGCGATGACCGGCATACGCGCCGCCCGGGTGACGGCTGCAAGGCCGTCACGGTCGTGCGCCGGCAGCGGCTGCTCGAGCACCGTGACGCCGAACTCCTCCAGCACCGGGAGCATGCGGATCGCCTGTTTCCGGGTCCAGCTGCAGTTCGCGTCCACCCGGAGCTCCTTGTCGGTGGCGCCGCGAATGGTCCGCAGGATCTCCTCGTCTCGGTTGGTCCCCAGCTTTACCTTCAGCACCGGGTAAGGCTCGGCCTCGAGCACCTTGGCCCGCATCTTGTCGGAAGTATCGAGGCCGATGGTGAACGTCGAGATCGGCGTCGCCTTCGGGTCCAGGCCCCACAACCGGTAGAGCGGCACGCCAAGTCGCTTGCCTACCAGGTCGTGAAGCGCGGTCGAGACGGCGGCGCGCGCCGCCGGGTTCTCGCCCAGCGCATTGTTGAGCGCGCGCTCGGCCACTTCGAGCTCGAACGGATCGTGAGGCAACTGTGCGGCGTACACGTTGAGCGCCGCGAGCACGGTCTCCGGGGTCTCGCCGTAGTAGGTGGTCGGCGCCGCCTCGCCCCAGCCGACGCAACCGTCGTCATCCCGCACCCGGACCCAGACCGTGTGGTGCAACGCCTGCCCGCCCCGCGCGATGAGAAACGGGTGTCGGGTCGTGAGCTCGAGGATCTCGGCTTCGAGATGAAGCGACACGGCTAGTCTCCCAGCGCCAGAATGTGAGCGGTCGCGCCATCGGCGAGCCGGGAGGGAATGTATCCGCCCTCGAGGAGCCCGATGATCGGCACGGCAGGCAGCCGCTCGCGAAGCCGCCGGGTAAGGTCGGCGTAGTGAGGAGGTTCGAGCGTGAACCCGCCGAGCGGATCGCCGCGCATGGCATCGAACCCGGCCGACACTATAGCCAGGGCCGGCGTCCAGTCGGTCGTGGCGGCGATGATAGCAGCCCAGAGATCGCCCACGTAGAGCTCGGCCGGCTTGCCCGGCGCCCGCGGCACATTGAAGACGTTCCCGACGCCGCGCTCTTCCGCGGCCCCGGTGCCGGGATACCAGGGCGACTGGTGGAGCGAGACGTATCGAATCGTCGGATCGGTCTCCACCAGGGCCTGGGTGCCGTTGCCGTGGTGAACGTCCCAATCGACGATCAGCACCCGCTCCCGCCCCAGTCGCTGCGCGTGCCGTGCCGCCACGACCGCATTGTTGACCAGGCAGAAACCCATGCCGACCGAGGCGAGGGCATGGTGGCCAGGGGGGCGCACCGCGCCGAACGCGTGACTGCCGCCCCCGTGGGCGTGGTCCACCGCAGCGATCGCCGCACCGGCAGCGCCGAGCGCCGCTGCCCAGCTTGCCTGGTTGAGGATGGTATCGAGAAACAGCGCGCCGCCCCCGGCCGCGCTCAGGGCCTCGACCGAGCGCAGGTAGCCGTCGCGGTGAACCGCGAGCAGCTCGGATCGGTCGGCTGGGACAGCGTCCCGTACCGCGACGCCGGGCTCCCGCCGGAGCCGTTCGAGCAGGACGGCGAGCCGCGCCGGTGTTTCCGGGTGGTCTGGGCCCGGGTCGTGGCGCAGGCAATCCGGGTGGGTGAAGACCGCGACGGGCACGACCTCAGCCTCCGCGGAGCAGCTCCCGCATCGACTCGGCTTCGTCCCGGAGCGCGCGGCGTGCAGCGGCGATCTCGTCCAGCTGACGCTGTTGCCAGCGCCAATAGATCAGGACCAGGCCCGAGGACACGAACAGCGCAGCACCGATCAGCGCCAGCAGGGGATGGCCACTCCAGATCCCGAACGCCACGAGCGCGGCTCCGTCAAAGCCGAGAAACGCGGAGGCAAGAAGCGTCATCGTACGGTTGGTGCCGGGAGAAACAAACATTGGCTATTTCAGAGGCCGGCGACGCCACGGAAGCACGATCAGCGACGCGTTGGGGGGGATCCCGGCGTCCTTGAGCGTGGTGGACTCGTCCAGCATTTCCGCACCACGGAACTTTATCACGTACTCGGCAGGGTCGCGTACGATACGGCTTCTCATCAGAGCCTCGCGCTTGAGCTCGGCGAGCGAGGTCGAAGGGGCAAGATCGAGCGCCACCGAGTCCCACACGTCCGCCACCGTCACCCGCACGGGGACCAGGCCGGTCACGCAGAGAGCTCGGTCGCTGCCGGCAGCGTCGACAGAAAGCGATCGACCGCCTGGTCGAAGAAAAGGGTCGATCCCCGCACCTTGGTCCCCCCGGGGACCGGCGTCGCGGCGATGGCGATCTCTTCCCCGCCCTGCCCCCGCAACACCAGGAACGTCGGCCCCTCCTTCTCGGGGTACGCGGCCGACAGCGGCATCCGCTCGGCGAAGAACCGCTTGGCGCGGGTGAGCACCTCCGCCGCACCGAGGGTGGTGACAGTCTGATAGGTCATGAGTACGGAATATACGAGAGCAGGGGTCGCGGACCAATCAGGAGTGCGAGACCCGCCAGCGCCGCCGCGTTACCTGGCCGAGCTATATCTGAGCCGCGGGAGCGGAGACCGGCGTCACCGCCACCACCGCCGTAAACGTCTCGCGCTGCCGAAACAGATCGGTGAGCCGAGGTCGCCGGCGCAGCACCAGCACGAGATCGCCCGGCGGCGGCTCGGCTACACCTTCGATGGTGACAAACGCGGGCAGCCGCAACCCCGCCGGGGCCGGCGCCCGGTACCGCGCGCCGTGCCAGTTGAGCTCGAGCTCGGCCGGCGGGGCGCGTACGACCCGATCCAGGAAGTAGTCGCCCTCCACCTCGTACACGCCGGTCACGGGTGAATCACCGTCGAGGTAGAAGGCGGGATCGAACGGCTCACCCTCGTCGCGCGCGAAGTTCTGCTCCACGGCGCGGTCGTAGGCCTCGAGCGCCGGTGCGCGCGCGCGCCACTCGACGTGATGCCGCACCTCGTGGGTCAGCGTGTCCCAGGCTTCCGCCCGCCAATCGAAGTCGGGATCCAATCGGGCGAGGTTCTGAAACGAGCCGTGATACAGCACGATGCGGCTCTGCACGCCACCGGCCGGCTCGCCGGCGGGCGCCGGCAGCGGGATGCATTCGCCCAGAGTATAGATGTCGGCCCGGGTAGGGTGGGGAACGCTCTTGGGTGAGGCCACGATCTCAGCCACGCCCTCGAGGAAATCGGCAGGGAGCTCCGAGGAAAGGCGGCGGACGAGGGCGTCGAAATCGGAGAAGCGCATAACTGCGGTGAACGGTAAACGGTAAACGGGGGCCCCCCTAAATCCGACCTCCCGTTCACCGTTCACCGTTCACGCGGTTGTCACAGCGCCAGCCGGTCTCTCAGATACGCTTCCAGCTGGTCCAGGGCCACCCGATCCTGCTTCATCGAATCGCGATGCCGGACGGTCACCGTACGGTTGGCAACCGTCTCACCGTCGATGGTGACACAGAAGGGAGTTCCCGCCTCATCCATCCGCCGATAGCGGCGGCCGATCGCGCCGCTGTCATCATAGAAGACGGGGAACCGCGGCTTGAGCGCCTGGTAGACATCGGTCGCAAGCTCCGGCATCCCGTCCTTCTTGACCAGGGGAAAGACTCCGGCCTTGATCGGGGCCAGCGCCGGGTGGAAGCCCAGCACGACCCGGGTCTCGCCTTCCACACTCTCCTCGCGATACGCGTCCACCATCACCGTCAGCGTGATCCGGTCGGCGCCGGCCGAGGTCTCAACGATGTAAGGGAGGTAGCGCTCGTTGGCCGCCTGGTCGAAGTACTCCAGCTTTTTCCCGGAATACTGCTGGTGGCGCCCAAGGTCGAAATCGGTGCGGTTGTGCACCCCCTCGATCTCCTGCCAGCCAAAGGGAAACTCGTACTGGATGTCGAATGCATCCTTGGCGTAATGGGCCAGCTCGTCGGGGCCATGCTGATGAAAGCGGAGCTTGGCCGGCGTGAGGCCGAGCCCCTGGCACCACTCCATGCGCCAGGCGCGCCAGCGCTCGAACCACTCGACGTCGGTCCCCGGCTTCACGAAGAATTGCATCTCCATCTGCTCAAACTCGCGGGTCCGGAAGATGAAGTTCCCCGGCGTGATCTCGTTCCGAAACGCCTTGCCGATCTGGGCGATACCGAAGGGCACCTTCTGCCGGGAGGAGTTGAGCACGTTGAGGTAGTTGACGTAAATGCCTTGCGCGGTCTCCGGCCGGAGATAGACGATGGCCGCCTGGTCCTCCACCGGGCCCATGAAGGTCTTGAACATGAGATTGAAGAGGCGCGGCTCGGTCAGCGTGCCCCTGCTGCCGCAGACCGGGCACTGCGCGTCCGGCTGGCCGGGGGTGCCCTTGATGCGCGGGTCGTCAGCCCGAAACCGGTTCTTGCAGTGCTTGCAGTCCACCAGCGGATCGGTGAAGCCGGCCACGTGACCGGAAGCCTCCCAGACCTTGGGATGCATCAGGATCGCGGCGTCCAGCCCCTCGATGTCATCGCGGGCCTGGACCATGGCGTGCCACCAGCGATCCTTGAGGTTCTTCTTGAGCGCGGCACCCAGCGGGCCGTAGTCCCAGACCGAGCCGAGGCCGCCGTAGATCTCGGAGGATTGGAAGACGAAGCCGCGCCGCTTGCACAGCGACACGAGCTTGTCCATGAGGGTCGTGTCGGCCATCAGATCCGATCGAGTGAAAGTCCGAAGGGGAACGGAGGGGCGGAAGATAGGAGCGGGACCGGGCGAGCGGCAATCGCGGCCCTTTCCACATTGTTTTCCACAGACTACTCAACATGATGTTGATCGTTGAAAAATCAGGGGTTGCGGACCATTAGCCCAGAGATAGTTTTGTGATGTGCAAAAGCCTGCCCCCCGTCGCCGCTATCCGAGAGCTCGCACCGACCTCCGCTTCCACTCCGTGGGCGGTCGCTTTCTCTTGCGCGACGGCGCCGGCACTCGCGCCAATCACCTCGACTTTACCTCCGCGCTGGTCCTCACCTACTGCGACGGCCGGCACCACCCGCACGCCATCGCCGACGCCGTCGCCGGTTCGCTCGATCATGCCGATCGCGATGCGCTCCTCGCCGACGTCCAGCGAATCATCCAGACGTTCGCGCAGGAAGGCGTCATAGAGTAAGAGGTGAGAGGTGAGGGCTAAGAGGTAAGAGGGGGCTCCGTCGATCCACGGGGCCCCCCTCCTACTTCTCACCTCTCACCTC